>CAMYKD010000065.1:0-35210 GCA_947258885.1 uncultured Kiloniellales bacterium | reverse complement strand
CGGCGGCGCCGGAGGCCGGTTCCGATCCGCAAAAAGAAAATCCCCGTTGAGGTTTTGAAACCCAACGGGGACAAGTTGAACAGGGAGGAGGCCCTAGAAGGGCATGACCTCACCCTATGATGGCATGGTTAACGAATGGTTAACAACACGGAAATGAATCAACTAAACGAAAAATTTCTTCGGTTCGATTTGACGGTCCCCGGGTCGCTCTTCGGGGAGTTCGGATGGCTTCGATCGACCGGCCATCCTCGCGATCGCGGCGCGCGGCGCCAGTGAAGGCGTCGGTCGACGCATGACCGGAGACCTGCCGCAAGGATGCGAAAGTCCGAAATTCGAAAGCGTTTCTCCGTCCCGCCTCGATTGACATGCGAGACACAACTCCGACAATGGCCGCCAAACACCGGGATCGCTGGGAGGAATCGAATGCGTCTGGACAGGCAAATATCGGCCGGCCTTTTATTTCTGCTGCCGCTGGTGCTCTGGCCGCCGGGGCCCGGTCGAGCGCAGGAGGTCGAGACGGTCCGTATTGCCCACCTGGGCCAGGTCCTCGAGCGGCCGCCCAAGCTGTCCAACCTCGACCTCCCGCCGGAAGACGAAGGAGTCCGGGGCGGCCATTTGGCCATAAAGGACAACAACACCACCGGCCGCTTCATGAAGCAGGCCTTCGAGTTCCATGATGTCAGCGTGCCACCGGGCGGCGATGCGATGGCGGCATTCAAGAACCTGCTCGCCCAGGGGTACCGCTTCATCATCCTGAACGTGTCTGCCGAGCAACTCGTCGAAATGGCGGACCTGCCGGAGGCGGCGAAGGCGTTGATCTTCAACGCCGCGGCGCCGGACGACGCGTTGCGGAACGAATCGTGCCGGGCCAACGTCCTGCACGTGCGGCCGAGCCGGGCCATGCTGGCCGACGCACTGGCGCAGTATCTGATGTCGAAGCGGTGGCGGGAGTGGTTCCTGGTGACCGGTCGGCGCGAAAGGGACAGGCTCTACGCGGCGGCTGTCAAACGGGCCGCCAAGCGGTTCGGGGCCAAGATCGTCGCCGAGAAGACGTGGGAATTCGGACCAGACGCCCGGCGCACGGCGCAGTCCGAGGTCCCGGTCTTCACCCAGGGCGTCGATTACGATGTCCTTATTGTGGCCGACGAGATCGGCGAGTTCGGCGAGTATCTGGCCTATCGCACTTGGAAGCCCAGACCCGTGGCCGGCACTCAGGGTCTGACGCCGACGTCCTGGCACCAGACGCACGAGCGCTGGGGCGCCGCCCAGCTGCAGAGCCGCTTCCGCAAGATGACCGGGCGGTTCATGACAGCGCTCGACTATGGAGTCTGGGCGCCGATCCGGGTTATCGGCGAGGCGGCGACCCGCACCAAATCGGCGGACTTCGACAAGATAGCGACCTACATAACGGGGCCCGATTTCGAACTGGCCGGGTTCAAGGGGCAAAAATTGACCTTCCGTGCCTGGAACGGCCAGCTGCGGCAGCCAGTTCTGCTGGCCGCGCCCAAGGCGCTGGTCTCGGTTTCGCCTCAGCAGGGCTATCTGCACCAGCGCTCTCTCCTGGACACGCTGGGTTACGACGAGCCGGAGACCGCTTGCCGGTTTCGCTAGCCGGGCGGGCCAACGACTAGGTACGAGAAGGGGGAGGGCGTCGGTGAACAGGTGGCTGGTTTGGCTGATCGCGCTTGGCCTGGGCGCGGGTCTTGGGCGCCCGGCCGCGGCGCCCACGGTCTATGTCTCCAACGCAAAGGACAACTCCATCAGCGTGATCGACGCCGACACGATGGCGGTGACCGCCACGGTGCCGGTCGGAGTGGAGCACAAGGGCCTGGGCATAAGCCCGGCCGAGAAACGGCTATTCACCACCAACGGCGTCTCCAAAGACGTGTACGTGATGGACGTTGCCAAACCGAGGGCCATCAAGTCTATTTCCGTCGGACGCTTCCCCTTGGGGGCATCGTCACGTTAGATTGACCGGAACAGAAAAGGGCGGGTCGTTCATCTAGGGGGGCAGGGACGATCAACAAGGAATCAAAGAAAATCCTGAAGAGAATTTTGTGGGTGGTACTCGGCATCGTCATCGGGTTCAACCTATGCATCGCCGTCCAAGCCTATCTGCTGGCAATACGGGGCTGGCACTTCGGGCCGTGAAGCTGTCGGGCTTCGCCATCGCCACCGTCGATCTGGGCTTCGCGGCCTTGCAGAAGGAGTACAAGCTTGAGAACAGCAAGGCCTACCGACTGAAGATCGTCAGCACGGGCCGGCACGAATACGATAGGGTTGCGCCCGAGTTCTTCGATTTCATTCGGCTGAGCAGCTGTCGAAAGGGCGTTTGGTGGCCAGTGTAGTGAAGGTTGTCGAAACCGACACGGCGGACGACGAGGCGCGGGACGTGCCGGCCCTCGAGATCGCGGGGCTGACCCACGACTTCGGCAAGCGGCGGGCGCTGGACGACGTCTCGCTCGCGATCCGGCCCGGGGAGTTCACCGTATTGCTCGGGCAGAACGGTGCCGGCAAGACCACGCTGTTCTCGCTGGTCACGCGGCTCTACGACAATCGCAGCGGATCGATCCGCGTCTTCGGCAAGGAGCTGCGCGAACACCCGTCCCAAGCCTTGTCCCGTATCGGTGTCGTCTTCCAGCAACGCACCCTCGACCTGGACCTCTCGGTGGTCCAGAACCTGCGGTATCACGCGGCGCTCCACGGCATGGCCCGAAGCCTCGCCAGGGCGCGCATCGCGGAGGAGCTGGAGCGCCTGGAGCTCGGCGAGCGGGCAGGCGACAAGGTGCGCCAGCTGTCCGGCGGGCAAGTGCGCCGGGTCGAGATCGCCCGCGCCCTGCTGCACCGCCCGCGGCTCCTGCTGCTCGACGAGCCCACGGTCGGCCTCGACATCGGCAGCCGGCAGGGCATCCTGGACCACATGCGGCGGCTCGTGCGCGAGGAGCGCCTCGGGTTGCTCTGGGCGACGCACCTGATCGACGAGGTGGCGCCGGACAACCGGGTCGTCGTCCTGCACGAGGGCAGGGTGCTGGCCGCCGGCGGGGTGGACGAGGTCGTGCGGCAGGCCGGGGCGGCGGACATCCGCGAGGCCTTCGGCACGTTGACCGGGACCAAGCCGCGATGATGCCGGTCCAATACCTGCGCTGTCTGAACGGCGTGGTCGGCCGCGAGGCGCTGCGCTTCCTGCATCAGCGGGAGCGCTTCGTCGCCGCGCTGGTCCGCCCGCTGGTCTGGCTGTTCATCTTCGCCGCCGGCTTCCGCTCGGTCCTGGGCGTGTCGATCATCCCGCCCTACGAGACCTACGTCCTCTACGAGATCTACATCACGCCCGGCCTGATCGGCATGATCCAGCTGTTCAACGGCATGCAGTCGTCGCTGTCCATGGTCTACGACCGCGAGATGGGCAACATGCGCACCCTGCTGGTCAGTCCCATGCCGCGCTGGTACCTGCTGAGCTGCAAGCTCCTGGCCGGCGTCATCGTTTCGATCCTGCAGGTCTATGTCTTTCTGACGATCGCCTGGTTCTGGGAGGTGCAGCCGCCTCTCGCCGGCTACCTGACCGTCTTGCTGGCGCTGGTGCTCTCGGGACTCATGCTGGGGGCGCTGGGTCTGCTGCTGTCCTCCGTCATCAAGCAGCTGGAGAACTTCGCCGGCGTGATGAACTTCGTCATCTTCCCGATGTTCTTCGCCTCCTCGGCGCTCTATCCGCTCTGGCGCATTCAGGAATCGAGTCTGGTCCTGCATTGGATCTGCGCCGCCAACCCCTTTACCTACGCCGTCGAACTGATCCGCTTCGCGCTCTATGGTCAGGTGAACCTGGAGGCGCTCGCGGTCGTGGTGATCTGTACGCTGGTCTTCATGGCGCTGGCGATCTATGGCTACGATCCGGGTCGCGGCCTGATCGCCCGGCGCGGCGGCCCTGCGGGCTGACGGCGGGCACAACAGCAGGGCATTGAAGCCATGGTCGATAGCTGCAAATTGCGTAGTTGGATGGCAGGGGCGCTCCTGGCGGCCGGCGTTTCCCTGTCGGGAGGGGCCTGCGCGTCTTCGATCAAGGCCGACGAAGAGGTCATATTCTTCCCGACCGCAGCGCAGCTCGACAAAGAGTCAATGGCGTGGATCATCCCGGTCCACGGCTGGATATTCGAGCCGGAGGATGACTCCGTCTGGCGCACGGCGGTGATCGAAGCGCTGCTCGAGCAACTCGAGCTCGACCCGGCGGCGCGGGACGACGAGCGGTTTCGCGAGCGCGCCCGGATGTTCCTGGTCGACAACGAGCGTGGCAAGAAGCTGGAGGTCCGGCTCGACGGCCGGACGTTCGCCCTGGGCCGGTCGGAGGCCAACGGCCACTTCACGGGGCGTCTCCGCCTGGACCGGGAAGGGCTCGCGGACCTTTCCGGAAACGCGTGGCTGCCGTTCGAGGCCGTCATGCGCGAGAGCGACCGGCGGCGGTTCTCCGGACGGGTCCAGCTTCTCGACCCAGAGGGACTGTCTGTCATCTCCGACATCGACGACACCGTCAAGGTCAGCGTCGTGACCGACAAGCGCGAGCTCCTGGCCAACACCTTCCTGCGCGAGTTCCGCGACGTACCCGGCATGGCACGGGCCTACGGCCAATGGGCCGAGGCCGGCGCCGCTTTCCACTACGTGTCCTCCTCGCCCTGGCAGCTCTTCCCGGTGCTTTCGGCCTTCATGGCACGCGAGGGGTTTCCCCCGGGCGCCTTTCACCTGAGGTCGTTTCGCCTGAAGGACGGAACCTTCTTCGACCTCTTCGCCGCGCCGGAAGACTCCAAGATCCCGACCATAGAATCGATTCTTCGCGCCTATCCCCGTCGGAAGTTCGTCCTGGTCGGCGATTCGGGCGAGAAGGACCCGGAGATCTACGGCACCGTCGCCAAGCGGCACCGCGGACAGGTGGTCCACGTCTTCATACGCAACGTGTCGCCGCAGGACGATCAAGAGGAACGATTCGCCGCCGCATTCCAAGGAATTTCGGAGAGAAACTGGACGGTCTTCCGTGCAGCGGACGAGTTGCCGCGCATCGAGCTGAAAGTTGAAGACTGAAGATATGCCCAGGGACGCGGGGGGCCGAACGCCGATGTCCATTGCCGAAGACTACGAGAGCCATGACGCCCTGGGGCTGGCCGACCTGGTGCGAAAAAAGGAGGTCGCGCCGGCGGAGCTGGCGGCCTGCGCCATCGAGCGGATCGAGGCGCGCAATCCGCGGCTCAACGCCGTGGTGCACGCGATGTACGAACAGGGCCGCGCCGCGGCCGGCGGGCCGCTGCCCGACGGTCCCTTCGCGGGGGTGCCGTTCCTGCTCAAGGACCTCCTGGCGGCCTACGCCGGACAGCCGCTGACCGCGTCCTGCCGCTTTCTCGCGGATTACGTCGCCGAGCGCGACAGCGAGATGGCCGCCCGCTACCGTCGCGCCGGCCTGGTCGTCGTCGGGCAGACCAACGCGCCGGAATTCGGCATCATGCCGGTGACCGAGCCGCGCTTCAGGGGGGCGACGCGCAACCCGTGGAACCCGGATCATACGCCGGGCGGCTCCAGCGGCGGGGCGGCGGCGGCGGTGGCGGCCGGCTTCGTTCCCGTCGCACACGGCAACGACGGCGGCGGCTCGATCCGCATCCCGGCGTCCTGCTGCGCCCTGTTCGGATTGAAGCCGACTCGCGGGCGCAATCCCCTGGGGCCCGATGTCGGCGACGGCTGGGGCGGTTTCATCCAGGACCACGTGGTCAGCCGGAGCGTGCGGGACAGCGCGGCGATGCTGGATGCGACCCAGGGTCCGGACCTCGGCGCGCCCTACAGCGCCCCGCCGGTCCCGCGCCCGTTTCTGGACGAGGTCGGGCGCGACCCGGGCCGCCTGCGCATCGCCTTCACGAGCAGATCGCTATTCGGCCAGGCGACCCATCCTGACTGCGTGGCGGCGCTCGTCGATGCCGCAAAGCTCTGCGAGTCCCTGGGGCACCACGTCGAAGAGGCCATGCCGGATTTCGAGAGCGGCGAGCTTGTCCGGGCCTACCTGCTGCTGTTGGCGGGCGAAGTCGGGCATGCCATCGCATCCGCCGGCCGGTCCATGGGACGAAGGCCCACGCCTCGGGGCTTCGAGCCGCAGACCTGGATCCTCGGCCTGATCGGCTGCAAGATGACCGGCGTGGACTATGCCGAAGCGCTCGAAGCGGCCTATCTGGCGGGGCGTCGCGTCGCGGCCTTCTTCGAAAACCACGACCTGTTCATGACCCCGACCATGGCCTACCCGCCGGTGCCGATCGGTCATTTCGACTTGAAGGCCTCGGAGGCGGCGCAGCTCGCGATCCTGCGGAGGTTTCCGATCAAGAGGTTGCTCGACAGGGTCCTGGATGTCTTGTCCAAGGAGGTCTTCGAGACAACCGCAAACACGATGCTGTTCAACATGACCGGCCAGCCGGCGGCCTCGCTGCCGCTATGCTGGAACGAGGCCGGCCTGCCGATCGGCATCCAGTTCGCCGCGCGCTTCGGCGACGAGGCGGCCTTGTTCCGCCTCGCCGGCCAGCTCGAACAGGCGCGGCCCTGGTTCGACAAGCGGCCGCCGCCGATTGTGACGTAACCGCCGCCGTTTCGCGGCGGCCCGCGTCCGAGAGAGGATCTGGAGAGGAAAATCGATGAGCGAGAGAGCCAAGGAGCGGACCTATTCTGACCAGGAGGTCGTGGCGCGTCTGAAAGACGAGCTGCCCCGGTGGCGCCTCGAGGCGGGCTTCATCCGGCGCCGCTACGAGACCCATGGCTGGAAGGGCACGCTCATGGTGATCAACACCGTAGGGCATCTGGCCGAGGCCGCGTTCCATCACCCGGACATCGCGGCCTCCTACGCCTGGGTCGAGGTTCGGCTGACGACCCATAGCGCCAAGGGCATCACCGACAAGGATTTCGAGCTGGCCAGGAAGATCGAAGACGTGGTGCTCTGGCAGCCGGGCGCCCTTGGCGGCGCCTTGGAAGGGCCGCCGCCGGATCCGCGTTTCGCCTACATCAAGTACGAAAAGTGACTCGGGCCGGTCAGGCGGAAGGGGTCCGACAGCCTTTGCGCTGGCGTCAAACGCGGTTCGGCACGACCCCGTCCGCTTGAAACAAGACCCGGTTGAAAAAAAGGGCTTTCCTTATGGCAGCGGCGTACATATATTGGAACAGCTCTAAGTCGCATTTAACGCCGTTGGGAGGAAACAACATGGCTTGGACTACGCCGAAGATCGTCGAGATTGCCGTTGGCCTCGAGATCAATTCCTACGTTTGCGCCGAGCTCTAAGAACCGGGTGAAACGCGTTTAAGTGCCGGCCCCGGTGCTCGGTCCCAGCTCTAAGGGGCCGAACCGGGGTCGGTCTTTTGCGCGCCCTGTTTCTCGACGGATGACGACCGGATGGCGCTGCGCGTCCTTGTCCTGGGGGCTGCGGCAGGCGGCGGCTTTCCCCAGTGGAACAGCAACAACGAAGCATCGCGGCGCGCACGCGCGGGCGATCCGGCGGCGCGTCCCTGCACCCAATCCTCCCTGGCGGTCAGCGCCGACGGGCGGAACTGGGTCCTGCTGAATGCCTCGCCCGACCTGCGCCAGCAGATAAACGACAACCCGCAGCTCCATCCCAAGGAAGGCGTGCGCCACAGCCCGATCGTCTCGGTGGTGCTGACCAACGGCGACGTGGACCACGTGTCGGGCCTCCTGACCCTGCGCGAGAGCCATCCGCTGGCGGTCTACGGCACCGGCCGGGTGCTTTCCGTGCTCGACGGGAACAGCATCTTCAACGTGCTGAACCCGGCGTTCGTGGATCGCCGCCGGATCGACCTGGACCGGACCTTCGAGCCGGCGGCCAAGGACGGCCGGCCGAGCGGCGTCGTGATCGAGCCCTTCACCGTCCCCGGCAAGGTGGCCCTGTATCTGGAAGATGCCGGCGCCGGGGCCAACTTCGGCACGGTCGCGGAGGACACGATTGGTCTGCGGCTGGCCGAACGCGGCGGCAAGGCCTATTGTTACTACATCCCCGGCTGCGCGGCGATACCGCCGGGGCTCGGAGAGAGACTGGAGGGAGCGCCGCTGGTGATGTTCGACGGGACGCTTTGGCGGGACGACGAGATGGTCGTGCAGCAGGCCGGCGTCAAGACCGGCCGGCGCATGGGCCATTTGAGCATGGCCGGGCCCGACGGGACCATCGCCGCCTTCGCCGCGCTGGGGATCGGGCGCAAGGTCTTCCTCCACATCAACAACACCAATCCGGTCCTCCTGGCCGACTCCCCCGAGCGCGCCGAGGCCGAGGCCGCCGGCTGGGAGATCGGCTACGACGGCATGGAGATCGTTCTGTGAGCCTACGGCCCGACGTGCAGGACCTGGCGCCGGACGCCCTCATGAGCCCGGAACAGCTGGAGACGGCGCTGCGCGAGATCGGCGCGACGCGCTATCACAACCTGCACCCCTTCCACAAGCTGCTGCACGGCGGCCAGTGCGATCACGGGCAGGTGCAGGCCTGGGTGCTGAACCGCTTCTACTACCAAGCCAGCATCCCCATGAAGGACGCGGCGCTCATGTCGCGCACCGACGACCCCGCGCTGCGCCGCGTGTGGCGCAGCCGCATGGAGGACCACGACGGCGCCGGCGACAACGAGGGCGGCATCGAGCGCTGGCTGCGGCTGGCCGAGGCCGTCGGCCTGGAGCGCGACTATGTCATGTCGACCCGCGGCATCCTGCCGGCGACGCGTTTCGCGGTCGATGCCTACGTCCGCTTCGTGCGCGACCGCTCGCTGCTCGAGGCCCTGGCCTCCTCGCTGACCGAGCTCTTCGCGCCGAAGATCCACGAGGAGCGGATTGCCGGGCTGCTCGAGCACTACGATTTCGCCAACGAACGCTCCATCGCCTATTTCAAGCGCCGGCTCAACGAGGCCCCAAAGGACGTCAGGTTCACCCTCGCCCACGTGATCGAGAGGGCCGGGACGCGCGCCGAGCAGGAGGCGATCTTGGGCGCGGTGCGCTTCAAGACCGACGTGCTCTGGGCCCAGCTCGACGCGCTCTACCACGCCTACGTCGCGCCGGGGCACATCCCGCCGGGCGCCTTCGTTCCGGAGGACCGGCGATGAGCGGACCGGTCACCATCTCGGCGGACTCGGTTCCGCGCCTGCCGCCGGGCGTCAAGCTCCGTTTCGACAAGCGGCGCGACACCTGGATGGTGCTCGCGCCCGAGCGGCTCTTCGTGCCCGATCCGATCGCGCTGGAGGTGATCAAGCGCTGCGACGGCGCGGCCAGCGTGTCGGCGATCGTCGACGACCTGGCGAAGACCTTCGACGCTGACCGCGCGGTCATCGAAAAGGACGTGAACGCTCTGCTGCAGGACCTTGCGGACAAGGGAGTGATGACCGCATGAACGCGCCTGAGCCACCGTTGGCCGCGCTGGCCGAGCTGACCCATCGCTGCCCGCTGCAGTGCCCCTATTGCTCGAACCCCCTGGAGCTGGAGCGGGCCGCCGGCGAGCTAGACACGGAGACCTGGTGCCGGGTGATCCGCGAGATCGCCGATCTGGGCGCGCTGCAAATCCATTTCTCCGGCGGCGAGCCCCTGGTGCGCAAGGACCTGGAGCGCCTCGTCGAGGAGGCGCGCGACGCCGGGCTCTACGCCAACCTCATCACCTCGGCCGTGCTGTTGACCGAGGACCGTTTGCAGGCCCTGGTGGCGGCCGGCATCGACCACGTGCAGGTTTCCTTTCAGGACAGCGAGGCGGCCGGCGGCGACCGGATCGGCGGCTACCGGGGCGCGCACGAGAAGAAGATCGACGCGGCGCGGAGGGTGCGCGCCGCGGGCCTGCCGGTCACCCTCAACATGGTCGTGCACCGCCAGAACCTGCACCACCTGGAGGCCATGTTCGAGATGGCGGTCGAGCTGGACGCCCACCGCATCGAGATCGCCCATGTCCAGTACTACGGCTGGGCCTACGAGAACCGGGCCGCGCTGCTGCCGACTCGCGCCCAGCTCGACCGTTCGATCGAAGTCGTCGACGCGGCGCGCGAGCGCTTCAAGAGCCGCTTCGCGATCGACTACGTCGTGCCGGACTACTACGCGCGCCGGCCCAAGGCCTGCATGGGCGGCTGGGGGCGGCGCTTCCTGAACGTCTCGCCGTCGGGCAAGGTGCTGCCCTGCCACGCGGCGGAAACGATCACCGGCTTTACCTTCGACACTGTCCTCGAGCGCAGCCTGGAGGACATCTGGGAGAACTCCGAGGCCTTCCTGCGCTTCCGCGGTACCGACTGGATGCCCGAGCCCTGCCGGTCCTGCGAGCGGCGCGAGCTCGACTGGGGCGGCTGCCGCTGCCAGGCCTTCGCGATCACCGGGAACGCTGCCGACACGGACCCGGCCTGCGAGCTCTCGCCGCACCACCAGGTCATGCTCGACCTGGCCAAGTCGGAAACCGGCGAGGCGCCGCCGGACTTCGTCTACCGGAACTACGGCAACAAACCGGACAGGGCCAAGACCGCGACACCTGCGATCTTGGCCGCCGACCGGGACGAGCTATGCGAGGCCGGTGAGGCGCCGCCAGAGGTCGAGCGCCTGGTGGAACTCGGCCACGTCGCGCACCTTCAGGATCTGCACGCCCTGGTCCAGGGCGTGGACCGCGGCGGCGAGCGAGCCGGACAGGCGCCCCCTCGGTGGAAAGCCGCGGTCCAGCTCGCCGGTCAAATCCTCGCGCGCCACGTCGAGCAGGACCGGACAGCCGAGCCCGTGGTAGAGCGCGAGCGCGCGCAGGATCGCCAGATTGTCCTCCGGGCGCTTGCCGAAACCCAGGCCCGGATCGACGATCAGGCGCGCGCGGGGGATGCCGGCGGAGACGCAGGCGTCGGTCCGGGCCTCGAGGACGTCGAAGACATCGAGCGGCGCGTCGGCGTAGTCCGGATCGTGGCTCGTCGCGTCGGAGTCGCCCCGCCCGTGCGTGAGCACGACCTGCGCGCCGCTTCGGGCGGCGGCCGCCAAGCTGTCCGGGTCGCCGGTCGGGGCGGGCAGGCCGTTTATGACGGCCGCTCCGGCGGCCAGCGCCTCGGCCATCACCTCTGGGTGGCTGGCCTCGACCGACAGGAGCGCGCGCCCGAGGGACGGGTCCGCGGCAAGCCCTAGCAGGATCGGGCGAAACCGTGCCGCGTCGAGGGATGCCGCGCCGAACGCGCCGCCGATTTCCAGGATGTCGGCGCCGGCCGCGGCCAGATGCCGGCCCTGGGCCACGGCGGTCTCCGGATCGGAAGACGCGTCGACCACACCCATGATCCAGGGCCGCTCGAGCGGCCCGCCGCCGGGCGCGCGCCTTGGGACGGTCAGCCGGCCGAGCTGCGCCGAAAGACCGTCGCGCAGCCGCGGTGCCAGGCGCTCGGCCCAGGCCTCGATCTCCGCGAGGCTTGCGACCGCCCGCCGGATACCTTCGGGGGCGCGGAGCGCGACCTCGCAGGCGGCGAAGACCCAGGGGCCTCCGGCAAGCCGCTTGGCCTGCCCGGCGGCGAGGAACTTCTCGGCCGCATTGCCGCAGGTCAGTCCGACCGGCCGCAGATAGATGCGCGCGGTCTCGGCCAGGGTCGCCGGCAGGCCGGTTCCGGCGGCCGCCGGCATGCTCCGGTCTTCCGTGCTGGGCCAGGGCCCCGGTGTCAGCCGCCGAAGATCTTCTTGAGGTTGTCGAAGCCGGCCTGGTAGACGCCCTGGATGACCTCGACCGCGTCGTTCTCGGGCGCGCCGGACGGCTGGAAGTCGCTTTCCCACTCCACGGTGCAGCCCGAGCCGTCCTCGGCCTCGCGCAGGCGCAGCGTGGAGCTGTAGTTCAGCACCGGAAGCGGGCTCGACAGGATCGAATAGCTGTAGACCTTGCCTGCGTCGTCGATCTGCTCCAGGCGCTCGCGGATCGTGCCGCCGCCGCCGGCCAGATGGAGGGTCCGGATGGAGCCGGTGCCCTCGCCCTCGATCTCGCTCTTCTCGACTGCCGGGTGCCAGTCGGGCAGGGCGTTGAAGCTGCCGATCAGCTCCCACACCTGCTCGGCGGGTACGCCCAGGTTTATCGACATCTGCACTTTGGCCATCGGTGTCTTCCTCCCGTTTCGCGGACCCTGAGGGGTCTCGTTCTCGATTGAACAGACTCATCCTAACCGTGCCGGACGCACCGCCACAAGGCCGTCTGCCCGGTCCGCCGCGCTCACGCCCTGGGACGGGCGTTCTCCGGGTCGTAGGAGCTCTCGGGGATGACCGTGACCTTGCGGATCGTTCAACAGCCTCAGCCAAAAGCAGACTTAAGGTGCAAGAAACGAATGACGGTCTCGTTTCTTATCTCGATGTCGCGCCTGCACCGTCCACTGTAATTGCATTTAGGCACCAGGGGATTTCTAATAGGGGGGTATGGATTCAAGGGGTCCAGTTTGTCGGCCCGGTTTCGGGAGAAAACAAATGGCAGAGCTTCCGGAAAAAGCGAAAGTCGTCATCATCGGCTTGGGTGGAATCGTGGGGGCCTCGGTGGCCCACCACCTGGTAGAGCGGGGCTGGGACGATATCGTCGGCATCGACAAATCGGCGGTCCCGACGGACATTGGTTCGACATCGCATGCATCCGATTTCTGTTACGCGACCAGCCATGATTTCCTCTCCTGTTGGACGACACGCTACTCCATCGACTTCTTCGAAAGGATGGGACACTACGCCAAGGTGGGCGGGCTTGAAATCGCCCGGGTCGGCGATGATGGCCGCATGGACGAGATCAAGCGCAAGGTTGCTTCCGGAAAGGCCTTTGGGACCGGCGTGCGGCTTGTGACCCCCGCGGAGATCAAGGAAAAGTTTCCGCTGATCGAGGAAGACTTGGTGCAGGGGGGCATGTGGGATCCCGATGCCGGGCTTGTCGTGCCCCGCTCCCAGGTTGTCTGCGGCCTATTGGTCGAGAATGCGGAGAAGAGCGGCAAGCTGAAGGCCTTCGCCAACACGCCCGCCACCGGACTGATCATCGAGAAGGGGCGCATCAAGGGCGTCGAAACCCCGCGCGGCAAGATCATGGCCGATTACGTCATCGTCTGTGCCGGGCTTTGGGGACGTGTCGTCGCCGGCATGGCCGGCGAGGACCTGCCGGTCATGCCGGTCGACCATCCGCTTTCGTGGTTCGGTCCCTACGAGGAATTCGCCGGAACCGGCAAGGAGATCGGCTGGCCGCTTCTCCGCGACCAGGGCAACTCCGCCTACATGCGTGACACGGGCGACCCCAAGACCACCGAGGGCGGCATGATCGAATGGGGTTACTACGAGGAAACGGAGCCGCGTCTCTGCCACCCGCGGGACCTGCTGGAGAAGACCGAAGCGCGCCTCTCTCCCTCGCAGCGCGACCTGGAAATCGACCAGGTGATGGCGCCGATGGAGCGCGCGATGGAATTGACCCCGATCCTCGCGGAACTGGGGTACGACGAAAAACGCTCCTTCAACGGCCTGCTCCAGGTGACGACGGACGGCGGTCCGTCGATGGGCGAAAGCCAGAAGGTCCGCGGTCTGTGGTATGCCGTGGCGATCTGGATCAAGGACGGCCCCGGCCTGGCCAAGCTGCTGGTCGACTGGATGACGGACGGACGAACGGAGATCGATCATCACGCGATCGACTATGCGCGCTTCTATCCCTTCCAAACCGACGAAGACTTCATCCATGCCCGCTGCACCGAAGCCGCGATGAAGATCTACAATCCGGCCGTCCATCCGCGAGAGCCCTTTGCGGGCGGCAGGGGTGTGCGCCGCAGTCCGTTCTACGAGCGCGAGAAGGAACTCGGCGGCTATTTCATGGAGCTCGGCGGGTGGGAGCGCGCCCACGGCTATGCCAGCAACGAACATTTGTTGGAAAGGTATGCCGATCGGGTGCCGGTCCGCGAAAACGAATGGGACAATCGCCATTTTTGGCGCGTTTCAAACGCCGAGCACCTCGAAATGAGCGCCGACGTCGGTATGGTCAATCTGTCTCACTTCGCCATCTATGATGTGACCGGCCCGGATCACGTGAAATTCATGGAGTACCTCTGCGTTGCCAAGGTCGGCGGCGACGATCGGGTCGGCAAGGGCATTTACACCCACTTCCTCGATGACAAGGGCATGGTCAAGGCCGACTTCACGGTCTTTCGCATGGCGGACCGCATTCGCTTCGTCGACGGCGCGGATGCGGGTAATCGAGATTTCGTCTATATGAAACGCATGGCGGAGGATCTGGATTACGACGTCGAGATCACCGATGTGTCGACCGACTTCACCACCATCGGGCTTTGGGGTCCCAATGCCAGGACGACCCTGCAAAAGGTGGTGGAGGACCCCGAGGCCCTCGGCCATGAGAACTTCCCCTTGAAGACGGCCTTGCCGTTTGGGATGCCATCCGCGCCCGGGACGTCATGCCCTTCGGTGTGGAGACCTATGCCAATTCCCGCCGGTTGGAAAAGAGCTTGCGCTTGCAGAACGCGGACCTCTTGACCGAGTACAATCTTCTGGAGGCCGACCTGGCGCGCCCCAAAGTCAAGGACGCCGACTTCATTGGCAAGGCTGCCTATCTAGAGCACCGCGCCCGGGATCACCAGCCGGCCATGCTCTGCACCTTGGTGATCACCGATGATCGGGATTCCAAGGGTGTGGCGCGTTATCCCGTCGGTGTTCTGCCCATAATGGATCCTGAAACAGGCGAGACCTTGGCCGATTCGGAGGGGCGCCGTTCCTTCACCACATCTATCGCCTACGGCCCGACAATCGGCAAGAACATCGCTCTCGGCTATCTGCCTCACGAGCACGCCGTCAAAGGCAAGAGGTTCCAGGTGGAGTACTTCGGCGATACCTACCCGGTCGAGGTGGCCGGCGTTGGTTACGAACCACTCTACGACCCGGAAAATCTGAAACCGCGGACATAAAGCGGCATCAACCCACCAGCCCGACACCGGGCCGGCAGATCCAACGTTCAGCCGGAGCCTCCGCTTTCCTCCTCGTCGGGCAGGATCTCCCAAATTCGGGTGTGGTCTCGCGCCCGTTCCGGCCGGATCACCCTGAACCGCTCGACCAGGCCCGCCGTGTCGTGCTCGCGTTCCAGGGCCAGCAGGGTGCGGGTCTCGTGCTCGCAGAGCGAGGCGGCGTGGTCGGCTTCCTCGCGCGCGGCCGGCAGGGCGGCGGCCAGGCCGGGCGCGCCGTAGCGCTCGACGAAGTGCCGGGCGAGGCGCTCGACCACCTGGAAGAACTCGGCCTCGCCGATCTCCGCGACCTCGCTCAAGGTGGCGCGGCCGAAACTCTCGGTGCCGAGCCAGCCGCTTCGAAAGGCCAGCTTCTCCTTGGTGTCGAAATCGCCCGGATCGCGCCCGAGGAAGGCGAAGCTGCCCGGCACCGCCCATTCCCCGGGTTCCGCCGCCAAGCGGAAGACATAGAGGTCCGAGGTGTCCAGGCGTAGGGTGCGCGGGAACTTCATGGCCGCGCAGTCTAACGGCCGGCCGCCCGCACCTCCAGACGTCCGGGTGGCTACGCCCGCTCCGGGATCAACCGGCCTCGACCAGTCTCGGCTGCTTGCCGCGGTAGAGCGCCCGGTCGGCTGCGATCATCAGGCTGTCCGGCCGGCTCCGGCCATCATAGGCTTCGAGGCCGAAGCCGGCGGATACCGGGATCCTGGCGTCCTCCCACTCAATCCGGAGCTGGTTCAGCTGCGCCTGCAGCCTGGCCGCACGCGACCCGGCCCGCGTCGGCGCGGTATCGGTCATCAGGACCGCGAACTCGTCGCCACCCAGCCGGGCCACATAGTCGCTGCGCCGGGTCCGGCGGCACAGGAGCCCGGCCACGGCGCACAGCACGGCATCGCCGGCCGGGTGGCCGAAGGTGTCGTTGATCGGCTTGAAATTGTTCAAGTCGCAGAGCAGCAGGACCCCGGTTTCGCCCCGCCTTTGGGCCCGTGCCAGCGCCCGGTCCAGTTCCACGTGAAAGCCGCGCCGGTTCAAGAGCCCGGTCAGCTCGTCGGTGATCGACAGGTCTTCAAGGTAGCGGATCCGCGCGCGTTGCTCGGCGAGTCGCCGCTCCGCCTCGGCTGTGGCCTCCAGCAGGTCCTCCACCAGCTTGCGGCCCGCCTTGTCGAGGCGCCAGGCGTTGCCGGCGATCCTGCGCCTGAGGCGCGCGGGGCGGCGGACTTCGTCGTATCGGACCGGTGTGCTCTGCATCGCGGCTCGTCATCCCCATGTCGTTCGGGCCGAAGTTTCGAATGCGGGACTCCACGCAAGGGGCGTGCCAGACCGGGGACCGTATTTGACAGGCTTTTCGCCTCTTCGGCGGCGGCAAGACCTGCCCCGCGGCAGGCTTTGCCGGGCCTGGATCCGGCCTTCGTGGAGCGAAAGGCGCAGGCGCGATTCCGGTGCGCGCTTGAAATCGGCTGCTGTGCTGGCCAGATCACACGGACGGCCGAGAGGCTTGCCTGGCCGGTCGGACTCGGCTTCGTTTTGGTGAGAGGATTGCGCAAATGTTCAGCCACCGCGGGTTTTTCGGTTTCAAATCGTTCCCCGGTCTGGCCGCCGTTCTGGCCTTGTCGGTGGCTGCCGGCGGCGCCCCGGTTTCGGCGGCGGCCATCGCCCCGCACTTCGCGGTCTACAAGCTGAGCCTCGGCAAATCGCACGGCAGCCCCGGCGTGACCCACGCCAGCGGCCGGATCGAGTTCAAATGGATCGAGGGCTGCGACGGCTGGACGATCAACCAGCGCACGCGCATGGTTCTGACCAGTTCCCAGGGGCATGACTTCGAGAGCAGCTGGACCCTGGACGCCTGGGAATCCAAGGACGGCCTATCCTACCGCTTCGCCGTACGCCGGGCGGACGACGGCGAAGCTCCCGAGGAGACCCGTGGCAAGGCCCGGCTCGAGGGCCCGGGCCTGGGAGGCCGGGTCGACTACAGCGCCCCCGAAGAGCGGGTGCTGATCCTGCCGGTGGGAACGGTCTTTCCGACGCAGCACAGCCAGGACGTCCTGGCGGCGGCGGTGCGCAAGGAGCTTCTGTTGTGGCGGACCGTTTTCGACGGCACCGGCCGGGAGGGGCTGTTCGGCGTGAACGCCGCGGTCGCGAGGACGATCCCGGCCGGGACGGCGCCGTCTTTCGACTCGCCGCTGATCACGGGTGTCGCGTCCTGGCGCATGCAGATGGCCTATTTCGATACCGAGGAACAGTCGCCCGAGCCGGACCACGAGCAGGCGCTACGAATCTATGCCAACGGCGTGGTCGACCAGCTGGAGTTCGACTACACCGATTTCGCGCTCAAGGCCTCGCTCGAGCAGCTGGAAGCCCTGCCCCCGCCGGACTGCCCTTAATACCAAAGGTCACTGATAATGACGCATTTCACCGAGGCGATTTTGGCCGCCAGCAAGGCGCGCGCTGCGCCGTTGTGCTGGTACAACAAGCGGCGCGCAACGCGGCTGGCGGCTAAAATCGCCCGGCCCTCCGGGTGGGGCGCATCGGGGCGCCGTGTGCGTTGCGGCGCTTGCCCGATGCGCGCATCGCGCTGCGCACCGCGCCTACCCGGGCGACCCGATCCGCTCCCATGAAATGAGTCATTATCAGTGACCTTTGGTATTGGACGAGCTGTCCCCGCGGCGCGGTCGCCTCGCGAGGGCGCGGCCCTTGTCGATCGCCTTATCGCCCAGCTTGGCGCGGACCGCGTCGATCGCCCCTTCCACCTTGGCCCGCCGGGCACGGCCCGGATCCGCCAGATCGGGCGGGTCGGCCTGGAGCGCGTCGACCAGGTCGCTCGCGCCGACGCCGATCAGGCGAAAGCGACGGCCGTCGGCCTCGCGCGCCAGGACCTGCCGGGCGGTGCGGTACAGCTCCTCGGCCAGGCGCGTCGGGTCGGACAGGCGCCGGCTGCGGGTGAGTTGACGAAACTCCGCGGTCTTGAGCTTCAAGGTCACGGTCCGGCCGGCGAAATCGGCGCGTTTCAGGCGGCGGGACACCGTTTCGCAGAGCGGCCAAAGCCGTGCGGACAGCGCGTCCAGATCCGCGATATCCTCGTCGAACGTGGTTTCCGCCGAAATGCTCTTTGTCGGGGCGTCGGGCTCGACCCGCCGGCCGTCCTCGCCGCGCGCGAAGCGGTACAGGCGCCGGCCCATGGCGCCATAGCGGGCTATCAGATCCAATTCCTCATGGGCCCAGAGGTCGCCCACCTTGGTGATCCCGTCGCGTGCCAGGGCCTTCTGCAGGGCCGCGCCGGCGCCCCAGATGATGCCGACCGGCTTGTCGTCCAGGAAGCCGCGGGCCTCGGCGCGGCCGATCACGGCATAGCCGCGCGGCTTGTCCAGGTCCGAGGCGACCTTGGCCAGGAACTTGTTGTAGCTGAGGCCGATCGAGACGGTCAGCCCGCAGTCCCGCTCGATACGCCTCGCGAGCCCGGCCAGGCTGCGGGCGGGCGGACCGCCGTGCAGGGCCTCGGTGCCCGAGAGGTCCAGGAAGGCCTCGTCGATCGAGAGGGGTTCCACCAGCGGCGTCAGCGCGCGCATCATGTGCCGGACCTCATGGCCGACACGCCGGTATTTGGCCATGTCGGGCGGCAAGACCACGGCCCCGGGGCAGGCCTTGAGCGCCTTGAACATGGGCATGGCGGAATGTACGCCATAGAGCCGTGCGACGTAGCAGGCCGCGGCGACCACGCCGCGCCGCCGGCCACCGATCAAAACCGGCCGGTCGCGCAGTTCGGGCCGGTCCCGTTTCTCCACGCTGGCGTAGAATGCGTCGCAGTCGATGTGGGCGATGGCGAGCTGCTCGAGTTCCGGGTGGCTCCTCAAGCGCGGCCCGCCGCACGCCGGGCAGCGCCCGTCTTCGGGCGAGGCCGGGAACAGCGCCAGACAGTCGCGGCATAGGGTGGTCACGGCTGGTCCGCGCCGTCTGCCGATGCGGCGGCTTCCTCCGGCGGCCAGAGCCACGCGGCGCCGCGTACGCCGCTCGAATCGCCGTGCTTGGGGGCCAGTATCGGGGTATCGACCCGGTCGGAGAATACGAAGGCCGATAGCTTTTCGGGCACCGCTTCGTAAAGCCTTGCCAGGTTGGAGAGGCCGCCGCCCAGCACCACGGCGTCCGGGTCCAGTAGGTTGATTACCGAGGCAAGCGCCCGGGCGAGGCGGTCTTCGTACCGCCGCAAGGCCGCCTCGGCCGCCGCATCGCCCTCCGCCGCGCGGACTGCGATCTCCTCCGCGGCCACGCTCTTCCCGCCGGCCGCGGCATGGTCCCGCGCCAGGCCGGGACCGGAGAGAAAGGTCTCGATACAGCCGAACCGTCCGCAGTAGCAGGGCGCTCCCGGCCGTTCCTCGTCGCTCGGCCAGGGCAGGGGGTTGTGCCCCCATTCGCCGGCGATCGCGTTGCGGCCGAGAATCGTGCGGCCGCCGACCACGATCCCGCCCCCCACACCGGTGCCCAGGATGATCCCGAAGACGACCCCGGCGCCCGCAGCGGCGCCGTCGATGGCCTCCGAAAGGGCAAAGCAGTTGGCATCGTTATCGACCCGCACGGGCCGGTTCAGCGCGGCGGAGAGGTCCCGGTCGAAGGGTCGGCCGATGAGCCAGGTCGAGTTGGCGTTCTTGACCAATCCGCTGGCGGGAGAGACGGCCCCCGGTATGCCGATGCCGACGCTGCCCGGACGCCCCAAGTCGCGCTCCAGGCCGGCGACCAGTTCGGCCACCGCCGCGACCGTGCCCCCATAGTCGCCGCGCGGGCTGGCCCGGCGCCGGCGAGCCAGGACCTCGCCCGCCTCGCCCAAGGCGATCGCCGCGATCTTGGTGCCGCCGAGATCCACGCCGATTCGCATACGCACCCCGGATTCCCAAGCGCCCGTCCGGCCCATGCCCACTTGATTGGACCTTTTGTAAAATGCTAACGAATTATTAACTTTGGTTAAGTATACCGTTTATAGGGTAGAATTTGGATACGAGAAGATGGCTTGCTTGCCGGTCTGCGCCAAGGCCTGCCGGATCGTCCTTGTCTCGGAGGTCCAGGCAGGACATACAATTGTCGAAGGGGGCTGGAAATGACTGATGCGCCCAACGTCGAAACGGTGGAAGCGCCGAAAAAGACGAACGGATCGGCCAAGACCGTGATGGTCGTTGAAGACAACGACCTCAACATGAAGCTGTTCCACGACCTGCTCGAGGCGCACGGCTACAACATCCTTCAAACGAAGGATGGGATGGAGGCCCTCAGGTTGGCGCGGGAACATCGGCCCGACCTCATTCTCATGGACATTCAGCTGCCCGAGGTCTCGGGCCTCGAGGTGACCAAGTGGATCAAGGAGGACGACAGCCTCAAGTCGATCCCGGTCGTGGCCGTCACCGCGTTTGCGATGAAGGGCGACGAGGAAAAGATTCGCGAGGGTGGGTGCGAGGCCTATATCGCCAAACCGATTTCGGTTACCAATTTCCTGCAAACCGTGGCGCATTTCCTGAGCTGAGGAACTGGTGCTGGAATCGGGGTCATGACAGCACGGATCCTCGTGGTCGATGATATTCTGCCGAACGTAAAGCTGCTCGAGGCCAAGCTTTCAGCGGAATATTTCGACGTTTTGACGGCGGGCGACGGGCCCTCGGCCGTCGAAATCGCACTCAACGAGATGCCGGATCTGATCCTGCTCGACGTCATGATGCCGGGCATGGACGGCTTCGAGGTTTGCAAGCGTCTCAGGTCCGATCCCAAGACCCGTCACATACCGGTGGTCATGGTGACCGCGCTCAGCGATGTGAGCGACCGGGTTCGCGGCCTGGAGGCGGGGGCCGACGATTTCCTGTCCAAGCCGGTCAACGATGTCGCGCTGTTCGCGCGGGTGCGCTCGCTCGTGCGCCTCAAGATGATGATCGACGAGTTGCGCCTGCGCCAAGCGACCTCGGGCAGCACGGACGTGCTGGAGAACGGGCCCTTGGGCAGCGAAAGCGAAGCCGAGAATGCGCGCATCCTCCTGGTCGAGGACAATCAGTTCACCGCCGACAAGCTGGTGGAGTTCCTGACCGAGGCCGGCCACACGCTGGATAGGGCAAGCCTGGCGGCAGAAGGGCTCGGCCTCGGCCACGAGAATGACTACGATCTGATCATCGTCAGCCTTCGGATCGACGGCGAGGACGGATTGAGGCTTTGTTCTCAGTTTCGCTCTCAGGAACAGACCCGGCACGTCCCGATTCTCCTGGTTCTGGACGATGTCGATCTTCCGAAGCTGGCCAAGGGCCTCGAGCTGGGTGTCAACGACTACCTGGTCAAGCCGATCGACCGGAACGAATTGCTGGCTCGCACCCGCACGCAGATCCGTCGCCGCCGCTATCACGACAAGTTGCGCGCCATGCTTCAGAGCAGCGTGTCCATGGCCTACACCGATGCGCTCACCGGAGTGTACAACCGGCGCTATATGAACTCGCATCTGGATCGCAAGATCCTGGAGATCGCGGAGGCGGGCAAACCGGTATCGGTGATGATGTTCGACATCGATCACTTCAAGCCGGTCAACGATACCTATGGCCATGCCGCCGGCGACGAGGTTCTGAAGCAGTTGGCTGCACGAGTTGCCGACAACGTGCGCGATTTCGACATGGTGGCCCGCTATGGCGGCGAAGAGTTCGTCGTCATCATGCCCACAACGCCCCCCGAAGCGGCTTTCATGGTGGCCGAACGCGTGCGCAATCGCATCGCCGATACGCCCTTTCCGATTCCCGGCCGGGAGGAGCCGCTGGAGGTCACGGTCTCGATCGGCGTGGCCACGACCATCGACCCTTCCGAAGAGGCGGCCAGTCTGGTGGCCCGGGCCGACGCCTCGCTGTACGAGGCCAAGCGCGCCGGGCGCAACCGGTCCTGCTCGGCCGAACTCCCGACCCCCCCCGCGGGCGATCAGGTGGCCGCCGCGGGCAGTTAGAACCAAGGCCCGAAAAGCAAAACGGCCGCCCGGAACGGCGACCGCAGCTGTCCTCGGCGAAGACCCCCAGAGGGATTACTTCATCTTCGATTCCTTGAAGAGCACGTGCTTGCGCGCGACCGGGTCGTACTTGCGCAGGGTCAGCTTCTCGGTCATGTTCCGCGGGTTCTTCTTGGCAACATAGAAGTAGCCGGTGTCTGCGGTACTGACCAGCTTGATTTGCAGGGTGGTCGGTTTGGCCATGGCGCTCACCTCGTTGCGCAGGAATTCTTCAGTCGGGCCGGGAGGATAGCCGGACCGCCGGTCAAGTCAAGCCCGCCGGTCGCCGGGGCCGACGGTGTGGTGTGGTCGCTCGCTGCCGCCGACCCATCGGAACAGGGCGGCCGGGCGGGTTAGACTACTTCTGTTAAAGTCATGGGCCAGGGCTTCGCGTAGTACCAGGGCGGTCACCTCGGCGATCGGCAGGAAGCCGGCCTCCTCGACCGGCACCCAGCGCAGGTCCTGCAATTCCCCGTCGCCCACCAGGTCGCCATAGGCGGCATGGCCGTCGGCGCAAAAGAACCTCGTATGGAAGCGGATCGGCGAGCGCGTCGGCGTGACAGCCCGGGCGACCAGCGCAAGCGCCGAAAAGGCCGGTGCACGGCCGGCGCGGCGGAAGGCCCGCCATACCTCCGCCGGCCCCGCGGCGGCGGTATCGATCTCCGTGGGCTGCGGGGCCGGCCGGTCGGCGACCAGCAAGCCGGTTTCCTCGAAGGTTTCGCGCAGGGCCGCACGGGCGAAAAGCGTCAGGTGGCGCCTGGTCGCAGCGTCCGTTCCCTCAGGTGGCGAGGCCATGGTCTCGGTGAAGCCGGAGGGGCGCGCATCCGCACGCTCGACGCGGCCACCGGGAAAGACGTAGACCCCGGGCATGAAACGCGAGGCACGGTGGCGCCGGCCCATCAAGACCTCGGCCTTGCGGCCCATCCCACGAATCAACAGCAAACCGGCGGCGTCCACCGGCCTGACAGGTCTCCGGGTCACCGGCGCGAACCGCGTACGAGGATCAATTTATGGTGCGCTCGGCGGTCGTCGGGCCGCCGCGCAGGGCCTGGGCGTACAGCGTGGCGTCGCCGAGCAGTCCGAGCGCCACCTGCAGGTCGATTTCCGGATCGTTCTCGCTCACCGGACACTGAGCCCGCAGTGCCGAGAGCCCCGCTTCGTCGTCCAGGGCGATGGATCGGCTGCGGGCTGTCCGGTCGACGCGCACATCTCCGCGCCGCACCCGTTCGAGCAGGCCGGTCGCATCCGAGACCTCGCCACTGGTGCAAACATCGGGAAGAACGCCGCGATTCTGCAGGGCGTAGCCGGACGGCGCATGGAAACGGGCCCAGGTCAGGGTCAACTCACCCTCGTTGGGCAGGCGCAGAACCGTCTGCACCGTGCCCTTGCCGAACGAATTGCTGCCGATCAGCACACCGCGCCCGGCGTCCTGCAAAGCCGCGGCGACGATCTCCGAAGCCGAGGCCGAGTTGCCGTTGACCAGGATCGCGAGCGGCAGGCCGGCCGCAAGGTCGTCTTTCCTGGCGTCGAAGAATTGGTGGCTGTCCGGATGACGGCCATGGGTCGAGACAATGCGGCCATGAGCAATGAAGAGATCGGAGACCGAAACCGCCTGTTCGAGCAATCCGCCGGGATTGCCGCGAAGGTCGAGTATGAAGCCCTCCAGGTCTTTGCCTTGTTCGCGCTTGGCCTGAAGGATCTTCTCGCGCAGGGTCTGGGCCGTACTCTGGTTGAACCCCGAGACGCGCAGGTAGCCGATGTTGCCTTCGGCCCGGTAGCTCACGGTTTGAGGCACGATATGGGCGCGGGTGAGGCTGAACGTCAGGCGCCCCGGCATGGAGGGCCGGGCCACCGTCAGCAATACGGTGGTCCGGACCGGGCCGCGCAAGCGCTGCACCACCAAGTCCTGGGACAGGCCCACCGCACTCTGGCCATTGATCTCGGTGATCAGGTCCTGATCCTCGAGCCCGGCGGCCTCGGCCGGCGTGTCCTCCATGACCGAGAGAACCTTCACGCCCTCGTCGACCACGCGAATGCGCACGCCGATGCCGCCGAATCCGTCCCGACTGGCCCTGTTCTCGCGCGCTCGTTCGCGTCCGGCGTAGCGGGAGAAGCTGTCGAGTTCCGTGATCATGCCGCTGAACACGGCTTCGTAGACCGCCTCGGGTTCGGCCACACCCAGTGGCTCCGAGCCGTGCCGGATTTCCTCGATGACATTGGCCGTCAACCGACCCCAACCGTCCGTATCGTCGGGGTGCGGGGCGTCGAACCGACCGGTCGCCTGGCCTTCGATCTTCAATGACACCAAGTGGTCGCCGTAGAAGACGCTGACAGCCGGATCGAGATTCGACAGGCCGTCAAGTCCCGCCAGGGCGAGTTGGGGGGCGGTGAAGTCCTCGATATAGACGTCGACCACGTCCTGATACCCGGTGCGGAAGATCCGGGACGCGCGCTCCACATCGTAGTCTAGTGAAGCATAGCCGTCCTGCAAGGCGCAGCCGAACAGCAGGAAAGCCAGCGGCAGTCCGAGCACACGGCGCGGCAGCCGGGCCATGACCCGGCGCGACGGCGATATAGACAGGCCTGATCCCGGTGAGATTTGGTTCACGCCCGGAGTTCCCTAGTCATTCCCTGACCCAAGAATATAAGCGATTGAAATCAATATATGCCAGCAGGATTCGCCACGAGGGCCAAAGTCCGGAGCCGGCCGTCCCCCAACTGCCAGTAGACCCCTGCATATGTGAAAAACCGGTTAAAGAGCCGCTGGCGGCCGCACGCGAGGGCCCTGGTCTCATCGGCTCCGGCCTTTCCGGCGGCCCGGCTTGCCGCCGGAACGGCGGGCCGTCTTCTTGCGGGGGGCGGCGGTCTCTCCGCCACTGCTTTTCCGCCGGCCGGCTTTCAGGGGATGCCAGGCGCCGGTTTCCCCGGCCTCGTCGACCGGACCACCGCCGGCCTCCGCCTCGCCCGCCTCGTCGTCTTCCAAGAGGCGCAGCACGATGCCTCCGGTGATCGGGTCCGCCTCGCTCAGGCGTGCCGCCACGGTCTCGCCGAGGCGATAGACGCGGCCCCAGCGGCGCCCCACCAGTCGGTGCCCGGCCTCGTCGTGGTGGTAGAAGTCGTCCGGCAGGGTGCTGATCGGCACCAACCCGTCCGCTCCGCTGCCGTTCAACTGGACGAAAAGCCCGAAGCGCGTGACGCCCGTGATGCGGCCCGTGACCACCTGGCCCAGCTGGCCCTGGAGAAAAGCCGCGGTGAAGCGGTCGACGGCCTCTCGTTCGGCGGCCTGGGCGCGGCGCTCGGTCGTCGAGATGTGCCGTCCCGCCTCCGCAAATCCGGCGCCGGCCTCGGCCGGCAGGCCGTCCTTGCCGAGGCCCAGGCCGGCGATCAGCGCGCGGTGCACCAGAAGGTCGGAGTAGCGTCGGATCGGCGAGGTGAAGTGGGCATAGCGCGACAGCGCGAGTCCGAAATGGCCGAGGTTGTCGGGCGCATAGGCCGCCTGGCTCTGCGCCCGCAGGACGAGCTCGTTGACCATGGGTGCATGAGGGGTGGCGGCCACCTTTTTCAGGATCTGGGTGAAGGCGCGCGGCTTGATCACCTGGCCGCGCGCCAGCTTGAACCCGAACGACGCCAAGACCTCCCTGAGCGCCTCCAGCTTCTGCGGGTCGGGCGCGTCGTGCACGCGGTACATGCAGGGCTGTCGCCGGGCTTCGAGGGTCTCGGCGGCGGCCACGTTGGCGGCAATCATGAACTCCTCGACCAGCCGGTGGCTGTCGAGCCTTTGCCGCGGCGCGATTCCCGTGACCTTGCCGTCCCGGCCGATGAGCACCTGCGTTTCGGGCAGCTCGAGGTCCAGCGTGCCGCGCCGGTCGCGCGCGGCCGCGAGCGCCTCGAAGGCCCCGTAGAGCGGCGCGATCACCGGCTCCCGCAGCGGGCCGGTCACGTCGTCCGGGTGGCCGTCGCGCGCCGCCTGGACCTGCTCGTAGGTCAGGCGCGCCGCCGAGCGCATCAGGCCCCGGACGAAGCGGTGACGCCGAATCCGGCCCTCGGCGTCGAGCCAGAGGTGGGCGGCCAGACAGGGCCGCTCCTCGCCCGGTCTGAGCGAGCACCAGCCGTTCGACAGGGCCTCGGGCAGCATCGGCACCACCCGGTCGGGGAAATAGACGGAATTGCCCCGCTCGTAAGCGCCGCGGTCCAGCGCGCTGTCCGGATGGACGTAGTGGGCGACGTCCGCGATCGCCACCACCAGGTGCCAGCCGCCGGCGGCCTTCGGGTCGTCGTCGGGCGCCGCCCAGACCGCGTCGTCGAAGTCGCGGGCGTCGGCGCCGTCGATCGTGACCAGCGGCAGCCCGCGCAGGTCCTCGCGCCGGCCGAGGCGGACCGGCCCCGCCCCCTCGGCCTCCGCCAGGGTCTCGGGACTGAACACGGTCGGGATGTCGTGCTCGTGAATCGAGATCAGGCTGAGCGCCCGGGACTCGCCCAGGTGGCCCAGGCGTTCCAAAACGACGACCTCGCGCAGGCCCAGGCGCGGGTGATGGGGCTTCAGCTCGGCGAGCACCAATTCGCCGGGGACCGCGCCCGACGCGTCCTCGCCGCGGACCACGAAGTCGTTCTTGGCGCGGCGGTCCGTCGGTCGCAGGCGGCCGCCCCGCTCGCCCCGCTCGTAGATGCCGAGCACGCGCCGGGGCACGCCGCCCAGGACGCGGATGGTCCGCCCCTCGTAGGCCTCCTCCTCGACGCGACGAAGCCGTACGAGCGCCCGGTCCCCGGCCTTGAGGGCCGGTCGGCCGCGGCGCTCGGGCGCCATATAGATCTTGGGCGGCGCCCCTTCGCGCCGCCAGACCGCGGGCCGGGCCAGCAGCTCGCCGTCCGGGTCGGGGCCGGCGATCTCGACCACCAGCACCTCCGGCAGCCCGCCGGCCCGGGTCAGGCGGCGCTTTTCCTGGCGGTCCAGGTGCCCTTCCTCTTGCAGCTCCTTGAGGACGGCCTTGAGCGCGACGCGGTCCGGACCGCGGATCTGGAAGGCCCGCGCGATCTCCTTCTTGCCGACCGGCACCGGGCTCTCGCGGATGAAGTCGAGCAGCTCCTGCTTGCTCGGAAACGGCGCGGCTTTGGATCTGGGTTTCGCCAAGACGGCTGTCCCGTCATTCGGCGGCGGGCTTGCGCGTGGATCGCTTCTTGGTGCCCGCCTTTGCCTTGGATTTCTTCTTCGTGTTTGGATTTGCTTTGGCTTTCGGTTTTGGTTTCGCTTTCGGTTTTGCCGCCGCTTTTCCTTTCGCGGCCCGTGCAGCGAGCAGCTCCACCGCCATGTCCAGGGTCGCGGCGTCCGTGTCGGCGCCCTTCGGCAGCGAGGCGAACAGCCGCCCGTGCTTGACGTAGGGGCCCCAGCGGCCGCTGTGCAGGGTGACCGGCTTGCCGTCGGTGGGGTGGTTGCCGAGCGCCTTGCCGGTGCCGCCGCCGCGCGCCGGCGCCTCGGCCAGCAGGGCTACCGCGCGGTTGAGGCCGATGGTCAGCACGTCGTCGTCGCCCTTGAGCGAGCAGTAGGTGCTTCCGTGTTTTATATAAGGACCGTAGCGGCCGATTCCCGCGGAGATGATCTCGCTGGTCTCGGGATGCTTGCCGACCTCGCGCGGCAGGGCCAGCAGGTCGAGCGCCCGGCGCAGCGTGAGCTCGTCCGGCGCCTGGGCGCGGGGCAGCGAGACGCGCTTGGGCTTCGCGCCCTCTTCGCCCATGCCGAGCTGGGCATAGAACCCGAAGGGGCCCTTGCGCAGGGTGACCTCCTGGCCGCTTTCGGGATCGCGGCCCAGGACCTTCGGCTCGTTGGGCAGGACCGCTTCGCCGTCGGCGCCGTTGCCGGGGACGGCGAGCGGACGGGTGTAGCGGCAATCCGGGTAGCTGGAACAACCGATGAATCCGCCGTTCTTGGCCAGACGCAGCCCGAGACGGCCGGTCTTGCAACTGGGACAGGCGCGCGGGTCGACCTCCGGTGCGTCGGCGTTGGCCGGAAAGAAGTGCGGGCCGAGGTCCTCGTCGAGGGCATCGATCACCGCGGCGATACGAAGCTCCCGGGTCTCGTCGACCGCCTTGTGAAAGGCGTCCCAGAACCGGTGCAGCACTGCCTTCCAGTCGACCCGTCCGCCCGATATGTCGTCGAGCTGCTCCTCGAGGTCCGCCGTGAAGCCGTACTGCACGTAGCGCTCGAAGAAGCTGGTCAGGAACGCGGTCACCAGGCGGCCGCGGTCCTCGGGCAGGAAGCGGCGTTTTTCCAGGCGGACGTAGTCGCGGTCCTGCAGCACCTGCAGGGTCGAGGCATAGGTCGACGGCCGGCCGATGCCCAGCTCCTCCAGCCGCTTGACCAGGCTGGCTTCGGTGAAGCGCGGCGGCGCTTGGGTGAAATGCTGCTCCGGGGTCACGCCCTCGCGTTTCAAAGGGTCGCCCTCGGCGAGCTTGGGCAGGCGCGCGTCCTCGCCCTGCGCGCCCTCCTTCGGCTCGTCCCGGCTTTCCTGATAGAGCGCCAGAAAGCCGTCGAAGAGAACGGTCGAGCCGGTGGCGCGCAGCCGCGCGGTCTTGCCGTCGACGGCGATATCGGCCGCCACCTGTTCGATCCGCGCGCTTTCCATCTGGCTCGCCACGGTGCGCTTCCAGATCAGCTCGTAGAGCCGGCGGGCGTCGGGTTCCAGGCGGCGGGCCAGATCCTCGGGCCGGCGGGTCAGGTCGGTCGGCCGAATCGCCTCGTGCGCCTCCTGGGCGTTCTTGGCTTTGGACTTGTAGAGCCGCGGCGCGGAGGGCAGGTAGGCATCGCCGAAGCGCTCGAAGATCACCTCGCGGACGGTGCCGAGCGCCTCGCGCGAGATGTGCACGCCGTCGGTCCGCATGTAGGTGATCAGGCCGACCGTCTCGCCGTCCAGGTCGACCCCCTCGTAGAGCTGTTGGGCGAGGCGCATGGTTCGGGTCGCGCCGAAGCCCAGCTTGCGCGAGGCGTCCTGCTGCAGGGTCGAGGTGGTGAAGGGCGGGTAAGGGTTGCGCCGGGTCTGCTTGCGCTCGACGGTATCGACGGCGAAGCGCACCGCCTCGCGCAGTTGCCGGGCGGCGGCCTCGGCGGCCGCCTCGTCCCCGAGATCGAACTTCTCCAGCTTGCGCCCGTCGAGATGGGTCAGCCTGGCGCCGAAGGACGCGTCCGAGGGAGTCCTGAGCGCGACCTCGATGGTCCAGTACTCCTGCGCCTTGAAAGCCTCGATCTCGGCCTCTCGCTCGCAGACCAGGCGCAGCGCCACGGACTGCACCCGGCCCGCGGACTTGCTGCCCGGCAGCTTGCGCCAGAGCACCGGCGAGAGCGTGAACCCGACCAGGTAGTCGAGCGCCCGGCGCGCCAGATAGGCGTCGATCAGCTCCGTGTTGAGCTCGCGCGGGTTCCGGAAGGCCTCGCGCACGGCGCTCGCGGTGACCTCGTTGAAGACCACCCGCTTGACCTCGACGCCGGCGAGCGCCCGGCGCCGCTTCAGCTCCTCGACGATGTGCCAGGAGATCGCCTCGCCCTCGCGGTCCGGGTCGGTGGCGAGGAACAGCCGGTCGGCGCCCTTGACCGCCCTGGCGATCTCCTTCAGGCGCTTGTCCGCCTTGGCGTCGACGGCCCAGCTCATGGCGAATTCCTCGTCGGGCCGGACCGAGCCGTCCTTGGCCGGCAGGTCGCGCACGTGCCCGAAGCTGGCCAGCACCTGGTAGTCCCGGCCCAGGTATTTGTTGATCGTCTTGGCCTTGGCGGGGGATTCGACGACGACGACAGCGTTCATGTGGGCCAGTTCCGATTCCTTCAGAGCGGCAGAGCCGCGAAAGGTCAGGACGGCCCGGTCTCGCCCGCGGCGATGGAAGAGAAACGATTGCCCGGGTGACGTTCTGCCCGTCCGGCCAGCTCCAGCTCGAGCAGGACCGTATTCACGGCTGCCGGGGACAGATGGCACTGCCGGACCAGTTCGTCAACCGCCACCGGCGCGGGCCCGAGCAATTCCTCGACCGCCCGCCGGCCGGACGAGACCTCGATTTCCGGCGCCGCCGGCGCCGTTTCGGCCAGGAACTCCGAGGGCTTCGGCGGCCCCTCGAGCGGCTTGATCATGCCGTCCAGCGCCTGGACCACGTCGTCGGCGCTCTCGACCAGCCCGGCGCCCTGGCGCAGCAGGTCGTTGCAGCCGCGCGCCCGCGGGTCGAGCGGCGAGCCGGGCACGGCGAAGACCTCGCGGCCCTGGTCGAGGGCGAGCCGCGCGGTGATCAGCGAGCCCGAGCGCGGCGCCGCCTCGACCACCAGGACGCCCAGCGACATGCCCGAGATGAGCCGGTTGCGCCGCGGGAAGTGGCGGGCCTGCGGGACGGTGCCGGGCGGCATTTCGGAGAGCAGCACGCCGCGCCCGGCGATCTCGCCGTGCAGGGCCTCGTTCTCGGGCGGGTAGATCACGTCCAGGCCGCCGGCGACGACCGCGGCGGTGCCGCTCTCGAGCGCGCCCCGGTGGGCCGCCGTGTCGATGCCCCGCGCCAACCCCGAGGCGACCAGGAAGCCGGCTTGGCCCAGGCCCTGGGCGATGTCGCGCGCCAGGCGGCGGCCGTTGGCCGAGGCGTTGCGCGCGCCGACCACGGCGACCGCCCTTTGCCGCAGCAGTTCGGCCCGGCCGAGCACGGAGACGACCGGCGGGGCGTGCTCGAGGGCGGCCAGGGCGGGTGGATAGTCCGGCTCGACCGCGGCCAGCAGCCGCGCGCCCAATGCCTCCAGGGCGGCCAGCTCGCGCTCGGCTTCCTCGGCGGGGCAGATCCGGATCGGCCGTCTCCGGCCGCCGCGCCGCGCCAGGTCCGGCAGGGCCTCGAGCGTGGTCCCGGCGTCGCCGAAGCGGGCCAGAAGGCCGCGGAAGGTGACCGGGCCCACGTTCTCGCTGCGGATCAGACGCAGCCAGGCGAGGCGTTCGGCGGGGCCGAGGGTGTCGGTCTTGGCTCCACTCATCCGGCCACCTTGGGTAGGCGGCCCCCCTGCCGTCAAGCCCCGGCTCGAAGCCGGCCTTCGGGGATTACCCGGCCGTGCGGCCCCGGAGCTCCTTGTAGTCCGCCAAAAGGCCGACGGCCTTCTGGTGCAGGTCGGAGGTCATGTTGCTGTAGAGCCAGATCCCGCCGATGACCAGGCAGGCGAAGAGGGGCGTCCAATTGGTCGCGTAGAAGACGATCTTGCGCAGCTCCGGCAGATCGCCCTCCTGGTCGATCCAGTCGTGCAGGCTCAGGACATCGATCAGGAAATGAGCGTCCCAGACCTCCGTGCGCAGGTAGGAAAAGACTTCATAGCCGAGCAATCCGATGCCGCCCAGGATGACCAGGCTCGGCAGCAGGGTCAGAAGCGGCCACGACAGACAGAGGAATATCAGGCAGACCGTCGCCAGGTAGGCCGGCAGCACGAGGATGAAGGCCCAGTCGACCTCGGGCCCGAGCGGATAGAAGAGGTCGTGTCCCTGGACCAGCCCGTAGAGCATCAGCAGGTCGCCGAGGACCGTCACGGAAGCCAGGATATAGAACAGCCGCTTTTCCCTCTTGAGCTTGAGCAGCGGCACGATGATGCTGACCATCCACATGGAGAAGTAATGCGGCTCCAATTTTAGCTTGTGCATCATTGGCTTTCGCGGTCCTGCCCTGCCCGTTGCGCGTTCCTGCTCGACCGCGGCCGCGGGCGTCACCCCGGCCGCGCCTCTACCGTTACACCTCAAACCCGTTAAGAAAGTCGCTATTTCCATGCGCGTGCCGTCGAAACGGCGCGCCGCGTCCGGCCGGATCGCCCAGAAACGAACGACCGCGGTCTTGCCGAACCCGGGGCCTTCCTGGCAGCCTGTCGGCCGTTCCAACGGAGTCTCCGAGAAAGCAGGCCGCCCCATGCCCGAGATCATCCTCCACCACTATCCGCAGTCCCCGGTGTCCGAGAAGGTCCGCGTCGTGCTCGGCATGAAGGACCTCGACTGGCGCTCCGTCGAGATCCCCCGCCTGCCGCCCAAGCCCGACCTGATGCCCTTGACCGGCGGCTACCGCCTGACGCCGGTGATGCAGGCCGGCGCCGACGTCTACTGCGACAGCCAGTGCATCATCCGCGAGCTGGAGCGCCGCTTCCCGGAGCCCACGCTGTTTCCCGGCGGTAGCGCCGGCATGGCCTGGGGCGTCAGCCGCTGGACCGACGGCGCGCTGTTCGAGGAGACCATCGCGCTGGTCTTCGGCGACGCCGGCCGGGACATGCCGGCGGCCTTCGCCGCCGACCGCGGGCCGCTCTATTTCGGACCCGGCTACGACATGGCGGCCCTGAAGGCGGCGCTGCCCGAGACCCTGGCCAAGCTGCGCGCCCAGCTCGGCTGGATGGAGTCGCGGCTGGCGACCGGCCGCGCCTTCATGCTGGGCGCCCAGCCGGGGCTGCCGGATGCGCTCTGCTACTACCTGATCTGGTTCATCCGCGGGCGCTACTCCAAGGGGCCGGAGTTCCTGGCCCAGTTCGAACACCTCTGCGCCTGGGAAGAGCGGGTCCAGGCGATCGGCCATGGCCGGCCGGCGGACATGACCGCGGCCGAGGCGCTCGACATCGCCCGCGACACCCGGCCCGCGACCCCCGAACGGGCCGATCCGGACGATCCCCAGGGCCTGAAGCCCGGAGAGCCCGTCGAGATCGCCGCCGAGCAGGTCGAGGGCGCCCCGCCGGTCGCCGGCCGCATCCTCAGCGTCGGCGCCCAGGAAATCGCGGTCCTGCGCGAAGACCCGCGCGTCGGCGAGGTCGCGGTTCACTTCCCCCGCGTCGGCTACCGGGTGCTGCGGGTCTGAGCGTCCGTTGTCGGTCAGGCCCATACGCCCCTCTCCCGTCGGGAGAGGGAGGGGCCCGCGCGGCCTTTGCCGCGTGGGAGGGTGAGGGCAAGTGGGTCCGAAATCCCTCCCCAGAGTGGCGGCGCGTTGCGGCAACCGCCCGAACCAAAGGGCCCTCACCCGCTCGGCTTCGCCTCGGTATGCCGCGGCTTCCTCAGCCCTTCTTCCGCCCGATCCGGGGCTCCTCGCCCTTGAGCAGGCGGCGGATGTTCTCGTGGTGGCGGATCCAGACCAGGACGGCCAGCACGGCCGAAAGCTCGACCATCTGCAGGTCGCCGAGGAACCACCAGGCGTAAAGCGGCGCCGCGGCCGTGGCGATCAGCGCCGAGAGCGACGACATCCGGAACACGAGCGCGACCGCCAGCCAGGTCAGGCAGGCCCCGACCCCGACCTGCCAGGCGAGCGCCAGCAGGATGCCCAAGGTCGTCGCCACGCCCTTGCCGCCCTTGAAGCGGAGCCAGACCGGAAAGAGGTGCCCGAGGATCGCGCCCAGCGCCGCCACGAGCGCCATGTCCGGCCCCCAGAGCTTGGCGATCAGCACCGCCGCCGCCCCCTTGCCGCCGTCGAGCAGCAGGGTCGCCGCCGCCAGCCCCTTGCGCCCGGTCCGCAGCACGTTCGTCGTGCCGATGTTGCCCGAGCCGATCTCGCGCAGGTCGCCGAGGCCCGCCAGGCGCGTCAGCACCAGCCCGAAGGGCACGGAGCCCACGAGATAGCCGCCGGCCAGGGCCAGGGCGAGATAGGGTCCGGCGAACTCCCAGGAAATCGGATCGGGCATGGCGGTCAGGCCGTGGTCGTTCGAACGAAGTCACGCGACATGTGGCGCCCGACGCCGAGTCGGGCCTCCGGGACAGCCTCGACCATCCTGGACGGCCCGGTCAAGTGCGGTGGCGCTTGGCCGCGGCGGCTATGCGGCAGCTTTCCGGCGGCAGAAACACGAGGCCTTGATGGGCACCTCGGCGCGGGCAACCGCCTTGTCGAGCTGCAGCTTGACGTGTGCCGCCTCCACCGTCTCGCCCCGGCGGGTCAGGCACTCATGCAGGCCGTGAAGGCTCCAGACATTCCCCGGATGCTGGCAGGCCCGGCTGAGCGTCGCGTCCAAACCGAGATCGGCCCTATAGACAGCTTCCGCCTCCTCGTATTGCCCTTTCTCCAACAAGAGCGCGCCCAGAGCGTGGCGGGTCGGCTGCATCCAGCCCCAAGGTTCGTCATAGGGCAGATTGTCGTCCGCCTCCACCGAGCGGCGAAGATGCTCGAAGGCGGCCTCGTGATTACCCTTGTGGTATTCCAGCTCGCCCATCAGCATCTGCTCGGCGACTTGCAGAATGTCCCGGCAGGTATTGTTGAAGATCATCCGGCTCTCCGGCACGCGGTCCCGCGCGGCGAAGAACAGCTCCCGCTCGGCCTCCGCCCCGGCGATATCGCGGGAATTGGCGAGCGCGACCGTGCGCGCGTAGCGCATCATGGCGGTGGTGACGCAATAGAGCTCCTCGTCCTCGGGCAGGCTCTGGGCGAGGATGTCGTGCCACCGGCCAAAGCGGATCAAGGCATGCTGTTTCATCGGAATGAAACCTTCGAGCCAATCCGCCATTGGCCGCACGACCGCCTCGGGCAGGGTCTCGATCAGATCGTCGGCGGTCTTGAGCGCCGCCTTGTATAGAAGTTCTCGGCGCCCGACCGTTCCAGGAATTTGCGATCCGCCGCGGTCGCCGTGTGGTTTCTGGAGACCACGTTCATATAGTCGCCGCACAGCACGTCGATATGGGTGGCCATGTGCAGCAGATGACCCGCGTCGGGGACCAGGGTGCTCAAACGGTCGCCATGGCGAAGCGCGCGCTCTGGATGCGGCGACATCTCCATCAGGTGAATATACATGTGAAGCAGGCCGGGATGCTCCCAGGCGCCGTCGAGCCGATCGAAGGCCGTTTCGAGGACGGTGATCGCCTCGAGCGTGTCGGCGCCCTCGGCGGGTTGCCCGGACGGCAGGTCCCACAACTGCCAGGGCGTGCGGTTCATGATCGCTTCCGCGAACAGGCAGGAGATGTCGAGATCACCGGAATGGGCCTTGTGCACCCTGCGCATGGCATCGGCGTAGGCGTCGTTCCAGGGACCGAAATCCTCGATGGTCGCGTCCTCGGGATAACGGTGGGGAATGGCTTCGATCAGCGCTCTTTCCGCCGGCGTCACCTTGTCATTGAGCCGGGTCGCTTGCGCGATGGGGTCCCGGGCCTGTGCGAGCGCATCGGGCTTCTCGTCGTCCTCGAAGGCTTCCCAGGGTTTGTTGTAGTTCGGGCCGATACCATAGGCGACGCCCCAATGCGCCATGGCGCAGTCCGGGTCCGCCTCGAGCGCCTTCTGGAAACAGACGATCGCCTCTTCGTGATTGTAGGCGTAGGTCCAGACAAGCCCCCGATCGAACCAGAGCTGCGCGCTCGGCGAGGATGTG
>CAMYKD010000064.1:938-22815 GCA_947258885.1 uncultured Kiloniellales bacterium | reverse complement strand
GTTCTCCACGCTGCGCACCAGGATCGCGCCCAGAAAGGCGGCGAGCAGCAAGGTCCGGCCGCCGAGCGCGACCCAGATCAGCACCTCGGTCGAGAGCGTGAAGCCGATCAGGGGCGGCGAGGCGAAGTTGAACTGGGTGACGAAGATCGCGCCGGCCAGGCCCGCGACCCCCGCGCCGATCGTAAACGCGGTCAGCTTGTAGCCGGCCGTGTCGTAGCCGAAGTAGCCGGTGCGGTCCTGGTTGTCGCGAATCGCCCGCAGCACGATGCCGTAGCGCGAGCGGGTCAAGGTCTCGAGCAGCAGGTAGACGGTGACGACCAGCGCTAGCGTGACGTAGTAGACCGGAACGCTGTCCCAGATCTCGATACCGTCGCCCAAGAGCCCCAGGTTCAGGGGCGGCACGTTCATCAGGCCGTTCAGGCCGCCGATGTAAGTCCAGTTGATCGCCAGGCGCTCGGCCACGACTGCGATCGCCAAGGTGACGATCGCGAAGTAGGCGCCCTGCAGCCCCTTGCCGTAGAACAGGAAACGGCCGAGCAGGTTGGCGAAGCCGGCGGGCATAGAACAGGAAACGGCCGAGCAGGTTGGCGAAGCCGGCGGGCAGCAGGACCGCGAAAAGGAGCCCGAGATAGCTCGACGGTGCGGCCTCGAGCCCCGGGACCATGCCGAGCGTGACCAGGCTCATGGCATAGCCGCCGATGCCGAAGAACACCGCCTGGCCGAAGCACAGCAGGCCGCAGTGGCCCCAGACCAGCGCCAGGCTCATGGCGAAGAGCCCGTAGGTGAAGTACTGCGCGAGCTGGCCGACCTGCCAGTCGCCGAGCGCCAGCGGCGCCAGCGCCAGCGCCCCCCAGACCCCGAGGTTGAGGAGCAGGAAGGGGGAGGGGGCGCGGCCGGTCATGGGGTAGCCCCCGGACGACGCGGCGCCGGCCGCGTTCTAAACCCTGCCCGCGAGAGGGGAGTAAGAAGAATGACGTGATCGCCATGTCTTTTCCCTCTCCCTTGGGAGAGGGAGGGGCCCGCGCAGCGGGAGGGTGAGGGCGAGTTGGTCCATCGCTCCAGTCCGGAGAGAAAACAGGAAAACCAACCCGCCCTCACCCTACCCTCTCCCGGCGGGAGAGGGTTCCATCGCGCCTCTACCCCCCTCCTCGGTCCTCCCCCGCAAGGGGGGAGGAGGGTCGGGTCGCGGCGATGCGACTAGCGGGACCCCGTGTCATCGGCCGAGCCACCTGCCGGCGAGACCGCGGGGGAAGAGGCGAATGACGACGATGGCCATGGTGAAGACGACGATCTGGGCGACGACCGGCGACCAGAGGTTGGCCGTCAGCGTGTCGGTGCCGCCGATCGCCGCGGCGCCCAAGAGCGGGCCGGCCAGATGGCCGGCGCCGCCGACCAGGATCGCCAGGAACGCGGGGATCAGGAAGCCCAGGCCCATCTGCGGGTCGACGCTCATGATCGGCGCCATGACCGCTCCGGCCAGGCCCGCCAACGCCGCGCCATAGGCGAAGGTCAGCCGGTCCAGGCGCCGGGTGTCGATGCCGAGGCACGCGGCCATGTCCCGGTTGGCGATCACGCCGCGCGCCGCCAGGCCGAAAGCGGTGCGGAAGAACAACCAGAAGGTCACCCCGATCACCGAAATTGCGACCGCCATGATGAACAGGCGATAGACCGGATAGGGCGTGCCGAAGATCTCGATGCTGGCGGCGATCGGGTTGGTCACCGTGTGCGAGGCCGGCCCGAAGGCGATCACGACGGCCTGCTTGATCGCGATGGAGAGGCCCCAGGTCGCGAGGATCGTATCGAGGAAGCGATGGTAGACGTGGCGCACGACCAGCTCCTCGACGACCAGGCCGACCAGGCCGACGACGAGCGGCGCCAGGAGAAGGCCGAGCCAGAAGTGACCGCCCGCCCGCTCGACCAGCACGACCGTATAGGCGCCCAGTAGGAACACCTCGCCGTGGGCCATGTTGATCACGTTCATCAGGCCGAAGATGATCACCAGGCCCATGGCGACCAGAACGATAGCCAGGATGAAGTTGCTGGCGTCCAGGGTCAGGATGAAGAGCTGTTCCATAACGCGGCGCCCCCCTTAGACCGCCAGGTAGCGGTGCAGGATCTCGCGGTCGCGGGCGAGCTCCGCGGCCGCGTGGCGCGCGACGACACGGCCGTTCTCGATGAAGGCGCAGTCGGCCGCCAGGGACAGCACCATCTCGACGTTCTGCTCGACCAGCAGGACGGTCAGGCCGTCCTCGGCCGCCACCGTCCGCAGGATCTCGGCGATCTGCAGGACGATCGAGGGCTGGATGCCCTCCGAGGGCTCGTCGAGCAGGAGCAGCCGCGGCCGGCCGACCAGCGCGCGGGCAATGGCCAGCTGCTGCTGCTGGCCGCCCGAGAGCGTGCCGGCCTTCTGCCCACGGCGCTCGGCCAGGATCGGGAAATGCCGGTAGACCGCGGAGGGGACGGCCCCCGCGCCGCCCGGCTTGCCGACCAGGCCGAGGCGCAGGTTCTCCTCGACCGTGAAGTCGGCGAAGATCTCGCGGCCCTGGGGCACGTAGGCGATGCCCAGGTTCGAGATCGCGTAGGGCCTCAAGCCCGCGATGTCCCGGCCCTGGAAGACGACGCGCCCCGCGGCCACGGGCACCAGGCCCATGAGCGCGCGCATCAAGGTCGTCTTGCCCATGCCGTTGCGGCCGAGCAACGCGGCGATTCTGCCTTCGGCGACTTCGAGGTCGAGGCCGTTCAGGACCCGGCTGCCCCGGTAACCGGCCTCGAGCCCCTCGATCGTCAGCATGGCGCCTGCCCGCCCAGGTAGGCCTCGCGCACCAGCGGGTCGGCGCTCACCTCCTCGTAGCTGCCGCGGCGGAGGATCCGGCCCTGCAGCATGACCGCGACCGGGCAGCCGAGGCGGCGGACGAAGCCCATGTCGTGCTCGATCACGACGATCGCGGTTTCGGTCTCCGCATGGATCCGCAGGATCAGCTCGGCCGTCGCCTCGGTCTCGCCCAGGGTCATGCCGGCGGTCGGCTCGTCGAGCAGCATGAGCCGCGGGCGGCTGGCCAGCAGCAGGGCGATCTCGAGCCACTGCTTTTGGCCGTGGGACAGCTCTCCGGCCGGGACGTCGGCATGGTCGGCAAGGCGTATCAAGTCCAGCACATGCTCCGCGGCGTCGGCTCGGTCGTCGCGGGCCAAGAGGCCGCGCAGCCCGCGCCGGCCCGCCTCGGCGAAGAGCGGTACGGTCAGATTCTCGCGCACGGTCAGCGCCTGATAGACCGCCGGTACCTGGAACTTGCGGCCGATGCCCAGGCGGCTGATCTCGAAGGGCCTCAAGCCCGCCAGCTCCCGGCCGCGAAAGCTAAGGCGCCCGGCCGAGGGCGGGAACTCGCCGGTGATCAGGTTGAACAGCGTGGTCTTGCCGCAGCCGTTCGGGCCGATGACGCAGAGCAGCTCGTCCTCGGCCAGGGCCATGGTCAGCCCGTCGACGGCATGGATGCCGCCGAAGTCCTTGGCCAGGTCCTCGACTTCCAGGAAGGCGCTCACGGCGGGCTCCGCGGGGGGTGGCCGAGCCGGCCGCCCCCTCACCGGACTCAGGCGCAGCCGGACTGCGGCGCCAGGCTGCCCAACGCCCGCACGGTGTCGAGCCCGGCCCCCTCTGTCTTGGCCAGGTACATGTTGAGCGTGACGTGATGGCTCGCCGCGTCGATGGCGACCGAACCGGTCGGCGAGTCGATGGTCAGGCCCGCCACGCCGTCGACCGCCGCCTCGCGGTCCGGCTCGCCGGCCTTCTCCAGGCCCGCCTTGAGCGCGTTCAGCGCGTTGTAGTGGGTCATGACGTAGTGCGATATCGTCACGTCCCCGCCGGCGTTCTTGCGGATCCGGGCGACGAAGTCCTGGACCCCCGGCTCGTCGCTGGAAGAGACCAGCGGGACGGTCACCCACATGTTCTGGCCCTTGCCCGCGCCGAAGGCGCCGAGGTAGGCCTCGGAGAAGCCGAGGAACGCGACGGTTACGTTCTTCATCAGACCGAAATCCTCGGCCTGCTTGATAAAAGTGATGCCGTCGGCGCCGGGCAGGGCGAAGATCAGCACCTTGGCCCCGCTGTCGGCGATGCGGCGCACGATCGGCGCGAACTCCTTGACGCCCCAGGGCGTGAACTCGGTCCCGACCGTCTTGCCGCCGAGCCTCTTGATGATCCCCTCGGCGGTCTCGAACATCTTCTGCGGCCAGACGTAGTCGGCGCCGAACATGTAGTAGCTGTCGCCGGCGGTCTCGTTCATGTGCGGCAGCAGCTTGGCAAGCTCCTGGTTCGGCACGGTGTTGAAGCTGAAAATGTACCGCCCGCAGGCGCCGCCCTCGTAGTTGGTGGCGTACAGCAGGGGCGTCTTGAGGCGGCCGTGGGCCGGCGCCATGGCGTCGCGCGCGTTTGAGGTGATCGGGCCGGTCACGGCTACCACCTCGTCGCGCTTGATCAGCTTGGTCGTGCGCTCGACCGAGGTCTTGGGATCGGTCTTGTTGTCCTCGTAGAGGATCTCGACCGGATGGCCCAGGATGCCGCCGGCCTCGTTGATCTCCCGGACCGCGAGGTCGAGGCCGAGCTTGGCCTGGTTGCCGAACAGCTCGAGGCCGCCGCTGAAGGGCTGCACGGCGCCGACCTTGATCGGCTTCTTGGCGGCGATGGCGGGGAAACCGAGGCCCAAGGCGCTGCTTGCCGCGCCCGCGGCCAGCGCGGTCTTGAGAAACGTCCGACGTGTCGAGCCTGTCATGAAACTGCCTCCCTCTCTTTTGTTTTTTCGTAATGGACGAAGATTCTTGACCGAGCGCAGACCGGCCGCAACGACTTTCTTGTCCCGGTCGTGGGCCAAGGGATAGAGTCGCGGCCGCGAGGCCGCAGGGAGTGCGAGACAGCATGGCCAGGCTCAAGCACGTCGAGCTGAGAGGACAGATTGTCGCCGCCTGCCGCGAGATGAACGTGCTGGGCATCAACCAGGGCACCTCGGGCAACGTCAGCGCGCGGGTGGCGGGCGGCTTCCTGATTACGCCCTCGGGCGTCGCCTACGACGAGATGGCGCCGAACCAGGTCGTCGAGATGGACCTGGAGGGCGGGCACCGGGGCGAACAAAGGCCGTCCAGCGAGTGGCGCATGCACCGCGACATCTACCGCGACCGCCCCGAGGCCGGGGCCGTGGTGCATACCCACGCCACCTTCTGCACGGCGCTCGCTTGCCTGCACAGGGAGATCCCGGCCTTCCATTACATGGTCGCCGTGGCCGGCGGCGCCTCGATCCGCTGCGCCAACTACGCGACCTTCGGGACCCAGGCGCTGTCCGACAACATGTTGAAGGCCCTGGACGGGCGGGCGGCCTGCCTGCTCGCCAACCACGGCATGATCTGCTTCGCCTCGGACCTCGGGAAGGCGCTGGCGCTGGCGGTCGAGGTCGAGACCCTAGCCCGGCAGTACTGGCACGCCCGCCAGGCCGGCAAGCCGGTCCTGCTGTCCGAAGAGGAAATGACGACGGTGCTGGAGCGCTTCGAGAGCTACGGCCAGCAGGGCGGCGATCCGGAGCCCTGAACGCCCCTCAGAGTCTGGCCGCCAGGAACATGAGGTCTTCGCCCCGCCAGCGGCGAGTCGCCGAGACATCGAAGCCGCACCTGCGGTAGAAGGCCACGTTGCGGGCCGCGGCGGCGGTGACCACATGGACGCCGGGCAGGCCGTCGCGGGCGCAGCGCTCGAGATAGGCCTCGACCAGCGTGGTCCCGATGCCCCGGTTGCGGAACCGCGGGTGGCAGTTGATGTGAAAATGGGCCGGGTAGGCCGCGAAGTAATCCTCGAACAGGCCGAAGTAGGGGATGTCGCGATACAGTCGGGCCGCGCCGCGACTGTCCACGCAGCCCGAGAGATAACCGGCGACCCGGCCGCGCGGTTCGATGGCCAGAAGAAAATTCTCAGGTTCGCATTCGAGATAGTAGCCGGTCCAGCGGTTGAGGAATTCCCGTCGCTCGTTCGGCGTGGCGAAGTCCCGGGGCGCGGCCGAGAGAAAGAAAATCTCCTCGACCGCTTGCCATGAATCAGGTTCCATGGCCCGTGTGGCGAGGGTCGTGACCGTGAAATCGGCGTCCGGGGCAGGCGGGGCGTTGCCGTTCATGTCCTCAAACCGCTTGGTGCCGCGGGTCCTGGTCGCCGGGAGCCCAGCGGCGCCTGGCGGATTCAAGAATGCTTAAGGTTATGGCATGATCTGGATTTTCTGCTAGTATAATCAAAATAGGGAGGTTTCGGGCGTGATGAACCGGCAGAAGCGAAGAATGCTACCTTAAGTGCCTGCCTGGACAAGAACAATTCGTCATCGCCGGTCTCTCTTCGATGGTACTGACTAAGGGAGTTGCGACGTTATGCGGCTAATAGCCTATTTCTTCTCGGCGGTGCTGCTGCTTGCGCTCGCCGGCTGTATAACGCTCGGTGACTCTGCGGAGGAAGCTGCGACCGACCGATCGCCTGCGGCGACGCTACAGGCGATGGTCCCCCCTCCCAAACCGGGCTTGACGCCGAAAGAGCGCTATCTTGAGGCCATTTCGCTGCTGGAGGTTGGCGAGCCGGGTCAGGCAAAGGCGGAACTGCTGGCCTACCTGGCGGCGGAACCTGGCGGCCGCTACACCAACCCTAGCAAGGGTCTGCTGGAGCAGATCGACACGGATCCGCAGGTGTTGCTGGGCGCTGAGTATTTCGATTACAGGATGAAGTCCGGCGACTCGCTCTCCAGTGTGGCCAAGCAATACCTCGGCGGTGCTTTGAAGTTCTATGCGCTCGCGCGCTACAACGAACTGGATAATCCCAGCCAGATCAAGGTGGGACAGGTAATAAAGGTGCCGGGCGAGCAGCAATCAGCCGCCATTCCCGAGCAGGAGTCTCCGCCCGCGGACGAGCCCGGTGCGATTGAGGAGCTGGTGCCCGCGACGCCCGCCGACATCGAGACCCAGGCGCCCGGCGACCGTGACGAAAAGGCCAGCCCGGCGATGCCGGAAAATGGCCAGGGAGATGTCGAGACGGACAGGGAGGCCTTCGAGACCGAGGAAGCGACTGTGGAGCGCGTCCAAACTCTCATGGACAAAGCCCAAGGGAGGGCTTCCGCGGGTGATTTCGAGGGTGCGGCCGAAGTCCTGGAAGAGGGCGTGCTGCAGTTTCCGGACGACGAAATGATGCCGAAGATGGCGGCGGCAAACTATATCACGCTTGCCGGCCAGCTCGCCACGCAAGAGCAGTACGATCGGGCAGGGGAGGCCCTGAAACGAGCCGCCGAACTGGATCCCCAAAACTCGGACATCAAGACGAGCCGAGTGGCAAACTATTCGGCGCAGGCCGATCAGGCGCGCAACGAAGGCCGGAAGGATGAAGAGCTGGAGCTCCTCACCACGGCTTTCGCACTCGATCGTCAGAATGCCGGCATCCGGTCCCGCCTGAGGGACATATCCATGGCCGATGCGGATCAAGCGCGCAGCGAGAACCGTATGGAGGAAGAGCGCGTTTCTCTCGAGCTGGCCCTCAAGCTCGATCCTGACAATCCGGAGATCCGAAACCGGCTAGACATGAACGAGCGTTTCGGCAAGGCAGAGGTTTTCTATAAACGCGGCCAGGAGTACCAAAGCGCCAATCAATCCATCGAAGCCTATGGCGCCTTTCGAAAGGTAGTCGAGATTTCTCCTGATCACGAACGCGCCCTGGACGCGATGAAGAAGCTCAAACCCGAACTGGTGGAAATTTATTACAAACAGGGTATGGAGTCGTTCTCAGGACAAAAGCTGGACGAGGCGATAGATCGGTTCGACAAGGCGCTGGAGATAAATCCCGATCACGAGCCGTCGAAGATTCAGCGAATCCGCTCCCTGCAGATCCAAGACCGTCTAAAGAAGATCCCGACTGGTGATTGATACCCAGGGTCGATATCAACGACCTTTGAAAGAGCCAGCAGGCACACGGTGTCGCACGGCAAGGCTGCGGCCGGCTGTCGGGTGATCGCTGCCTGAGTACAGCTGTCACTGCGTCAGAGAGTTCAGCGTCTGCTGGATCTTGTAGGCGCGGTCCAAATAGGATCTGGCCTTGATATGAGCCGGGTCGTAGGACAGCGACTGTTCCCAAAGGGCGATCGCCTGGGCGATGTCTTGCCGGAAGACCCTGACGCCCTTCTCGTAGGCCTGTTGCGCCAAGCGACTCTTCGCATCGGTGAGCGCCGCGTTGACCGCCCCGTCGGCTTGCTTCCCATAGCTGGCCGAGGCCTCGAGATGGCTCACCGACTCCCTTAGCTTGCCGTTGTTGTACAACGCGATGCCGACCTCCCGGTGCGAGGTGGCGAGCAGGGTCGTCGCTTTATCGTCCGCCGGAAATTGGGTCAGGTGGGTCCGGAACAACGGGATGGACGCCAGATAGGATCCTTGCTTGGCGAGATCGACCGCCCGTTCCAGCGACTTGCTCGCCGGCTTCTCGGCCTCCTGCGGCTTGGGTTGCGGGGCGGGCGCCTTCTTGGCCGGGGCCGCCGCCTTCTTGGCCGAAGCCTCCGCGTTGGCCGCGACGGCGGTCTTCTTCTTGTTGGCTATCCTCGGCATGGGCGAGGCGACCCTGGGCCGGTCCAGGCGAACCTGCTGCACCTCCAACTTTCTGAGCTGCTCGATTGCGTCCTGGCGCGTCGGGTCGAACGCCAGGACCGTGAGAAACTCACGCCTCGCCTCCTTGGTGCGTCGCTTGGCGAGTGCCGTGGTCGCTTTGTCGAAATGCGATTCGGCCCGGCGTTTGGCCTGGCCTTCCACGGCTCGGCGTTTTCGGGCGAGCTCCGGATCGTGTCCGGCAATTGTCTCCAGGACCTTCCACTGCACCACGGCCTCGGCCAATTCGCCGCGGTTGGTCAGTTTCTCGGCCGTGGACTTGCGGGCGGCAAAGGCCGCCATGTCCGGCTGCTGCGCCGGCGTTATCGAAAACATCGGCGTCGTACAGGCCGCCGTAACGAAGCACAGCAGCGGGAACACAAGGGCTTGTTGGCGCAACCCAATCATCTCAAGGCAACATTCTTGAAAACGTCCAGTCGCTTGGCAAAGATCTTTATGTCATCATCGCAGTAGATCTGCGTGCGCCGCAGGGCCAAAGGGTGGGCGAAGGAAGGGTTGCTGCCACGGGTTACCGTGGTGCCCAACCGGAAGCCCGCGGCTTCGACGATGGCGAGTACCGCGTTGTTCTCCGCGCCATAGGGATACGAAAAGGTGTGGATTGGCAGTCCGAGGTGCCGTTCTATCGCTTGGGAAGGATGGCGAACCTCCTCGCGAATTCGCTCCGTGTAGGCCTTTTCGCTCTCACCCTCCAGCCGGATGGTCAAATCGCTGTGGGTCTTCGAATGCGGTTGTATGTCGATCAGCCGGGAAGCGACCATTTCCTTCATTTGCGCCCAGGTCAGCCCGGCTCCGGCGCCGATGAAGTCGGAATAGACGAAGATGGTCGCCTTTTGTCCGTACCTGCGCAGGACCGGGTAGGCGACATCGTAGGCCGATCTGTAGCCGTCGTCGATCGTCAGGATGACGGATTTGGGCGGAATGGCGGCCTTGCCCTCGATGAAATCGGCCAACTGCGAGAAAGTGATGACCGAATAGTGATTGTCGCGAAGATAAGCCAGCTGCTTGGCGAAGGAACGCGCGTCCACGGCCAGCTTGTCGCAGCCCTGTCCTTTCGGCGAAAAACGGTGATAGGTCAGGATCGGCACGACCTGATAGCCGTTCGGATAGACCGCTGCGCGGTTCGCCGGCTTGAGGGGTATGACGAGTTCCTGCCCGCCGCGCACCCGGGAGACATCGTTGAAATCGGCGATGATTTGGTACAGGGATTCGTCGCCGAGATATGCGCGCGCCAGCGAGCGGAGCGTCGTCTTGGAGCCTGCGGAGACCACGACGAAATCGCTGCTCCTGGCGACCACTCGGCTGTCGGTCGAAGGTGCACAGCCCCAGGCCAAGCCCGCCGCCAAGCCGAGCAGCAGCAAACGGCTCTTAAGTCGTCGTCGGTTCACTGGCATCGGTCGTCGCGTGTTCGCTGACATCGGTCGCCACGGGTTCGCCGACATCGGTCGTCGTGGGCTCGCTGACATCGGTCTCCATGAGGTCGCCGTTATTCCGTGCCTCCAGCGAGGCGGCCATCTTGTTGAACTCCGCAAACACCTCGCCGAGTTCGTCGCGTCTTTCCTCGGAGATCCGACAATCCATGTTCCCGTCTCGGATCTCGTTGAGTGCCGTACGCAAAACCTTGATCGGCCGTGACAAGAGCCGGGCAAGGACATAAGACCCGATCCCCACCGCCAGGACAGTCACGGCCGACAAGGCGATCAGCAGGATTCGGGTGATGTCTACGACCTCCTGCAGCGAGGTTTGTAGCAGACCCAGACGGATTCGTCCCACCTCTTTGCCCTGGAAGAGAATCGGCGTGTCGAAATCCAGCACCGCCGTGCCGCCCAACTGTCCAACCTCCCAGGCCTGTACGTTGCCGTCGTCGAACAGGAACTCTTTGATCTCCGGTTCGCTGTAGGTTTTGCCCAGCAGGGCAACGTCGCTGGCGCCTCTTACGATGCCTTGGTGGTCGAGCACGAGCAGGTACTCGAAGGTCTGGCGCTGGGAGGCTTCTTGGACGAAGATCTCGATCGACACCCAGTCCTGGCTGAGCACCGGCACGGCGGTCTCGGTCGCGATGAATTTTGCCAACGAGGCACCGGAATCGATCGCAAATCGGGTCAGGACCTCGTTCTGCTTGTCTTCGATAAAGAAGACGCTGACCGCCATGGTCAGCGCCACCAATGTGCCCATCAGCAGGGCCGAGCGGACCCGCATCGGGATGTAGCGCTGCTTGTCGGCGTCCTGCGAAAGCTCCTGCAACGCTTTCAACTCGTGTCTCAGCGCCTTGGCCAGCTCTTCGCCGCTCTGGAAGCGCCGCTCGGGCGCCTTGGCCAGCAGCTTGCCGATGATATGCTGCATGCCCGCGGGCGTGCCGGCGTCGAGCTGTGCGATCGGCGGCGGGTCCTCCTTGGTGATCTTGTACAGCAGCGTTGCCATGGTATCGCCGTCGAACGGCCGCTGTCCGGTGCAAAGCTGGTAGAGGATGACACCAAGGGAAAACAGGTCGGACCGTCCGTCGACCTTTTGCCCCATGACCTGCTCGGGCGACATGTACTGCGGCGTCCCCAGCACGGCGCCAACCTGGGTCTGCTGGGCGGAGTTCGGGTCGTCCATGTGGGCGATCCCGAAATCCGCGATCTTGATCGTCTCGCTGTTGGCCAAGACGAGGATGTTGGCGGGTTTGACGTCGCGGTGAACGACGCCGTGGCGGTGCGCGAAATCCAGGGCGTCGGCCATCTGGATGCCGATGGACAGCACCTGCTTCAACGGCAGGGGCTTTCCGGGTTTCATCGAGTCACCCAGAGGTGCCCCGTTGATCAGCTCGATGATGATGTACGGTCGGTTCTCGACCGTTCCGATGTCGTAAACTGTGACGATGTTGGGGTGGGAAAAGGCGCCGGCCGCTTTGGCCTCGCGTATGAAGCGGCCGACGTATTCCTCGTCCAGGCACCACTCCTGCTTGAGGATCTTCAAGGCGAGCGTACGGTCGATTTCGGGGTCGTAGGCCTTGTAGACCTCGGCCATCGAGCCCTCGCCGATCAGCTCCAGGATCTCGTAACGCCCAATCTGTTCAAACATGGATTGTTCGACCGCCTTCTCCGTGGCGCGCATGTGAGAATGCGTCGATGCTAGTATGCCGGAGAGCCATCTTGCTCCTCCACCTGTACGACTATAGCCGTGACATTGTCGCGCGCGCCGTAGTCGAGCGCGCGATCGATCAATGCCCGGGCCGAGTCTTCGCAGCTGCCACTTTGCAGGATCTGACCGATTTCGGCGTCGGGAACCTCTTTGTTCAGTCCGTCGCTGCAGATCAGGTAGATGTCCCTGTCGTGCAGGTCGCCCGAGATCATGTCGATCTTGAGATCGTCCATGGCGCCGACGGCCCGGGTGATGACATTGCTGGCCGGGTGCGACTCGGCCTCTTCGCGATCGAGAAGCCCAAGCTTTATCAGCTCCTCGACCTGCGAGTGGTCCCGCGTGAGCTGCCGGAATTGCCGGTCCCGATACAGGTAGATTCGACTGTCGCCGACCCAGAGGCAGATCGCCTGGTGCTGATAGCCGACGAGGACCGCTACGGTGGTTCCGATGACCCCGCGGTCCGGACTCTCGGCGGCCAGCCGTTGGAGCCGCTCATGGCTCGACTTCAGACGCTGCTGAAGGTCCAACAAGAGGGCGTCGCGGTTTACCGGGTTGGCCGCGCCGCGCAACGACTCGACGACCGTTTCGCTCGCGACGTCGCCGGCACGATGCCCCCCCATGCCGTCGGCGACGACCCATAGTCCGATGTCCGGGCGCTCCAGACAGGCGTCTTCGTTCACCTTGCGCACGGTTCCGACATGACTGCAACTCGCGGACCGCCAACGGAAGTGGTCCGCCTGGCCAGGTATTGGATCCGATCTACTCACTGTTGTAGAGCCTAAATCCTCGCGCCAGCGTACCTGCTCTCGTGCCAGTGCGATTATTGTACTCATTTGTACGTCGGACGACACCCAGGGCCATGTACGCCGTTCCCCATGAGATGATCTCGGAAATGCCCACAACCACCTTAAGCAAAATTGCCTCTGTCTGTCTAACTGTTCCGTGGATTTGCCTGTTCCGCCGCATCGCAGAGTTGGAATCGCTCCATCCCGGCCTGGGCGGGGCATCGTCCGCGTCCCGCGCAGTTCGAACGTTCGACCCTTTCGCTCGCCGCGGCCCTGATTTCGGCGCGCTTGTTCAACGGGGTCCGCGGAGGTTGTCTGGTTATGGCCGGCGGACACCTTCCGGGCCAATGGCGTTTCCTCGCCGTTCCGATCGTAATTCTTGCCCGATCAGCGTATTCGCGCCCAATCACCCAAATGGCCGACTAATTCCACAACAAAAACCGGGCGTTAAGTTAAATCAGCTTGCGGACCAGCCGGGAAGTGTGGGAACATAATGGACAAATCGGGCGAAGTTCGAAATTCAAATAAAGGCGCCCGGAGGATCGGACGGCTCAGGGAGGGCAAGAATTTGATCCGGTAGATGTTGGTAATCTTCTGCGTGGCAAGCGTCTCAGCTTGCGCGAACCGTACCGTTATATTGGGGGATGGGTATGGTGCCTGGTGTCACCGAGGTCGGGCGAATGCGTGTTTCGCCCGGAGCACAGCCAGCCGAAGCAAGATCGTGGGCTCCGTTGGGAGCCGGTGGTTCGCTCGCCCGCGGCGCCGTAGCCGGAGCGGACGCAGAGCCGATCGACAGCGACGGCCTTTGCGGAGGCGCCGCGGGAACCCTGTGGCAAATACCACACCCGGCTCCGAGCGGGCTCGATAAGGTTCGCGGCGAGGCAACGCACTTCGAGCGGGTCGGGTCTTTGGGAACCGAGAGAGTGGCAGAATCGAAGAAATCGCGAAATTCGCCGGGTCCCGGTCCCGCGCTCTTGCCGTCGGGCCTATCCCTGGCGTCCTTGGCGGCGCGGTCGTGACGTCGGAGGTGCGTTAGGATATGGCCCGGATCGACGTCGAGGCATTGCTTCAGGAGATCTCCGAAGACCTTCCGTGCGGCGAGGATCTCGAGTACGACGCCGAGTTCGGGGAACTGGAGCGCGCCACGCGGGGCAAGCCCGAGCAGGCGATGGGCGATACCACCGTGCCGGCGGAAGGCCCGAACTGGCAAAAGGTACAGGAACAGGCGGTCCAACTGCTCTCGCGCACCAAGGATCTACGCGTTCTGAGCTATCTGACCAGGGCACAGCTGGATACGGAAGGCCTGGTCGGCCTGAACGACGGCCTGAATTTGATCGGCCAAACTCTCGAACGATACTGGGACACGGTCTATCCGCAGCTGGACCCGGAAGACGACAACGATCCGACCTTGCGGGTCAACACCATCATGTCGCTGTGCGACGCGGACACCGTGCTGCGGGCCCTGCGCGAGGCGCCCTTGGTGAGCTCGCGAAGCTTTGGCCGGTTCAGCTACAGGGACATTGCCGTGGCCAACGGTGAAATCGCGCCAGCGGAGTCCTCGGGCGGCGAGCTGCCCGAAATGTCGGCGATCAACGCGGCCTTCAAGGAATGCGACCTGGAAGAGTTGCAGGCGACTGCGTCGGCGTCAAGGGAGGCACAGGAACGGGCCGAAGGGATCGAGAACTTCGTGACCGACAAGGTCGGGTCGGAAAATGCACCGAACTTGGCCGAACTGAGAAACGTCCTCAAGGCCACTCAGCGCGTTCTCGGCGAGAAGCTGTCGGAGCGCGGGGCGGGCGATCCGGCTGCGGCGCAGGATGGCCAAGAGGCGGAGGGGACTGGCGCCATGGACAACGGCACGGAGCCTTCGGGCGGTGCGGCGGGGGTTGCGGTCGGTGGCCGGATCGCCAGCCGGGACGACGTGATCCGGGTGCTCGACAAGGTCTGCGAGTACTACGAGCGCAACGAGCCTTCCAGCCCGGTCCCGGTGCTCTTGCGGCGGGCCAGACGACTGGTGTCGAAGGACTTCATGGAGATCCTGCGCGATCTGGTTCCCGACGGCGTGGCGCAGGCCGAGAACATCCGGGGCGCTGACAGCGATGACGTTTAGGAGTAGAATTCGAAATTGGATAATCGGATAGTAGCAGGAAGGTGGGACCGCTTGACGCGCGGCCTCATAGACAAAGGAGGCAGCCAACATGGCAAAGCAGAGTAGTCAGAAGTTCATCGCGCGGAACCGGGCGCCGCGCGTGCAGATCGAATACGATGTCGAGCTCTACGGCGCGGAAAAGAAGGTCCAGCTACCCTTCGTGATGGGCGTGTTGGCCGATCTGTCGGGCAAGCCGGAAGAGGCCCTGCCCGCCGTCGCCGATCGTAAGGCCTTGGAAATCGACGTCGACAATTTCAACGACCGCTTGAAGGCGATGAAACCTCGTGTCGCTTTTCAGGTTCCCAATACGCTGACGGGCGATGGCAACCTGAATCTCGACATCACCTTCGAGAGCATGGACGATTTCTCGCCCACCGCCGTAGCCCGCAAGGTGGGAGCGCTGCGCAAGCTGCTCGAGGCGCGGACCCAGCTTTCGAACTTGGTGACCTATATGGACGGCAAGACCGGCGCCGAGGAGTTGATCTCCAAGGCCCTTCAGGATCCGGCCTTGCTGCAATCATTGGTGTCGGCGCCGAAGCCCGAAGAAGAGGCTGCGACAGAGGAGGGTTCAGATGGCTGACGTTGATACAGAAAAACAAGTGCAGGCCGAAGCCGAAACAATTGAGGCCGACGAGTTCAGCTCGCTGTTGACCAAGGAATTCCGGCCTAAGTCGGATCGCACCAAGGAGGCGGTCGAGACCGCCGTGCAGACCTTGGCGGAATACGTCCTCGCGGATTCGAGCGTGGTTTCGAGCGACACGGTGCATTCGATCGAAGCGATCATCGCCGAGATCGACCGGAAGCTGACCGAGCAGGTCAACCTGATCTTGCACCACGAGGATTTCCAGAAACTCGAAGGTGCCTGGCGCGGCCTGCACTACATGGTCAACAACACCGAAACCGACGAGATGCTCAAGATCCGCGTCTTCAACATATCCAAGAAAGACCTGCACAAGACCTTGAAGAAGTTCAAGGGCACGGCTTGGGATCAGAGCCCGATCTTCAAGCGGGTCTACGAGGAGGAGTACGGTCAGTTCGGCGGCGAGCCCTATGGCTGCCTGGTCGGCGACTACCACTTCGACCATAGTCCGCCGGACGTCGAGCTGCTGAACGAGATGTCCCAGGTCTGTGCCGCGGCGCACGCGCCCTTCATTGCCGGAGCGGCGCCTTCGCTGATGCAGATGGATAGCTGGCAGGAGCTGACCAACCCGCGGGATCTGACCAAGATCTTCCAGACCGCGGAGTATGCCGCCTGGCGCTCGCTGCGCGAGGCGGAGGATTCCCGCTATATCGGGCTGGCCATGCCGCGGTTCCTGGCCCGGTTGCCTTACGGCGCGAAGACCGACCCGGTCGAGGAGTTCGATTTCGAAGAGGATACCGACGGCGCCGATCACCAGAAGTACACCTGGGCGAATTCCGCCTATGCCATGGCGACGAACATCAACAAATCGTTCAAGCTGTACGGCTGGTGCTCGAGGATCCGGGGCATCGAGTCCGGCGGCTCCGTGGAGGGGCTGCCGACTCACACCTTCCCGAGCGACGACGGCGGCGTCGACATGAAGTGTCCGACCGAGATCGCGATCAGCGACCGTCGCGAGGCGGAGCTCGCGAAAAACGGATTCATGCCCTTGATTCACAAGAAGAACTCCGACTTTGCCGCGTTCATCGGCGCTCAGTCGCTTCAGAATCCGGCGGAGTACGACGATCCGGACGCCACGGCCAATGCGAACCTGGCGGCGCGTCTGCCGTATCTTTTTGCGACCTGCCGCTTCGCGCACTACCTCAAGTGCATTGTCCGGGACAAGATCGGCTCGTTCAAAGAACGTGACGATATGCAGACCTGGCTCAACAACTGGATCCTCAATTACGTGGATGGCGATCCGGCCAATTCGAGCGAGGAGACGAAGGCCCGGAAGCCGCTTGCGGCGGCCGAGGTGGTCGTCGAAGAAGTCGAGGGCAATCCTGGGTACTACACCTCGAGATTCTATCTCAGGCCTCATTATCAACTTGAGGGGCTCACGGTGTCGTTACGGTTGGTTTCGAAATTGCCCTCGGCCAAGGCCGCTTGACGGTCGGTCGAGGGTGGCCCTGCCCGGAAAACAGACTCGGGCGGCGGCGAATAGAGGGGCAAAAAAACTCTAGGTAAGCCGCAGGACCAACAGGAAGGCTACGCAATACTTTGAAACCGGAAAGGAACGGGCGATGGCTGTAGACATGTTCTTGAAGATCGATGGCGTTGACGGCGAGTCGCGGGACTCGGAACACAAGGGCGAGATCGACGTACTCGCGTGGAGTTGGGGTCTGTCGCAAAGCGGGTCGACCCACATGGGCGGCGGCGGCGGTTCCGGCAAGGTCAACGTTCAGGATATCTCGGTCACGAAGTGGGTCGACAAGGCGTCGCCCAACCTCATGAAGTACTGCTGCAACGGCAAGCACTTCAAGGAGGCGCTTCTGACGGTGCGCAAGGCCGGCGAAAAGCCCCTCGAGTGCATCAAGGTCAAGATGAACGACCTGATCATCTCCTCGGTTTCGACCGGCGGCAGCGGCGGCGAGGATCGCCTGACGGAGAACCTCACCCTGAACTTCGGCAAGGTCGCCTTCGAGTATCAGCCGCAGAAGGACGACGGGTCGAAGGACGGCGGGGCCATTCCGATGGCCTGGAACATCAAGGAGAACAAGGAAGAAGGGTAGCCGATCACGGGGCCGGTCCGGCCGTCCGCGAAGGTCGCCCGTGTCGGGGCACGCGTTCGTCCGGTGGCTGGGTCCGGAGCGACAACCGAGATGGATGCCGTAGCGCTCAGGCTGGCTGCCGTTTCAGCCGGCCAGCCGGGCGCGCCCGGCACGGTCTTGTACCGTCGATAACCCGGGGAGGGGTTGCCATGTTTGCGGAACAGAGCCTGCGTGAAGGCAGTCTCGAGGAGTCCTTGTCGCAGCTCCAGGAGCAGGTGCGCAAGGACCCCGCCAACGCGAGCCATCGTGTCTTCCTGTTCCAGTTGCTGGCCGTCCTGGGCGACTGGAACCGTGCCGCCACGCAGTTGAAGGTGGCCGGCGAGCTCGACGCCGGCACGCTCGCCATGGTTCAGACCTATCGCGAGGCCCTGCGCTGCGAAGTGCTTCGGGCGAACATCTTCGCTGGCAACAGCACGCCCTTGGTGTTCGGCAAGCCGGAAAAATGGGTGGCCCTTCTGATCGAGGCGCTGCGCCCGACTTCCAAGGGCGACCACGCCGGCGCGCAGGCGTTGCGCGACGAGGCCTTCGACCTGGCGCCGGCGACCTCGGGCACGATCGACGGGCAGGCCTTCGAGTGGATCGCCGATGCCGATCAGCGGCTGGGACCAATTCTGGAGGTCATCGTCAACGGCGCCTACTATTGGGTTCCCTTCGAGCGCATTCGGGAAATCCGCGTCGAGGAGCCCGCCGACCTGCGCGATCTCGTCTGGATGCCGGCGCAGCTCATCTGGTCCAACGGTGGCGGTACGGTCGGACTGATCCCGACCCGCTACCCAGGCTCGGATATCAGCGACGACATGCTGGTCCGAATGAGCCGCAGGACCGAGTGGCTCGAGCCGGAAGCGGGCGTATATCAAGGACTGGGCCAGCGGATACTGACCACCGACGCGGACGACTATCCGCTGATGGATGTCCGCCTGATCGCGCTCGACACGGATGCTCAGGACGAGGCGGCGGCGCCCGGCGCCGACGAGCCGGTCGCAGGGGACTAGGATGGCGGAACTGACGCCCAAGGAACGCCTGCAGCCATCTCTCCTGGATCGGTTGACCGACAACGAGCCGGACCAACAGCAGGAAGCCCGCGAAAAGCGGGTCCTGTCGATGCGCAAGCTGCGCGAGAGCGTCCAGCGCGACCTCGCCTGGCTACTCAATTCCAGCAATCTCGAAACAGTCCAGGATTTGGACGAGCATCCCCTGGTGAGCCATTCGGTGATCAACTATGGCCTGCCGGACCTGGCGGGCAAGGCCGCCTCGGGCATCGACCTGCCCGGCGTGGAACGCATGCTGCGCCAAGCGATCTGGGACTTCGAGCCGCGCATTCTGCGCAACACGGTCAAGGTCCGTTCCGTGGTCGCCAGCGACCAGATGAACCGCAACGCCGTGGCTTTCGAGATCGAAGGCGATCTGTGGGCCCAGCCGGTCCCCTTGCACCTTTTCCTGAGGACGGAGATCGATCTGGACTCCGGCAGCTTTTCCATCTCGGACTCCACTGCGTCGGGAACCCGCTGATGGATCCCAGGCTGCTGCGCTATTACAACCGCGAGCTCCAGCACATTAGGGAAATGTGCGGCGAGTTCGCGAAGGAATACCCGAAGATCGCCGCGCGGCTCGGGCTCGAGGGTTTCGAGTGCGCCGACCCCTATGTCGAGCGGCTCCTGGAAGGCTTCGGTTACATGGCCGCCCGGGTGCAGTTGAAGGTCGACGCGGAGTTTCCGCGCTTCACCCAGCATCTGCTCGACATGGTCTACCCGCATTATCTTGCGCCGATGCCGTCCATGGCCATGGTCCAATTCCAGCCGGATCTGACCGAAGGTGCGTTGGGCGAGGGCTTTGTCGTGCCGCGCGGCAGCGTGTTGCGCTCTCGCCTGGGCAAGGGGGACCAGACTCCCTGCGACTACCGCACGGCGCATGACGTGACGCTCTGGCCGCTGGAGTTGGTCGAAGCCGAGTATCTGGGGTCGACGGCGGCGGTGGCGGCGCTCGGCATCACCGACCTGTCGGGGGTGAAGGCTGGTTTTCGGTGGCGTTTTCGGACCACGGCGGGCCTGACCTTCGACCAGCTTCCGCTGGACAGTCTGCAGCTCTATCTGCGGGGCACCGAAGAACTGCCCATGCGCCTGTTCGAACAACTGCTCGCCAATCCGCTGGCGGTCGTTCTGCAGCCGGCGAAGGGCTCGGGAAAGTGGCGCGAGGTGGTCGCCAAGACCAACATCCGCGCGCTCGGCTTCGACGACGACCAAGCCCTGCTGCCCTACGGCCCGCGCTCGTTCCAGGGCTATCGCTTCCTGCAGGAGTACTTCGCCTTTCCCGAGCGCTACATGATGGTCGAACTGAACGGTTTGGGGGCCGGCGTGCGCCGCTGCACGGACAACGAACTCGATATCCTCGTTTTGCTGAACAGCAGCGACCCGGTTCTGGACAACACTATCGATGCCTCGCACTTCGCCCTGTTCTGCGCACCGGCGATCAATCTGTTCGAGAAGCGGGCGGACCGGATCCACCTGACCGACAGACAGACCGAGCATCACATCGTCCCGGACCGGAGCCGGCCGATGGACTTCGAGGTCTATGGTCTGACGGAGGTTCTGGGGTTCGGCACGAGCGCCGACCACAAGCAGGAGTTTCGGCCGTTCTACGGCACCAGCGACGTGGCCAATTACAGCGAAAACCTGGCCTATTACACGTTGCATCGCACACCCCGCGTCTTGTCGTCCCGGCAGCGTGGCCATGGCCCCCGGTCCAGTTACATCGGCAGCGAAGTGTTCGTGTCCCTGGTCGATGCCAACGAGGCGCCCTACAGCGGCAACCTCCGCCAACTGGCGCTCACGACGCTCTGCACCAACCGGGACTTGCCTTTGCACATGCCGGTGGGGGCGGCCAAGACCGATTTCACGATGGAATCGGGAGCGCCGGTCGATTCGGTGCGTTGTCTTGCCGGGCCCACCAGGCCCCGGCCCTCGCACGCCCAGCGCGAGGTAGCCTGGCAGCTGATCAGCCATCTTTCGCTCAACTACCTGTCGCTGACGGACCACGACCAGGAACAAGGCGCCGGCGCGCTGCGTCAGCTGCTGGGGCTCTACGGCGCGACCAGCGAGGCCTCGATCAGGAAGCAGATCGACGGGGTCGTCTCGGTGGCCTCGAGGCCGGTCAACCGGCGTGTCCCGGGGTCCGGCCCGATCTCCTTCGCCCGTGGGCTCGAGGTCGCGGTGACCCTGGACGAGTCGGCCTTCGAGGGAACCGGGATCTTTCTGCTCGGCGTCGTGCTCGAACAGTTCTTTGCGCGATACGTTTCCATAAACTCATTCACCGAAACGGTCCTGAAATCGATGGACCGCGGCGAGGTCATGCGATGGTCGCCCAGGATCGGACAGCGGCACGTGCTGTAAGGCTCGGCCGGGCCCTGCAGCAGGAGCCCTACCGCTACGATTACTTCCAGGCGGTGCGCAATCTCGAGTGCGTCAACCTCGACAAGCCGAGAGTCGGCTGGTCCCTGCGGCCGGTGGACGATCCCGTCCGCCTGGGACAGCAGCCGTCCCTGGCCTTCGCGGCCTCGGCCCTGGCCTCCTTCGAGCTCGCCAAGAACGGGCGTCCGCCGCGGCTGTCGGGTTATTTTTTCGGGCTGTTGGGCCCGAACGGACCGCTGCCCACTCATTTGACGGAATACGCCTACGACCGCTTGCGAAATGCTCACGATCCGACTTTCGCCCGCTTTCTCGACGTGTTTCACCACCGCATGCTGACGTTGTTCTATCGCGCTTGGGCGAACGCCCGGCCAACGGTCAGCTTCGACCGGCCGGACGCCGACTGGTTCGGCGTCTACCTTGGCTCGCTGTTCGGCCTGGGTATGGAGAGCCTGCGCAACCGCGACGCGGTGCCCGACTTCGCCAAGCTGCATTACAGGTATGGAGAGCCTGCGCAACCGCGACGCGGTGCCCGACTTCGCCAAGCTGCATTACGCGGGACGGCTGGCCTGCCCGACCCGCCATGCCGAGGGCCTGCAGGCGATCATCGCGGATTTCTTCAGGCTTCCCGCCCGCATCAAGGAGTTCGTCGGCGCCTGGATGGACCTGCCGGAGAACGGGCGTTGCCGGCTCGGCGAGTCGCTGGAGACCGGAACGCTGGGTCTGACCGCGATCGCCGGCGCGCGCGTCTGGGGCTGCCAGCAGAAGTTCCGGATCGTGCTGGGGCCGGTGGATTTCGCCCACTATCAACGCCTTCTGCCGGGAGGCGACAGCTTGCGCCGTCTGGTCGCATTGGTGCGGAACTATACAGGCGAAGAGTTGAACTGGGATCTCAATTTGATCCTGAAACGGGAGGAGGTGCCGGCCCTGAAGCTGGGTGGGTCGGGACGATTGGGTTGGTCCACGTGGCTCGGCCGACGGCCGGCCGAAAGCGACGCCGACGATCTGATGTTGGACCCCTTGACCCATGCCGCATGACGGCGGCG
>CAMYKD010000064.1:0-917 GCA_947258885.1 uncultured Kiloniellales bacterium | reverse complement strand
GCCCTGTTCGGCAAGCTGAACAGCCTTGGCTACAAGTCCATCGAGAGCGCCACCGTGTTCTGCAAGATGCGTGGCAATCCCTACGTCGAACTCGTGCACTGGCTGCACCAGATCCTGCAGCTGCAGGATTCCGACCTGCACCGGATCATCAAGCAGTTCAACCTCGAGCCGTCCCGCGTCGCGCAGGACCTGACCGCCGCTCTGGACCGGCTGCCGCGCGGTTCGACCTCCATCTCGGATCTGTCCGCCCACATCGAGGAGGCGGTTGAGCGGGGCTGGGTCTACGGCACGCTGCTGTTCGGCGAACCCCAGGTGCGCACCGGTTATCTGGTGTTCGGCATCCTCAAGACCCCGGGTCTGCGCAACGCTCTGCTCGGCATGTCCCGCGAGTTCGAGAAGGTCAAGCTGGACACCCTGGGCGACCGCTTCGACGAGGTCGTCGGCGGCTCGCCCGAGGACGCGCTCGCGGCCTCGGACGGCTTCCAAGTCGGCGGCGGCGCTGCGCCCGGCGAGGCGAGCGGCGCCATGGCGCCCTCGCAGATGGGCAAGCAGGAAGCGCTGCGCCAGTTCTCCGTCGACCTGACCGAGAAGGCGCGCAAGGGCGAACTCGACCCCATCGTCGGCCGCGACGAGGAGATCCGCCAGATCGTCGACATCCTGATGCGGCGCCGGCAGAACAACCCGATCCTGACCGGCGAGGCGGGCGTCGGCAAGACGGCGGTCGTGGAGGGCTTCGCGCTGCGCATCGCCTCGGGCGACGTGCCGCCGCCCTTGAAGGACGTCACCCTGCGCAGCCTCGATGTCGGCCTGCTGCAGGCGGGCGCCAGCATGAAGGGCGAGTTCGAGAACCGCCTGCGCCAGGTGATCGATGAGGTGCAGTCCTCGGAGACGCCGATCATCCTGTTCATCGACGAGGC
>CAMYKD010000063.1 GCA_947258885.1 uncultured Kiloniellales bacterium | reverse complement strand
GGCCCCGTCCCGCGGGGATCGGGCGCAATCGGCCCGCTGCCGCGTCGCTCGTCGTCGAATATGCCCGGCATGTTCTTCCTCCTCGCTCCTAACAGCGGGTCGATTGCGCCGCGACCAAACGCATCGATAATTCCGTTCCAGACCCTTAGCCCGGTCCACAAAGACGAAACCAACGGTGCCGCTGCCCCGGCCGGGGCGCGCGGAAGCGCCGCGCGTGGTTGGTGCTCGCACGCGCGCGCTACCACGCCGGCCTCGACGTTTGCGCCGGCAAGAAACGCGGTCTACAGTCGAGCGGACTTGACGACGCCCGGAGGACAAGAGGAGCGAGATCCGGCCACGGGCAGGCAAGAGACGATCGGGTTCATTTGAGAGGACAAGGCCGTGGACACCTCCCCGCAACGCGCGACGCTCGTTCTGGAGCATATCTCGGCTGTGGACGACGCCGAAGACGAGCCCGGCGAGGGCAAGTGGTGCGTCGTCGCCTATCTGGTCTACGACAGCGGCCGGCGTGACCGCTCTACACTCAGCCGCTGCCAGACCCGCGCCGAGGCCGCCGAGGCCCTCAAGAAGCTCTGGAGCAGCGTGACGAAGTGAGACCGGCTTACCGCCGTTAAGACGACCAAGGCAAAAGATCCCTACCCCGCCAGCCGCGCCTCCGCCAAGGCGAAGATCTCCTGGGGCTCGCCGACGCCGCGCAGGCGGTGGCGGCCGAGGGAGACGAGGGGCTCGCAACCGCAGCTGCGCGCGAAGCTGGCCGAGGCGAGGACCCGGCGGTCGAGGCTTCGGCACAGCCGCTCGATGCGGGCGGCCTCGTTGACCGCCTTACCGATCACCGTGAAGTCGAGGCGGCCGGCGGCGCCGATGTTGCCGTAGAGCACGTCGTCCAGATGGAGCGCGATGCCGAACTCCAGCGGTTCCTCCCGGTCGCGGTTCCACGCCGCCATGCCGCGCGCCGCGTCGATCGCGGCGTGCACGGCCTGACAGCAGGCGGTACCGCGGTTCGAGCCGTCGACGTCGAAGACGGCCAGGAGGCCGTCGCCGATAAACTTAAGCACCTGGCCACGATGCTTTTCGACCTGCGTCGTCACGATGTCGAAGTAGTCGTTCAGCAGGGCGATCACCCGCTCGGCCGGCAGCCGGTCCGACAGCGCCGTGAAATCGCGCAGATCCGAGAGCAGGATCGCCGCGCGTGTGCGCTTGCCCCGGCCCCGCGTGACATCGCCCGAGAGCACCCGCCGGGCGGCGTCCCCGCCGAGATAAGTCTCGAGCAGGCTCTGCGTCATGTCGTGGGCCGCCTCGAGCTCGAGGCGCAGGGCAATCAAGGGCAGCAGGCCGTCCAGCAGGGACAGATCCAGTGCACCGAAGCCGCCCGGCCGGTCCGAGACCCAGGAGATGAACCCGGTCCGGCCGGAACTGAAGCCGAGCGGCATGGCGACGTAGTCGGTCGCGCCCTCGTCCGCGAGCTCCTTCAGGATCGGAAAGTCGAGCCGCGGCGCCGGGCCCTCCAGGCGGCGGCGCAGGGCCCCGGCACCCTGGTGAAGCACCCTGATCGGGCTGTCGAGATAGTCGGAGGAGCGCTCGACGCCGTGACCATGGGGCGTCGCGGACACACCGTCCTGGCCCCGCCGCCAAGTGAACTGCCGGCCGGCCACTTGCGGATGCAGGGTCGGCACGCCGGTGCTGACCCGCATGAGCGGCACCCCGGCGGCGACCAGCTTTTCGCAAAGCCCCGCCAGCAGGGTCCCGGGGTCCGCCCGCAGTCCGCCGTGCGCGGCCAGCCAGGCGGCGATCGGATGGACCGCGAATCCGGGCCCGAGGCTTTGGGCGCTGGGCGGCTCGGAGACGGCTTGCCAGGCCATGCGCGGCTTCCTTTCTCAAATCGGCGCGGCCGGGGCCTTGGCGAGACCAGAAGGGGTCACGCCTCGGGTTTCACGGCCTCGATGATCCTGCCGCAGGACACCCGCACGCCGACGTGTAGGCGACGCGCGTCCATCCTCGGGTAGCTGTCGGTGTCCGCCGCGTCCTCACACAGGAACCGCCGCAGCTCGGCAAGGCTGGCGGCGCCGGAGACGCAGGCGGCATGGCGCGCCAAGTCGCCCCGGGCCTCGTCGGGCAGCTCTACCGTCGCAACGACATCCGAGATCGCCAGCCGTCCGCCGGGCTTCAGGACCCGATAGGCGTCCCGATAGACCGCGGGCTTGTCCGGAGACAGGTTGATCACGCAGTTGGAGAGGATCACGTCCACGCTGGCGTCGGCCACCGGGAGATGCTCGATCTCGCCCAGGCGGAACTCGACGTTCGCGGCGCCCGCCTTTGCCGCGTTCTCCCGCGCCTTGCTCACCATCTCGGGTGTCATGTCCACACCGACGACGCGGCCGGCCGCACCGACCCGCCCGGCGGCGAGGAAACAGTCGATGCCGCCACCGCTGCCCAGATCCAGCACCGTCTCGCCGGGCTCCAAGGCGGCAATGGCCAGCGGGTTGCCGCTGCCGAGCGCCATGTCGGCGCCCTCGGGAAGGCCGCGGCGCTCCGCCTCCGAGTACCCCGAGGCCGCGGGCGAGCAATCGCAGCCGCAGCCGGCGGCGCCGGCCTTCGCGATCCTGCCGTAGGTCTCGCGCACCGCCCGCCGTTTCTCTTCATCGCGCACTTTCTGCATCTTTCGGGTCCTTCCTTCGTCCGATCCGAGGTTTCCTTCCACCCTTGTAGACGGAGAACGTCCAAAAAGGACGCAGACCTTTTTCGCAGGTCAGCAGATTTCGCAGCCGGAGTCCTTGACCTCGTAGTCGACCATGGTCCCTCGCCGATCGAACACGAAGCGGCAGCAGGCCGAGAGCAGGCCCTTGACCATCGCCCGGCCTCTCCGGACCCGCGATTTCGCGCCGGAGAGGGAGATCCCCAGTCTTTCCGCCACCTGCCTCTGCGGCAGTCCCTCGATCTCGGAGAGCACGAGGGCCTGCCGATACCTGTCCGGGAGGCGTTCTATCAGCGGCAGGAGGCAGCTCTCGATATCCTGCCGCGCCAAGTCGTTGGCATCGATCTCGGGGGCCTCGAGCCCCTCGGGGAGCGGCTCGAGGGTCTTTCGGGCCCGGTAATAGTCGACGACGGCGTTGCGCGTGATGCTATAGATCCAGGCCTTGATCCTGGCGCCGTCCTCGAGTGAGCCGATGCGCGCGTGGATCCTCATGAAGACCTCCTGGAGAATATCGTCCGCGGCGGACTCGTCCCCGACCCGGCTTCGAATGAAGCCGCGGAGGCCGGCATGATAGCTCTGCCAGATCCGCTCGATCGACTCGTTCATTCCGTCGATCCAACCGCAAGGCGCCCCGCCGTTTAGCGCAGGGCCGATAGATTGGCGATCAGCGCCGCATCGTCCCGGCGAACCTGCTCGGCGATCTTGTGGGCCGTGTCCAGATCGGGGGAGCAGCACTCCCTCGCCACGGTCTCGAACCGCTTGCGTTCCTCGAGGACGATCTCGATGGCCGCCCGCTCCAGGACGCCAGCGACCTGCTTGGCCTGGTCCTCGGTCGGCGTGGCCTCCAATATCTCGTAGACGCTCCGGGCGGCGCTCTCCGCGCGATCCCTCAACTCCATTGCTGGCTCCCCATGTTATGACAGTCGTGCGCCAACCGGGGCGGGTCCTGCCACGGCCATCAAGCGCTCGTTTGAAACCCTACATCGTTTCCGCACCTGGGCACAGGCCGGTCGAAGTCACGTGAGCGCTCGGCGATGACAGACCCGGCGCCGTTGCCTCTCGCGGGGTTTCAATAGGGGGGCGCCGCCGATGCACCCTCCGCCGCCATCTCCGGCGCGAGATCCAGCGGCTCGAAACGCAGGCGCAGGTCCGGGTCGACGTTGAACACCGTGGCGTCGGGCACGTTCAGCCAGTTCTCTCCGGTGACCGGTTCGGAGGCGATCTCGACGGCGCGGTAGGCCTGCTTGGGATCGTGGTGGACGTGCGACTTGCCGCAGATCTCGCAGGGTACGATCCCGTCGCGCTCCAGGTACCAGAGCGTCCGGCCGAGCCTGGAGCCCACCATGCGGTCGCCGTCGGTCCAAAGCACGTTGAGGGAGATCCGCGCCTCGCGGTCGATCTCGCGGCACCAGGCGACGACCTGCTCCAGGCCCTTGCGCAGGGTCTCGAGCAGGGGCGCCCCGGGATTGCGCTCCCACAGCGTCAGGAGGTAGCGGAAGACGTGCTCGCTGTCCGTGGTGCCGCGGATCTCGTTGCGGTGCAGGGGATCCAGCGCCTCGATCAGCCGGTCTCGCAGCCGGTCGAAGTTGGGCACCGTGCCGTTGTGGGCGAACAGCCAGATGCCATGGACGAAGGGGTGGGTGTTCTCGAGGGCCGGCGGCCCTACGGTCGCCCGCCGGACATGGGCGATGACGCTCCTGGCATAGACCCGCGCGGCGGTCTTCTTGAACCGCTCGCCATGATAGGCCGCCCAGGCTTGCTTCTCGACCAGGGGCACGCCGTCCGGGTGCTCGGCCACGCCCCAGCCGTGGCCGTGAGTCAGGCCCGCCAAGTCCATGCGGCTCTGGGTCATCAGGGCGTTCTGGGCGTGCACCAGGCTGCACTCGACCTTGGTCGGCTCGTTGGCGCGGAATCCATAGAGGCGGCACATGGCGTGCGAACTCCGCCTTGCTCTCCGATCGTCGCGCAATGCTTCGGGAAGGCTACGGGATTCCGAACGCCTTGCCCTTGATCCACCGCAGTTTCGACGCCGATTTCGGCACTTTTCGGGGCATCCTCGCGGGGCCATGCCGCGGCGGCTGCGACCTCATCGAACGATTCTTGACATATATCAAAGCACCGCACAGGAGCTTGTTGTAAATGATACTCAGTCGCAACTGATCGAGGCCGACCGTGATGAAGATGCCGCGCATCAGAACCCTGAGCCTGATCGGGCTGCTTGTCCTGCTCGCGCAACCGGCAGGCGCGGACGGCAGGGCGAGCTGGCAGGACGTGGCCGACCAGATCCTCACGCTCATCGACCGTGCCGAGGAGCAGTACCGGTCCGGGGACAAGGTTTCGGCGCGCCGGGCGGTAGTCGAGGCTTATTTCGGGGTCTTCGAGGACCAGAAGATGGAGGCGGCCGTGCGCACGACCATCGGCGCCAATCACGCCTATCTGGTGGAACGGCAGTTCGGCGGCCTGCGCAAGGCGATCAAGAAGGATGCGACGGCGGCGGAGGTCCACGAGCTGGCCGAGCGGCTCCGCGAAGCCGTGGCACGCGATGCCGCGGCGCTCGACGAAGCGGGGGTGTCCCGCGAAGTCTTCCGGGTGAACGAATGATCGCCCGTCTCGCCGCGCTCGCCGCTACCTTTCTGTTCCTGGTCGGGCACCTCGGCACGACGGCGCAGGCCGGCGAGCCGGTCGACTTCAACGAGGTGGTCGCCGAGATCGCGGCTCGCGGCGAGGCCGCGGTCGCCACCTATTCGCCGGAGACCGCTCTCGATGCCGCCGACGAGTTCTCCTCCCTCTACTTCGACGTGTTCGAGGAAAGTGGCATGGAGCTTGCGGTCGGCATGCGGGACTCGGGCCTCAAAGCCGAACTGGAGTCCCTGTTCGGAAGGCTCACCGCCCTAGCCTCGAAGCGGGCGTCGGCGGAGCTAATCCGTGCCGCCTGGTCGTCCCTGATTGACCGGCTCCAGGACGTGGCGGCCGAGCACCAAGGTCGGCCGCGTGGAGGCTTCTGGTCGGCTCTTCTCCAGTCCTATCTCATTCTCGTGCGCGAGGGATTCGAGGCGATCCTGGTGATCACGGCCCTGGCCGCATATCTCCGACGCTCCGGGCAGGCGGGTAAGCTGCCGGTGCTCTACCACGGGGTCGGCTGGGCGCTCGCGGCAAGCCTCTTGACCGCCTACCTGATGACGGTGGTCTTCGAGGTCTCGGGTGCCTCGAAGGAGGCGCTGGAGGGCATGACCATGCTTCTGGCGGCAGCCGTGCTGTTCTACGTCAGCTACTGGCTCTTCGCCAAGCGTCAGGCCGACCTGTGGCAGAAATACGTCCGCGACCGAATCGGCGAGGCGTTGAGCGGCGGCAAGCTGTTCGCGCTCGCCTTCGCGGCGTTTCTCGCCGTGTACCGCGAGGGCGCGGAGACGGTGTTGTTCTACCAAGCCCTCTGGGCCGGCAGCCCCGAGCAGGGTCCGGCTATTTCAATCGGCTTCGGTGCGGCCGCGCTGACGCTTCTCGGCCTTTACTGGGGGATGCGCACCGCTTCGTTCAAGCTGCCGATCGGGACTTTCTTCGCGGCGTCGGCGGCGCTGCTCTACTACCTGGCGGTGGTCTTCGCCGGCAAGGGCGTACTCGAACTTCAAGAGGCCCGCTGGGTGACCGCCACGCCGGTGGACTGGATGCCCCGTGTGGAGTGGCTCGGGATCTTCCCGACCCTGGAAAGCGCTGCCGCGCAGCTCGTCCTGGTCGTGCCGCTGGTGCTGGCCGGCCTGTGGTGGCTTCGAAAGCAGCGCTCCCAGGTAGCGATGGAGGTAGACCGTGCTCGCTCGCAATGACGGCTCATCGATCAATGTCTACGAGTCGAAGCCGCCGTGCGGCTTGGCGCGCGCAACTGGAGGACCGTCCCCCTTCGAGATCGCTCCGGGACACCAGGTTTCGGGCGTCGCGCGGCGGCACGCTCTGGCCCCGCTCGCAGCATCGATAGAGGCGTTCTTCGTCAGGTACCGCGACCGTGTCGCCTGGGTCCACGTCGCCATGTTCGCGCTCTTCCTCGGCCTGATCTTCGGGCCGCTCTTCCTCGCCGATCCGCCGGAGCACGCGACGCCGCTCACCCACGTCACGACCTTCGCCAACTTCGCCATGTGGGGTCTGTGGTTTCCGCTCGTGTTCCTGTCGGTGATTTTCACCGGGCGAAGCTGGTGCGGCCTACTCTGTCCGATGGGCGCCGCTTCGGAATGGGCCAACGCCAGAGGCTTGAAGCGGCAGATCCCCCGCTGGGTCCGGTGGCAGGGCACCCCGATCGTCAGCTTCCTGATCATCACCGTTCTGGGGCAGACCGTGGGCGTGCGGGACCACCCCGAGGCGATCGCCGAGGTGTTCGGCGGAACGCTGCTGGCGGCCATCCTCGTCGGTTTCGTCTATGGCCGGAACAAACGGGCCTGGTGCCGTCACATGTGCCCGATCGGCCTGCTGCTCGGCGTCTTCTCGCGGATCGGCGCCGTGCAGTTCGTGCCCAAGCGCAAGCGACCCGGGACCCGCGCCTGGACCGAGAAGGGCGTCTGTCCGACCATGATCGACCTTCACCGCAAGGAAGCCTCCCGCCATTGCATCGAATGCTTCCGCTGCGTCAGCCCCTCGGCCAAGGGTGGCCTCTATCTGCGGCTGCGCCGGCCGGGCGAGGAGATCGAGGAAATCCGCCGGCACCGGCCGAACCTGGCCGAAGTCCTGTTTCTGTTCCTGGGTACCGGTACCGCGGTCGGCGGCTTTCTCTGGCTGACGCTGTCCTTCTACGACCGGGTCCGCCAGGCCCTAGGCGAGTGGTTCCTCGAGCAGGGTTGGACCTGGATCGGCCACTCCGGCCCGTCTTGGCTCATGGTGGTGCACCCCGATCGTCGGGAGGTCTTCGTCTGGCTCGACTTCGTCATGATCGTCGGCTTCATGCTCGCCTGCATGATGCTCCTCACGGCGGTCCTGACGGCGACCACCTGGGCGGGCGCGTGGCTGTCCGGGCGCGCGGGCGGCGACCTCGATCGGCGCGCGCGCTTCGTCGAGCTGGGCTATCAGTATGCCCCGGTGGCCATGGTCTCCCTGGTCATCGGTCTCGGCGGCGAGCTGTTCGAGGGCCTGCGCTTCGTCGATCTGGAGACGGCCGGAATCGGGTACCTCAAGGGAGGCCTGTTCCTGCTCGGCCTCGCCTGGAGCATCCACCTCGGAGTTCGGATCCTCGCACGCCAGGGACTCGCGCCGCGGCGGCGCTGGCTGCCACTGGCGCCGGGGCTCCTCGGAAGTCTGATCGTCGGCCTGTTCTGGTGGCCGGCCATCTTCACGGGCTAGGCGATGGGGTCATGAAGACCATCGGTAAACAGGAACTCGCACGCCGGAATGACCTTTGAATGATACGCCTCGGATCGAGGCCAGATTGGAGGAAGAGAAGGATGAAACGGAAATTCGCTCGTATGCTCGGCGCTCTCACTGCACTCGGCCTCGCGGCCTCGTGGCCGGCCGCCGCGGGGGAAAGGCCGATCGGCGATCCGGTCGAAAAGAACGGCATGGAGATCGCCGCCGTCTATCTGCAGGCGGTCACTATGGAACCTGACGACCCGGCGGCCAAGCGGCCGGATGTGCATATCGAGGCCGATATCCGTGCCCTCATGGGCAACAACAACGGCTTCGGCGCGGGCGAGTGGATCCCCTACCTCGACGTCGCCTACACGATCGAGAAGGCCGAATCCGACTGGTCCGCCAGCGGCCTGCTCGTTCCCATGGTGGCGTCCGACGGCCCCCATTACGGCGCCAACGTAGCGCTCGACGGCCCGGGGACATACGAGCTCGCCTACCGCATCGCGCCGCCGATCCAGCGCGGGTTCTACCGCCACACCGACAAGGAGACCGGTGTCGGCCAGTGGTGGGCGCCGTTCCAGACAGAGTGGACCTTCGTGTTCATCGGCGCGGGCAAGAAGGGCGGCTACTGATCCGGACTAGGACGAGGGCCCGGTGGTCGAACCGCCGCTCGACTACCCGGCCACCGGACGGGTCGCCGCTTCCAACCATTTCGCCGTCGCCTCGTCCACCAGCGGCGCCAGCGCCTCGCGCACGCGGGCGTGGTAGGCGTCGAGCCAGGCGATCTCCTCGGAGGTGAGGAGCGCAGGTTCGACCAGCGAGAGGTCGATCGGCGCCAGCGTCAGGGTCTCGAAGGCCAGCATGGGGCGCTCGTCGCCGGGCCGGGCCTCGTCCTCGATGACGGCCACCAGGTTCTCTATGCGGATGCCGTAGGCGCCTTCCTTGTAGTAGCCGGGCTCGTTGGAGACGATCATGCCGGGCTCGAGCGCCACCGTGTTGGGCACCTTGGAGATGCGCTGCGGGCCCTCGTGGACCCCCAGATAGCTGCCGACGCCGTGGCCGGTGCCGTGGTCGAAATCCAGCCCGGCCTGCCACAGGGCGGCGCGCGCCAGGGTGTCGAGCTGGCTGCCCGTCGTGCCCCTGGGAAAGCGCGCCGTGGCGATGGCGATGTGGCCCTTGAGCACCCGGGTGAAGCGCTCGCGCATCTCCGCGCTCGGCGCGCCGATCGCGACCGTGCGGGTGACGTCGGTCGTGCCGTCCAGGTATTGGCCCCCGGAATCGACTAGATACAACTCGCCGAGGCCCAGCCGGCGCTCGCTCTCCGGCGTGACCCGATAGTGCGGCAGCGCGCCGTTCGGCCCGGCGCCCGAGATCGTGTCGAAGGACAGGTCGCGGAAGTTCTCGTTGCCGCGCCGGAACTCCAGGAGCCGTTCGGCCGCCTCGATTTCGCCCAGGCCGCCGGCCGGGTCGCCGCCCTCCGCCCGTGCCGGCGCCTCGACGGCCAGCCAGGCGAGGAAGCGGCCGAGCGACGCGCCGTCGCGGCGATGGGCGCGGCGCGTGCCGGCCAGTTCCACCTCGTTCTTCTTCGCCTTGGGCAGCTGGCAGGGTTCGACCCCTTCGACCGGGCTGGCGCCGGCCGCGCGGAGGCGCTCGAACACCCAGGCCGCGGCGCTCGCCGGGTCGGCCAGGACCCGCTTGCCGGCTTGGCCCAAGATGTCGAGGGCGGCACCCAGTTCGTCCGGTGCGCGCAGCGAGACGCCGTTGCCGAGATGGGCGTCCAGGCCAGGGACCAGCTTGCGCCGGTCGACGAACCACTCGACCGTGGCGTCGCCGTGCAGCACGGCGAAGGAGAGCGCAAGCGGCGTACAGGCCACGTCGCCACCGCGCACGTTGAGCAACCAAGCGATCGAGTCCGGCAGCGTCAGGACCGCGGCCTCGGCGCCGGCCGCGCGCAACGCCTCGGCCACCTCGCCACGCTTCTCCGCCGAGGCCCGGCCGGCGAAATCCAGGGGATGCGCCATGATCGGCGCGATCGGCGGCGGGGGCTGGTCGGACCAGACCGCATCCAATGGATTGTCCGGACAGGCGACCAGCTCGCCGCCCGCCTTCTCCGCGGCGGTCCTGAGCCCGGCCACCTGGATTTCGGTATGCAGCCAGGGATCGTAGCCCAGCTTGGCTCCGGCCGGCAGATGTGCCGCGATCCAGGCGGCCGTGGGCTGCTCGATCAGGTGCTGGGCCGCGAACAGCGCGGTGTCGACCTGGGTTTGCACCTGCAAGGTGTAGCGGCCGTCGGCGAAGACCGCGGCCTCGTCGGCCAGGACCAGCGCTATACCGGCCGACCCCGTAAAGCCGGTCAGCCAGGCCAGGCGTTCGGCCCGGAGCGGCAGGTATTCGCCTTGATGCTCGTCGGCGTGCGGCACGGCGAAGCCCCCGAGCCCGCGGCGCCCCAGCTCGGCGCGCAACGCCGCCAAGCGCGCGGCGTGATCGGCCTCGGCCGCCGGACCCCCGGCGATCTCCACCCTGAGGGCCCGCAGCGCGCCGCGCAGAGCGTCCGAGGGCGCCTCGGCGATCAGCGCCATCCAGGCCTCGGCATCGCCGCCTTCAGGGGCCGCCAGCACCCCCGGCAGGAGCTCCCGCACGCCGGCCGCGTCGAAGCGGCTTCCGGCTTGGATGAGCAGATCGTTCAATACCTCGTCGTCGCGATCGTCGCCATGACGGTCCGGCATATCGCTGCGCTCCGGCGCGATTCGTCCTGGCCGCAAGCTAAGCCCGTCCCGGCGCGGAGACAAGGGCGCCGACCGGCCGGGGAAGCGGCGGCGACGGACCATCGAGCCATGCTCAAAACGCATTGCTGCGACGCAATAACTCCTCGGCGGAGGTAATAATTTAGTGACTAGGTTAGTTGTACAAATGATGGATATTGCGGCGCACAAAAACAGGCGCCGCTTTTTGGTAAGGCCAAAAGAACGCAATTCGAAAGGAGTTCGAAAAAATGGCTCGTCTGACAGACCGCGAGTTGGACCTGATCCAACAAGCCCGCAGTTCCACGACATGGCGCGACTGGAGCGAGATTGACGTAATTCTGATCGAGGCGCGGCGCGAGCGGTCGAGGGTGATAGCGCAGATGCTGCGGGCCGGCGTGGCGGGATTCGCCCGGGTCACGGGATTGCGCGCGGCTGTCCGTTTCGTGGCTGACCGGATCGTCCGGCCGGTCCGGCGGGAGCTGCTGCGGCGCCGGACGGTGCGGGAGCTGCGCCAGTTGGACGATCATCTGCTGTACGACATCGGGTTGGGCCGCGACGAGGTGGACCGGGTCGCAAAGGAGCTGGCCTGGGCGGCCCTGCCTGCGTTGCAAGCGCAGAGGGGTTTCGTCACGAGGATCTGGCATTGGCACGAGCGCCGGGCCGCGATCCGCGAGCTGGAAGCGCTCGACGACCGCATCCTGGCCGACATCGGCCTGGTGCGGGGCGGGATCGACGAAGCGGTCGACCGTGCGGCGGCGGCCAGGATGGCCGAGCAGCGCACGGCGCCGTTTCTCCTGTCACCCTTGCATGCATGGAATCCGGGCCGCCAGGCCGCGGGTCTCGTGACCCGATTCCGGCAGTGGCTCCAACGCCGGGCCACGATCCGCGAACTCCAGGCGCTCGACGACCGCATGCTGGCGGACATCGGCCTGCTGCGCCCCGACATCCCGGCCGCGATGGACCGCTTGGCCGCCGGCAAGACAGAATCCGCCCAGCCGACCTTCGAACAGTCCAACTATTGGGATTCCGTGGTGCGCACCCTGCGCCAGTCGGAACTGAGCCGGGAAGCGGCCCGCGAGATCGTGCGAAACGATTCCGATGGACTCATCGATCTCGGCCACCGGAAAGTCGATCTCGACTGGGCTCCCGCCGGCATGGCCGGGCCCCAGCCGGACAAGCACGAGGCCGCGTGAAACGTGCCTGACTGATGCTCTTTGAGGTTTATAAAAAGCCTTGATTTGCTCACAAGGATTGCAGTAGACTGACGTCCATATTGTCCACTGTCTCTCCGCGCGCGGCGGCACCCAGGACGGGGCCGCCGCGCTCTTTCTTCAGACCAAGGGGATCCTCGGGATCAGCGGCCGAGCACCAAGGTCGCCCAATCCCCCAGCACGATGCGCGCCTCGAGCCGCAAACCTCGGCCGCAATGCGGGGCGAATACGGCCCGCTCTTGATCCGCCAGCAGTCCTGACAGCACGGCCACCCCACCGGGCGCCAGGTGGCGCGCCAAGTCGTTCGCCATTGCGGCGAGCGGTTCGGCCAGGATGTTGGCGACGATCAGGTCGAACGGCGCCCGCCGGACCAGCGCGGCGCGGCGATAGCCGTCGCTCGCCACACAGCGCAGCCGGGACGCCACGCCGTTGATCCAGGCATTTTCGCGCGCCACCCGGAGCGCCGTCGCGTCGTTGTCGGCGGCCATCACGGCGACCGGCCAGAGCTTGGCCATGGCAATGGCCAGCACGCCCGAGCCGCAGCCCATATCGAGCGGCCGCCGGAACCGGCGGCGCTTGGCCAGGCCAGTCAGCGCGATCAGGCAGCCCCGCGTGCTTTCGTGGCGCCCGGTACCGAAAGCGGCGTTGGCGTCGATCAGGATCGGGATGCTCGCCGGCGGCGGCGGCCCGGTCACGTGGGAGCCGTAAACGTAGAAGCGCCCGGCGCGGATCGGCGGCAGGGCCTTCTGGCTCTCGGCCACCCAGTCGAGCTCCGGCAGGACCGCGATCTCGAAGGCAGGGGCCGCCACGCCCGCGGCAGCCGCCGCAGCCGCCAGCAGGCCGGCCGCCTCGGCTCTGTCGGGCCGCCGCACCAGGTAGAGCGTCAAGGCGACGGTTTCCTTTGCGTCCGCCACGCCGATGACCAATGCGCCGCCCAGCGTGTCCAGCGCGGCCTCGAAGACTCGCAGGGCCGCCAAGGGCACGGCCACGGCGAGAGTCCAGCCGGCGGCCGTGCTCAAGTTTTCAGCCCGCCTGGTCCTCGGGCACGACGAAGCTGGCGATCACCTTCTTTTCGCCGGCCTTGTCGAACTCGATCGTCAAGCGCTCGCCTTCGGCCAGGCGGACCGTGCCGTAGCCGAATTTCCGGTGGAACACCCGCTCGCCGCTACCGAAGCCCTGGGCCGGCCGGGTCTCCACCAGGTCCGGCACGACATCGATAAAGCGGCTGGCCTGTCCGGCCCTTTGGCGCGCCCGGGCCATGCCGGGGCTTTCGCGCCCGGCGCCCCAATCTGTGAAACCCGCGCCGCCGAAGCCGGACGCGGGCGCGCCGTAGAGCCCCGGATCGGATTCCCGTTCGACCTGCTCGTCCGGCAGCTCCTCGATGAAGCGCGAGGGCAGCGAGACGCTCCAGGACCCATGCATGCGACGGTTCGCCGCGAAGCTGACGATCGCGCGTCTGCGGGCCCGGGTCAGTCCGACATAGGCCAGGCGCCGCTCCTCCTCCAAGCCGCGCAGGCCGCTCTGGTCGAGCGCCCGCTGGTGGGGAAAAAGCCCCTCCTCCCAGCCCGGCAGGAAAACCGTTTCGAATTCCAGGCCCTTTGCCGAATGCAGGGTCATGAGGTTGACCTGGTCTCGGCCCTGGCCCTCGATCGCCTCCATCACCAGGCTGACGTGCTCCAGGAAACCGGCCAGGCTATCGAACTCCTCCATGGCGTTGACCAGTTCCTTCAGGTTTTCGAGCCGGCCCGGCGCCTCGGCCGTCTTGTCGTTCTGCCACATGGCCGTGTAGCCGGATTCGTCCAGTACCGTCTCGGCCAGCTCGACGTGGTGCATCTCCCGTGCCAGCCCGCGCCAGCGATCGAAGTCGGCCAGCAGGTCGGCGAGCGACCGGCGCGCCGCGGGCCGAAGCTCGTCGGTCCCGGCCAACTCGCGGGCTGCCTGGGGCAGGGAAATCTCCCGCGCCCGGGCATGGCCGTGCAGCAGGCGCAGGGTCGCATCGCCCAGGCCGCGCTTCGGCTTGTTCAAAATGCGCTCGAAGGCCAGCCCGTCGTCCGGCTGGTGAACCACGCGCAGGTAGGCCAGCGCGTCGCGGATCTCCAGGCGCTCGTAGAAACGCGGGCCGCCGATCACCCGGTAGGGCAGGCCCAGTGTGATGAAGCGCTCCTCGAATTCGCGGGTCTGGGACCCGGCGCGCACCAGAATCGCGATTTCGGACAGCTTGTGCCCCTGGCGCTGCCGGGCCTCGATCTCCTCGCCGACGAAGCGCGCCTCGGCCTCGCCGTCCCACAGGCCGCGCAAGCGGACCGGATCGCCCTCCGCGTCTTCGGTCCACAGGGTCTTGCCGAGCCGCCCGTCGTTGTGGGCAATAAGGCCCGAGGCCGCCGCGAGGATACGCCCGGTCGAGCGGTAGTTGCGCTCCAGCCGGATCACCCGAGCCCCGGGAAGGTCCTGCTCGAAGCGCAGGATGTTGTCGACCTCGGCGCCGCGCCAGCCGTAGATCGATTGATCGTCGTCGCCGACGCAGCACAGGTTGTGATGCGCCTGGGCCAGCAGGCGCAGCCAGAGGTACTGGGCCACGTTGGTGTCCTGGTATTCATCGACCAGGATGTAGCGGAATCGCCGGTGCGCCTTGGCCAGCACGTCCGGGTGGTCCTGGAACAGGCCCAGGCTGTGCAGCAGGAGATCGCCGAAATCGCAGGCGTTGAGGGTCCGGAGCCGATCCTGGTAGGCGGCGTAGAGCGCCAGCGCCCGGCCGCCCGCGAGGTCGCCCGCCTCGCCGGCGGATACCTTGTCGGGCGTGAGCGCGCGGTCCTTCCAGCGCTGGATGGCGCCCAGCACGGCGCGCGCCGGCCATTTCTTGGTGTCGACCTGCTCGGCCTCCAGGAGCTGCTTGACCAGACGCAGTTGGTCGTCGGTGTCGAGGATCGTGAAGTTGGGCTTGAGGCCGACGCGTTCGGCGTCCTCGCGCAGCATGCGCGCCGCCAGCGCGTGGAAGGTGCCGAGCCACCAGCCCTCGACCGGCCGGCCGAGGAGCGCCGCCACCCGGTCCTTCATCTCGCGCGCCGCCCGGTTCGTGAAGGTGACGGCCAGCACCTGGCCCGGCGCCGCCCGGCCGGAGATCAGCAGGTGGGCGAGGCGCGTGGTCAGGACCCGGGTCTTGCCGGTGCCCGCGCCGGCCAGCACGAGCACCGGCCCGTCGAGCGCCTGCACGGCTTCGCGCTGGGCCTCGTTGAGCGCCGCGAGATAGGGATAGCGGAGGTCGTCCGCGGTGATACCGAGCGTTTGGGACATGATCGGAACATATATAGCGCAGCACGGCCGATTCGCTCAGCCCGAATGCAGGAGCAAGCCCGGTGTGCGTGGAGAGTACCGGCGGACGTATCGCTCTCGCGGCATCCGACCAATCGCTTAACGTCGATTTAACCCAAATTAACGTATGCTCTTCAACATAGTTGCACCTGTGAGTACGAATCGCCAAGGGCCGCCGGAAGGCGCCGGGTTGTATTGCCATGGCCACTGGAGCCGACGAACTGCTCGAGAGCTTGAATGGAGTGTAGGGCAGGAAAGTCAACGACGGAGAGCGCCATGGACAACATAGACATGAGCGGCGGCGATCCGGTCGAACCCAGAAAGAAGCGCTCCGGTTTCGTGTGGTTGGCCGGCCTTTGCCTGCTCTTGCTGTCCGGCCTCGGCGTCAGTTACTCGACCGGCTTTGGCACCGGCGTCTCGAACGAACCGAAGACACCGGAGCTGTCGATCGCAACGTCGGACTGGCGGCCCCGGAAGCCGATCGAGCTGGTCGTCATGGCCGGCGAAGGCGGCGGCGCGGACCGCCTGGCCCGCATGGTGCAGAGCGTCATCGAAACCCACAGGCTCAGCCACCAGCCGATCGTCGTGGTCAACAAGGGCGGAGAGTCGGGCGGAGAAGCCATGCGCTACCTCAAGAGCAAGGCCGGCGACCCCCACGTCCTCTTGATGACCCTGAACAGTGTCTACACCACCCCCTTGCGCCAACCTGAACTCGGCCTGCGCCTCGAGGATTTCACGCCGGTCGCCCGCCTCACCGAGGGCAGCTTCGTGCTGTGGGTCAATGCCGAGAGCGACATCCACACGGTCGGGGACTACGTGGCCGCGGTCCGGGCCGACGGCCCCGAGAAGTGGAAGATGGGCGGCACGGGAAGGGGCCAGGAGGACTCCATCGCCACCGCCCTGATGGAACAAGCCTATGGAATCGAGCACGGCTACGTGACTTACGCGAGCGGTGGAAAGGTCGCCGAAGGCCTGGTCAACGGAGAGATCGATGCCACGGTCAACCCGCCCTCCGAGCAGATGGCCCATTACATGGCCGGCAAGTCCCGGCCGCTCGCGGCCTTCGCCGCGAATCGGATTTCCGCCTTGCCGGACGTGCCGACCTTCCGCGAACTCGGCTACGACCTGGTCTACTTCATGCAGCGCAGCGTGGTGGCCGCGCCGGGCATCCCGCCGGAGGTGCAGGCCTACTATCAGGGCCTGTTGCACAGGGTCTCCCTGACCGAGGACTGGCAGGAACACCTCAAGCGGACCAGTCTGGCTCATACCTTCCTGCCGGGCCGGCCGTTGATGACCTACCTCTTCGACGAGCGCGAGCGGCATCGCGAGTTGCTGGCAGCCATGGGCGCGGCCTTCTGAAGCACGCCTGGCACGGTGGCCGGTGGGGACGAATTCCCGGGTCTATGCCAAAGCCGTCGACCGTGGCCTTTGGGGTCAGGCAAGGCTTGACCCGGCCGGGCCGTCCGGCTCAGCTAGGGCTGCCGCATGATTTTCGGAAGGGTGGCCCGCCATGCCTCGTCGAACCGACCGACCGCCGCTGCCGAGCCAAGCCCCGGGCACGGCGCGCAGCCTGACGATCCATCGCTACGGCACCCCCGGTGCGCGGCCCAAGGCCTATGTCCAGGCCGCCTTGCATGCCGACGAGACGCCGGCCCTGCTGGTCCAGCACCACTTGACGCGGCTGCTCGACGACGCCGACGCCGCGGGCGAAATCACGGGCGAGATCGTGATCGTGCCCTACGCCAACCCGATCGGCCTGGCGCAGTTCCTCAATGCCCGCCACATGGGGCGCCACGAACTGGGGAGCGCCGGCAATTTCAACCGCAATTGGCCGGATCTCTTCGAGCCGGTGGCCGACCGGCTCGGAGGCCGGCTGACCGCGGACGCCGAAGCCAACGTCGCCCTGGTCCGCAAAGCCATGGCCGAGACCCTGGAGGCGCGCAAGCCGGGCACCGAGCTGGAGGGCCTGCGCGTCCTGCTCGCGCGCGAGGCGGTCGACGCCGACCTGGTGCTCGACCTTCACTGCGACGACGAGGCGCTGATGCACCTCTTCACCATCCCGGCACACTGGCCCGGTTGCGCGGACCTTGCGGCGGAGCTGGGCTGCCGCGCGGTGCTGCTGGCCGACCCCGCGAGCGGCAATCCCTTCGACGAGGCTTTCTCCGCGCCCTGGATACGGCTGGCCGCGCGCTTCCCGGACCACCCGATCCCGCCTGCCTGTCTCTCGGCCACGGTCGAGCTGCGCGGCAGCGCCGACGTCTCCGACGAGCTGGCCGGCGCCGACGCGGCGGCGTTGCTCCGCGTTCTCCGGCGCCGCGGCTTGGTGGCCGGCGATCCAGGCCCCCTGCCCGCTCCGCTGGCCGAGGCGACGCGCCTGGATGCGATGGATACGCTGAACACGCCGGCGGCCGGGGTACTCAGCTACAAGGTGGCGTTGGGCGCCGAGGTTGCCGAGGGCGACGTGATCGCGGAGCTGATCGACCCGGCGGCCGGCGATCCGGCCGAGGGGCGGCGTCGGATCGTCAGTCGAACCGACGGCCTCCTCCTGGCGCGCCGGCTGCACAGGTACGCCCTGCCCGGCATGACCGTCGCCAAGGTTGTCGGCAACCGCACGCTGCCCCACCGCACCGGCGGCTACCTGTTGGAGGATTGATACCAAAGGTCGCTGCGTTCAACGGTCGCAGAAGAGTTCGCCCAGAGCCGACATCCGGTGGCACAGGGCGCCGCGGCGATCGATGTAGAAGAACTCGCCGTCCTCGCCGGCGCGCACGACGTTGCGATAGCGCTGCAGGTGGCCCGTTTCGGCGCGTTTCTCGACACAGAAACCGTCCTGGCGCTGTTCTTTTGGACAGGGATCGTATTTCCGAAAATGGCTCCACGCCTCCCAGTCGAGCGCGTAGGAACCGTCGGCGGCAATCGAATAGCTCCACGACACGTCGCCGATCTGACCCTCGATCATGCCCTCGCGCCATTCGGTCATCGGCTCGAAACTGTCGTCGTAGGCGAGGTACGAGTCGGCGAGCCAGCCCTTCTTGAACACGGTGTCGCAGGCCAGGCTCGTGTCTTTCGCATCCGGGCAATAATTGGCCTGAACGTAGACCCAGTGGTCCTTTCTGCCGCCGATGACGGCTGGTTGGCGGCGCTGGTTGAGACGTATCACTTCGGTCAGGATGCCGAGGCGCCTGATCGCCTGTGCGCCCGCATTGGGCGCCGCGCGCAAGGCCAGGCCGTCGACCGCGACCACCGCGCGACCGGGACCCTGGGCGGCCTGTGCCGTCTGGCCGACCAGGCTCGGGCCGAGTGCCGCGGCGGCCAGGATCGCTGCGGCGATCTCGAGGTTCTTGAGGAACATCTGCTCGATCTCCGTTGCCGAGAGCAAGAGCGTTTCGCCCTCAGGATTGCCGAAAAATGATTAATAAAACTAAATCGTGCCGCCGCACATGCTATGCTCGGGTACGGTTTCAAGAATCGAGGAAGAGGCCATGAGCGGGCGGGGCAAATCGGATCGGGCTGCACGAGCGTTTCCGGCATTTCTAATATTCGCGATCCTGGCCGCGCCGTGGCCACTGGTGGCCGGGCCGCTCGAGGCGGTGGTCGGTGTCCGCGCAACGGTGCCGGGCGACGCCCGCACAGCCGTCGTGCTGGGCACCCAGCGGGAGGGCTCGGGCGTGGTGATCGGCGCGGACGGCTTGGTGCTGACCATCGGCTACCTGATCCTGGAGGCGGAAAGCGCGGAGGTCCTGCTGCCCGATGGGAAGGCCGTTCCCGCCGAAATCGTCGCCTACGATTACGACACCGGCTTCGGCCTGCTGCGGCCGCTCGCCGCCCTCGACATAACGCACATGCCGCTCGGCAGATCGTCCCAGCTCGACGCGCACAGCGAGGTGCTGGTCGCGAGCTTCGAGGCCGCCGGGTCCGCCTCGCCCGCCTACGTGGTTTCGCGGCGGGAGTTCGCCGGCTATTGGGAGTACCTGCTGCCCGACGCGATCTTCACCGCGCCGCCGCACCACGCCTATGGCGGCGCGGGCCTGATCGGCCCGGACGGCCGCCTGCTCGGCATCGGCTCGCTTCTCGTCTCCGACGCCGTGGTGGACAGCCGCATGCCCGGCAACATGTTCGTGCCGATCGACGCCTTGCGGCCGATCCTGGCCGACCTTCTGGAGCGCGGCCGCTCGGCCCGGCCGCCCCGGCCGTGGCTCGGCGTCTACGCCGAAGAGATGCATGGCCGCGTCTTCGTCAAGCGCGTGGCCCCCTACGGCCCCGCCGCCGCCGCGGGCGTCGCGGCCGAAGACATCATCCTCGCGGTCAAGGGCACGCCGGTCACCTCGCTGGCCGACTTCTACCGCAAGATCTGGGCGCTCGGGAATGCGGGGGTCGAGGTGCCGCTCACGGTGCTGCGCGGCGCCGGGCTGGCCGAGATCGGGGTCACCTCCGGCGACCGCTACAAATATCTGAAACTGAAGCGGAGTTACTAGGAAGGGGTCACAGCTCGCCGCGTTCCTCGGCGCGGAGCTGCTGCAAGGCGCGGTGATAGGTCAGCATGACCTCGTGCTCGTGGGCGACGCCCAGCATCCGGCCACCTTCGGCGTCGGCGACCACCGGCAGGTGCACTTCGCCCGCGGCGCCGAAGACCTCGACCGCGGTGGCCAGGTCGTCGTCGACCTGCAGCACCGCCGGGTGCTCGCGGGCCACGCTGCTCGCCACCCACTCCGCGTCGTGGCAGGTGTCGAAGGCGGCCTCGTGCAGGTCCGAAAAGATGATCGTGCCGGTCAGCCGGCCCTCCCCGTCGACCACGAAGAGCTCGCCCCAGGGGGCCTGCTGCAAACGCTCGCGCACCTGGGCGATCGGCGTATCGGGGGCGACCGTATCGTAGGTCCGGTCCATCACGCCCTCGACCTTGATGGAGCGCAACAGGCCAACCTCCTGGCCGCCCTTGATGGCGATGCCGCGCCGCTCCAGCAGCCAGGTGAAAAACGAATGGCCTTGGACCTGCCGGGTGATCAGGCTGGCGATCACCGTGGCGATCATGACCGCGATGGTCAGGGCATAGTCGCTGGTCAGCTCGAAGATCATCAGGATGGTCGAGATCGGCGCCCCCAGAACCGCCCCGGCCACGGCGCCCATGCCGATGGTGGTGTAGGCGCCGTATCCGGAAGAGAGGTGCGGAAAGGCTTCGGTCGCGATGACCCCGAACGCGCCGCCCACCATGGCGCCGATGAACAGCGACGGCGACACGATACCGCCGCCGAAGCCCGAGCCCAGGCTGATCGCGGTCGCCGCCGTCTTGAACACGATCAGAAGGAGCAGGAGCCAGAGCGGGTAGAGCTCGGAGAGGGCGGCGTCGGTCGCCTCGTATCCCACGCCGAGCACCTGCGGATAGGACAAGGCGAGCAGCCCGAGCATGAGGCCGCCGATCGCCGGGCACAGCCAGCGCGGCACGGCCGTCCTCTTGATCGCGTCCTCGGTGAACACGATCGTCCGCATCAGGAGGATCGCGGCCAGGGCACTGACCACGCCGAGCAGCGCGAAGGCCGGAAATTCGAGGAACGAAGCGATGACGTGCTCGCCGGGCAGGATGAAGGCCGGAAAATCGCCGTAGTAGGCGCGGCTCACGATGGTGCCGGTCACACCGGCGATCACGATGGGCGCGAAGGCCGTGAGCGCATAGTGGCCGATCACCACCTCGAGCGCGAAGAACACCCCGGCAATGGGCGCGTTGAACGAGGCGGCGATGCCTGCCGCCACGCCGCAGCCGAGCAGGGTGCGGGACAGCGACCGCCCGAGATGCAGACGCTGCGCCGCCCAGGCCCCCAGGCTGGCCCCCAGGTGCACGACCGGCCCTTCGCGGCCGACCGAAGCGCCCACGCCGATCGATCCGGCACTGACGAGCGCGGCCTTGAGACCGGTCGTCAGGGACATGCGCCCGCCATGCAGGGCGTTGGCCTCGATCACGTCGGGAACGCCTTGGGGGCGTCGGTCGGGCATGAAGAGGTAGACGAAGACGCCGATCAGAAGACCGCCCAGCGTCGGCGCCAGCAGCAGCCGCCACCAGGGCAGTTCGGCGGCCTGGGTGGCGACCCGCTCGCCGCCGAAGCCGTAGAACAGCCACTGAACCCAGTCGATGCCCTGGCGGAAGCCGATGGCGGCACCGCCGGCCGCCAGACCGATCACCACGGCCAAGCCCGCCAGGACGACCTGGTCGTTGCGCCCGAAACGGATCAGGGAATCGAGCAGGAGTCTGATGGAAATACGCCGGTCTGGCATACCTTGCGGATCCTCGTGGGGCGGCCATTAAACGCCGAACGCCGGTTGGACGGAAGGCCCGTTGTGCGCCGACGTTCCGGGCCGTTACAGTAGCGCCCATGGCGAAGACGGCGGCAAAGGCGGTCATCCGCCCGGCCGGTCCCGAGGACGCGGGCACGATCCTGAGGCTGGTCCGCGAACTGGCCGCCTATGAGGGCCTGCTCGAGCAGGTGCGCACAAGGGATTCCGACCTCCTGCGCGACGGCTTCGGCGAAGACCCCTATTTCCAATGCCTGCTGGCGGAGGTCGATGGCGAAGCGGTCGGGTTCGCCTTGTTCTTCCATAATTATTCCACCTTCGAAGGGCGCCCGGGGCTCTATCTGGAGGATCTCTACGTCGCCGAAAAGGCGCGCGCCCGGAACCTCGGCCGCCGGTTCATGGCGCGCTTGGCGGCCATATGCCGAAGCATCGGGCAAGCGGCTTGACGCACCCTGTTGGCGGGACAGCGCCGCCCGCAGGGTCGCGCCCAGCCGGGTGTCGGCCGCGTCGAAAGCCTCGACCGTAGCTACGGCTACGCTTCTCGGCCTTCTCCTAGCCGAGCACACCGCCTGAACGCGACGCAGACCGTGGACAGTGTGAGAAATGCGGGCTAGTTGCAGCGTCCCACGGAGCCCTCGGCACAGACCCGTTTGCCGTCGGTCCAGGTCGCGCCGGACAGGTCGGCCCGACTCAAATCCGTGCCCCTCAGCCGCGCACCCGTGAGGTCGGCTCCGCGCAGCGTCGCCCGGAACAAGCGGGCCAGCCGGAGGTCGGCCCCGTTCAGCGAGGCCTCGGTCAGGTCGGCCTTGGTCAAGTCCGCCTCGTACAGCTTGGCGTTGTCGAAGACGGTCCCATTCAGGGTCGCGTTGACGAATTTCGCCCGCGTGGTGTCGGCCTCGACCAGTTTGCTGCCGGAGAGGTCGGCCCGAATGAAGCTGGCGTCGCGCAGACGCGCCCCGCTCAAATCGACGGCCGCGAGATCGAGACTGTCGAAGTTGCAGCGCTGCCAGTTCACGCCGGGGGCCGGCGGGTCGGTGCAAAGGGCGCGGGCCGTGCCGGGCCACAGACATGCGGCCAGGATCGGCACCAGGGCGAGGGCGAAGACGACGGGGCGAGATATCATGCCTCTAAAGTCGACCATCGCACGCCCGAGGGCAATACGAAACCAGCCGATCGGTCCAATCCGGGAGGCCTTTCCAGGCATCGCGCTTTTCAGCCGCCCCTGGGTGCCGGTTTGCCGATCACCCGGCCGACCTCCGGCGGTACGGGGAGTCCGCCATGCGCCGCAAAGACCTCGGCAAGGCGGCCGGCTATGGCCTCGGGGAAGGGGGCGACCCTGCGCCGGTCCAGGTCGATGTGAAGGCTGAGCCACTCGGCGGTGGCGGCCAGGAACCCCTGGTCTGCATGATACATGTGATGGATGAAATGGATGCGCTTCTCGTCGAAACCGAGCAGCTGCGTGGTGAATCGCAAGTCGTCGCCCTCGCCCACCTCGCGCTGATAGGTCACGTGAGCTTCGACGGCGAAGGTCGAGTTCCCGGTCGTCGCGCGATAGGGCTCGTCGAGGCCCAGGAAATCGAAGAAATCGTCGGTCGCATGATCGAAGGCCAACAGGTAGTAGGCCACGTTCATGTGCCCGTTGTAGTCGATCCATTCCGGGTGAACCCTTTCACGATGAAGTTCGAGCGGCGCGGGAATGGGCATGAAACCTCCGGGTTCGGGCGGCGCAAGATAGCGCAAGAGGCCGTGACCTCAAGCTTCCACATGACCGCGGCAGGGTCAATTCCGGCTCTGGCGGCCGACGCCGACTCCACCCGCGCGCAACCGCTTCCCCCGGCATGAAAAGGTCAACGTCTCAGCCCCGCCGCCCCCGGAAACGCATCGGCGAAGGATGCTGGCCTCCGGCCAAGCATTGTGTTACCTGAGTCCGGCCGCAAGCGAAGGGTGGCCCTGCCACGCAACGCGCGGGGATATCCGAGGGACAGGGCGCGAATGATTGGGGGGAGGGAATTGAGGGGCCGGAAGCACGTGAACTCGACGCATCGCCTTGTTGTTGTGGCCGTCGCGCTGGTTCTCCTCACCGCGTGTGCCGGCCGGTCAAGCCAGGACGGGCTCAACTTTCCTCAGGAACGCGCGACGTCGGCACCCTTCGGCCCACGCATTCAGCTGGCACAGGCGCAAGGCGACGTTTCGACGGATGAAGACGACGACTTCGAGGACCTGTTCCCGAGCGACGGCGAATACGATATCGAGGAGGATTTCGATCCCTTCGAGACGCTCAACCGCTTCATCTTCGCATTCAACGAGACGCTCGACGTGTTCATTCTACGACCCGTGGCCGAGGTCTATCGCTTTTGGCTGCCCCAGGTGGTCCAGGATTCGGTGCGCAACTTCACGCGCAACCTGAACGCGCCGGTGATCTTCCTCAACGAGCTGTGGCAGGGCAAGGACGAGGAGGCGTCGGAAACGATCGCGCGGTTCTTCATCAACTCCACGATCGGTCTGGGCGGCTTGATCGACGTGGCGGATCATTGGGACCTCGAATACCACCATGAGGATTTCGGTCAGACCCTGGGGTTCTATGGAGCCGAGCCGGGGCCCTATATCGTGCTGCCGCTGTTCGGCCCGTCGTCGGTGCGCGACGGCATCGGCCTGGGGGTCGACTCTTTGCTGGATCCCTGGCCCCATGTGCTGGACGCCTTCGATGTGAAGGAGGATGAGGAAATCCTGCTCGGCCGGAGGATCGCAGGGGGCGTGGACCTGCGCGCGCGCAACATCGACACCGTCGACGACTTGAAGCGCGATTCGATCGACTTCTACGCGCGAATCCGTTCGCTCTACCTCCAGCATAGAAAAGGCTTGATCGAAGACGACGAATCGAACGGCGCATATGGTACGACCGGGGATGAACCAGCTTCGGAAACGAACCAGTAGGAAAGGCTTGAACGGAGTCATGCCACAGCCCTGCCGAAGACCTCCATGGTTCGTCTTGATCGTGCTGGCCGGACTGCTTGCCGTACCGGCATCGGTCGCCCGGGCCGGCGCCGAGGACGCCGGCGCGTTCCTCGTCGCGCTGAACAAGACCGCGATCAGAACCCTGAACGACACCGCGATCAGCGAGGATCGGAGACACCAAGAGTTCAGAAAATTGGCGCAGAAGTCCTTCGATGTTCCGAGAATCAGCAAGTTCGTGCTGGGCATTAACTGGCGCCGGGCCACGCCGGCGCAGCGCGAGGAATTCCTCGACGTGTTCGAGGGCGTCAACCTGCAGCGCTTCATGCCGCTGTTCACACAGCACGCCGATCAGGTATTCACCGTGACCAAGGTGCGCCAGCACAAGGAAAAGCCCAGGCTCTACTTCGTCACCTCCACGATATCCCGGGAGGCGGCCCCGACGGCTACGGTGGAATGGCGGGTCGCGAAGCGGGACGACGAGTACAGGATCCTGGACGTGATCGCCGAGGGCGTGAGCATGGCGCTCACCCTGCGCAAGGAGTACGGGTCCGTGGTCAAGAATTCCGGCGTCGACGGGCTGATCGCGCAGCTACGCGAGAAGGTCAAATCCGAGGACCGCGCGGCGAACTCCCCGACGCAGTAACGGCGCGGCGGCGCCCGGTCAGCGGGTCAGGGGTTTGTACTTGATTCGGTGGGGTTGGTCCGCCTCGGCGCCCAGACGGCGGCGCCGGTCGGCTTCGTAATCCTGGTAGTTGCCTTCGAACCAGACCTCCTGGCTATCGCCCTCGAAGGCCAGGATGTGGGTCGCCGTGCGGTCGAGGAACCAGCGGTCGTGGCTGGTGATCAGCGCGCAGCCGCCGAACTCGAGCAGGGCCTCTTCCAGCGCCCTCAGGGTGTCGACGTCGAGGTCGTTGGTCGGCTCGTCGAGCAGCAGGACGTTCGCGCCCGACTTCAGCATCTTGGCCAGGTGCACCCGGTTGCGCTCGCCGCCCGAGAGCTGGCCGACCTTCTTCTGCTGGTCGGCGCCGCGGAAGTTGAAGGCGGCGACGTAGGCGCGCGACTGCACGGTCTTCTTGCCCAGCTCGATGACGTCGGTGCCGCCGCTGATCTCCTCCCAGACGGTATTCTCGGCGCCCAAGGTATCGCGCGACTGGTCGACGTGGCCGAGCTTGACCGATTCGCCGACCCGGAGCGCGCCGCCGTCGGGCTGCTCCTGCCCGACGATCATGCGGAACAGCGTGGTCTTGCCGGCGCCGTTGGGGCCGATGATGCCGACGATGGCGCCGCGGGGCACCTTGAAGCCGAGGTCCTCGATCAGCAGGCGCTCGCCGAAGCCCTTGCGCAGATGCTCGGCCTCGATCACCAGATCGCCCAGGCGCGGGCCGGCGGGCACGACGATCCGGCCGGCCTCGGGCGCCTTTTCCTGGTCTTCGGTCAGCAGGCGCTCGTAGCCGGCGATGCGCGCCTTCGACTTGGCCTGGCGGGCCCGCGGGCTCTGGCGGATCCATTCGAGCTCGCGCGCCAGGGTGCGCTGCCGGGCCGACGAGGCCTTTTCCTCGTGCGCCAGGCGCTTCTGCTTCTGCTCGAGCCAGCTCGAGTAGTTGCCCTCGAAGGGGATGCCCTGGCCGCGGTCGAGCTCGAGAATCCAGCCGGCCACGTTGTCGAGGAAGTAGCGGTCGTGGGTGACGCAGACCACGGTACCCGGATACTCCTCCAGGTGGCGCTCCAGCCAGGCGACCGACTCGGCGTCCAGGTGGTTGGTCGGCTCGTCCAATAGAAGCAGGTCCGGCTTCTGCAGCAAGAGGCGGCAGAGCGCGACGCGCCGGCGCTCGCCGCCGGACAGGGTGTCGACCGCCGTGTCGCCCGGCGGGCAGCGCAGAGCGTCCATGGCGATCTCGACCCGGCGGTCGAGGTCCCAGGCGTCGGCGGCGTCGATCCGCTCCTGCAGTTCCGCCTGCTCGGCGATCAGCGCGTCCATCTCGTCGGGATCGACCTCGGCGAACTTGGCGCTCACCGCCTCGAAGCGCTCGACCAGGGCCTTGGTCTCGGCCAGACCCTCCAGCACGTTGCCGGCCACGTCCTTGTCCGGGTCGAGCTCGGGCTCCTGCGGCAGGAAGCCGACCCGCGCGCCCTCGGCCGCCCAGGCCTCGCCGGAGAACTCGGTCTCGAGCCCGGCCATGATGCGCAGCAGCGTCGACTTGCCGGCGCCGTTGAGACCCAGCACGCCGATCTTGGCGCCCGGTAGGAACGACAGCCAGATGTCCTTGAGCACCTGCCGCCCGCCGGGATAGGTCTTGCCCAGGTCCTTCATGACGTAGATGTACTGGTAGGAGGCCATTCGTTCTTTCCTCTGACGCGTCGCCGAAGCGGGCGCAAGGTTCTAGCGCAGAGCGTCCGATAACGCCAAGGCATAGCTTGCGATCCACCCCGGACATTTCAACCGGCGAGGCCGTAAACAGGACGGGGCGGGCGCAGTGGAGCATTCGACCCCATGCACAGTAAAAACTCGTTCTATTGCAATGGGTTGCGGTGACATCGTTTCGCTGGCGCAATGAAAAAATCGTTTGTTTTCAATAGGATAAAGAATTGGCAACCCGGGATTTGGTTAGAATTGGGTGCCGCCGGCGCATATCTCAGTCACCTGTCCGGAGGTTCCATTACCGACGCCCGTGCCAGACGCATCGGCTAATGACATCATCATACTCCGGGCACATAGCCGCATCCCCTGGATTTCAGCCCCCATTTCCCAGATCAAGCAGCGGCTTGGCGACGCTGAGGCGTGATTCTGATATAAGAATCAAATCTTTGTGGCGATGCGGGAAGCTCGGCTACTGTCAAATGCGGTTTGGCTTCAGCTGCAGGTGACGGCCCAAAATCGTGCGGCACGGTCGCTAAGTCACGTTCCAGCTTGCCAGGGTTGCGATTCCACGACGGTTGTTCGCGGCAGCCCCGCGACTGATCGACGACCTTCGGCCGCGGCCAGCACCGGCATGACGCGCCCTGCCATCGCGGCAGTAGGGTTGAACCGGCGGGCGCCGGGCTCGCGCCACCTGCCGAACAGCCGTCTTTTCACACCCGACTGCACCTATACGGGGCCTCGGATGCACAGGGAGGCCCAATCGGAGCCTGTCGAAGGGTGCAACCGCCTTTTCCAGAACCTCGACATGCCGGCAATTCGACGTAACGCCATTTTTACTTGAAATTATTGATAAAAACAAGACAACAACAAATGTGTTTAAATAACATGAACACAAGTCAACTTTTGCGAAATTTATTATTGTGGTATTCGAAAATATTTTCACGGTTGCGAGAATAAAAAATCGATCTGGAGCGTTTTCATAACAGGACCAGGCAACGTGCCTACATCACAGTCTAACACAAGCATCGAGGAACCCACCCATGATCAAGCATATTACCACTCTCGCCGCCACGATCGGCATGTTTTCCGTCATCGGCCTCGCCAACGCCGGATCGGGCACCGACTTGGAGTTCAAGACCAAACTCAAAGGCGACAATGTAGCGCCGACGCCGGTTCGCACGGAGACGCGCGGCAAGTTCAAAGCCAAGTTCGAAGACGGCCAGTTCGAGTTTCGTGTCAAGCTGCGCGATGGTTTCGCGGCGACCAGCGCCCACCTGCACTGCGCGCCCGAGGGCGAAGAGGGGCCGATCGTGGCCCGGCTCGCCGGCGCCGATCAGGCCGGTTGGGATGTCGACGGGAGTTGGGTCAAGGATACCTTTCTTCTCGACCGGAACATCGAGCCGAACACCGACACCACCGGTGCCTGTCCGGAAGTGATCGAGACGGTTGACGACCTGGCGGCGGCGATGGAGAACGGCAACATCTATGC
>CAMYKD010000062.1 GCA_947258885.1 uncultured Kiloniellales bacterium | reverse complement strand
GTAGTTTCGTGCCGCGGCCGAGTCCGCCGCCTCGCTGCTCCAATAGTTGCGCTGCTCGTTGCCGGGCGACTCCGACTGGCCCCAGCCGCTGATGAACACGTCGAAATCGAAGGCCCTGATTCGGTTGATGTATTGCGACTGGTCGACCAGGCGCACCCGCGCGTCAATGCCCAGGCGCTTCAGGTTGCGCGCGAAGGGCAGAACGACACGCTCGAAGGCCGGGCTGATCAGCAGGATCTCGAAGCGGAACGGCTCGCCGGTTTCGGCCTTCACCAGCTTGAAGTCGCGCACCACCCAGCCGGCCTCCTCGAGCAGGGCGAAGGCCCGGCGCAGATTGTCGCGCGGCCAGCCCGAACCGTCCGTCTCCGGGGCTTCGTAGATCCGGGTGAAGACCTCCCCCGGTATGCGACCGCGATAGCGTTCCAGGATCTCCAGCTCCTCGCCTTCGGGAAGCGCCCGGGCGGCCAGGTCCGAGTTGGAAAAGTAGCTCTCCGTTCGGGTGTACTGACCGAAGAAGAGGTTTCGGTTGGTCCACTCGAAGTCGAAGGCATAGGCCAGCGCGCGGCGCACACGCGGATCCGCGAACTTTGGCCGGCGCGTGTTCATGACGAAGGCCTGCATGCCGGTCGTGCGCCGATGCTCGATGGCCTCGCGTTTCAGCCAGCCTTCGCGCACCGCCGGCACGTCGTAGTCCAAGGCCCAGGCCTTGGCCTGGTTCTCGGCGCGGAAATCGATGTCGCCGCTCTTCAGCGCCTCGCGGGTCACCGTGTCGTCCCGGAAATATTCGTAGCGGATGCTGTCGAAGTTGTAGAGGCCGCGGTTGACCGGCAGGTCCCGGCCCCAATAGTCCTCGACCCACTCCATCGTAATGTGGCGACCCGGCTCGAACGCGCCGACCTGGTAAGGCCCGCTGCCGAGCGGCGGCTCCAGCGTCGTCTTCTCAAAGTCGCGCCCCTCCCAGTAGTGCTTGGGCAGGATGTCGAGCTGCCCCATGATCAAGGGCAGCTCTCGGTTGCCGGCCTCCTTGAAGGTGAACTTGACCCGCCGCGCCCCAACCTGCTCGACACCGGCGACGCTGCCGTAATAGAAGCGGTATCCGGGATGGCCCTTGGACATCAAGGTCTCGAAGGTCCAGATCACGTCCTCGACCGTGATCGGATTCCCATCGTGCCAACGCGCCTCTGGGCGCAGGGTGAAGATCACCCAGGAGCGGTCCTCGGGCCACTCCGCGGACTCGGCCAGCAGCCCGTACATGGTGAAGGGTTCGTCGGCGCTTCCGGTCATCAGGCTCTCGTAGAGATAGCTCAGCCCGGCGGCGGCGTTGCCCTTGGGAATGTAACCGTTGAAGCTGTCGAAGGTGCCCTGCTCGGCCATCCGCAGGGTGCCGCCTTTGGGGGCGTCCGGGTTTACGTAGTCGAATTGTCTGAAGTCCGGGCCGTACTTCGGCCCACCGTGCATGGCGATCGCGTGTGTCTTGTAGATCTTCTGCTCTTGCGCCCGCGCCGCCAGGGCCGGGACAATCGCGAAGGCTGCAATCAAGACGGCTGAGACTAGGCGCATGGGCCTCTTGCGACTCGTGATCACGTGCGCTTAGAGGGAATTAAGGCCTCCGATTTCCTGACGCAAGGCAAAACAATCCGCCATTCACGGGGAATCAATCCCCTGCCAGCAGCGCAAGCGCAGCCGCGTGAACCCGCTGGTCGCCCGCGGCGATGACCCGGCGGTCGGTCTCCAGGCCCAGCCGAGCGCCCTTCCAGTCGGTCATCACGCCACCCGCGCCTTCCACGACCGGCACCAGGGCCATGAAGTCGTAGGGGTCCATGTCGGCCTCGAGCACCAGGTCGAGGTGGCCGCTGGCGAGCGCCCCGTAGGCGAAGCAATCGCCGCCGTAGAGCACCATCCTGGCCGCCCGGCGCACCCGCTCGAAGGCCGGGAACTCGGCTTCGTCGAACATGTGCGGCGTGGTGGCGGTCAGCACGGCCCCGGCAAGCTCCGCGCAAGGCCGCACCCGGACCTCGCGCGCGCCTTGCCGGTCCTCGAAGCGGGTCGCCCGCCCGGCGGCGCCGATCCAACGCTCGCCCAGCATCGGCATGTCGATGATGCCGAGGATCGGCCGGCCCTCGTGCAGCAGCGCGATCAGGGTGCCAAAGAGCGGGTTGCCGGTGATGAACTTCTTGGTGCCGTCGACCGGATCGACCACCCAGACGTAGTCCGCCTCGGGCCGGTCGCTGCCCCCTTCCTCGCCGACGACGCCGTGATCGGGACAGCTGTCGGCGATGATCTCCCGGATCCTGGCCTCCGCCTCGCGATCGGCCAATGTCACCGGCGTGTCGTCCGGCTTGTCCTGCACGTCGAGACCGGTGCGGAAATAGCGACGCGCGACGGTGCCGGCGGCTGCGGCCATCTCCTCGGCCAGGGTGACGAAGGCCTGCGGGCAGGATGCGGCCGTCACCGCGTCGTCATTCCGGCAGCGGCGCGGGGCTGCCGCTGAGCGAGCGCAGATAGGCGATCAGGTTGGCCCGGTCCTCGATCTTCTTGAGGCCGGCGAAGCTCATCTTGGTGCCCGGCGCCCAATCCTTGGGCTTGTGGAGGAAGCCGTCCAGGTTCTCATAGCTCCAGCCGTCTCCGGACTTCTCCTGGAGGCCCTTGGAATAGGTGAATCCGTCGACGCTCGCGATGGCGCGGCCGACAAGGTTCCACAGGTTCGGGCCGATCTTGTTCGCCCCGCCCTCTTCGACGGTGTGGCAGGAGGTGCACTTGCGCGACACCTTCTGGCCGGCCGCCACGTCGGCCGCGGCGAGCAGCGGCAGCACCGAGCCGGGCCCGGGCGCTTCGGCCGCCGCGGCTTCCGCGGGCGGGGCCTCGGCGGGCGCGACGGCGACCGGATAGGCGTTCTGGGCGAGTTCCTGGGGCTGGACCAGCAGATGTGCAACGAAGCCGCTGAACGAGGCGACGATGCCGGCCGTCAGTACGGCTGCGATCACCTTATTGACTTCTAGCCCCGACATCGCTTTCCCCTTGCGCACCTGTGACCCGGAGCGGAACTTAGCCGGACGGCCCGGCGCGTTCAATAGCGTGCGTCGGAAAGCGCCCTCCAGAAAAGCGTTTTTCGTGGCGGGACGCGCGGCTATGCTGCCGCGGCCCGCCGCCGGTGCGCGGGATCTGTTTCGGGACCGACCGCCCGTGAGCCTGCCTGCCAATCCGATCGTCGTGATCCCCGCACGCCTGGCGTCGGTCCGCCTTCCGGACAAGCCGCTGGCCGAGATCCATGGCGAGCCGATGATCGTCCACGTCTGGCGCCGGGCGGTCGAGGCGGCGGTCGGGCCGGTCGTGGTGGCGGCGGGCGAAGCGGCCATCGCCGAGGCGGTCGAGGCGGCCGGCGGCCGGGCGGTTCTGACCCGGCCGCAGCACCCCTCGGGCTCGGACCGAGTGCACGAGGCGCTCGCGCAGGTTGACCCGGGTGGCACCCACGACGTCGTCGTCAACCTACAGGGCGACCTGCCGACCCTGGCGTCAGCGCTCCTGCACGCGGTTCTCGAGCCGCTCCGGGAGCCCGCCGTCGATATCGCGACCCTGGCGGTCGAGATCACGGAGCCGGCCGAGCGCCACGATCCCAATGTGGTCAAGGTGGCCGCCGGCTTTGCGGCCGGCAGCCCAATCGCCCGCGCACTCTATTTCAGCCGCGCGCCGGTGCCCTGGCCGGGTGCGGAGGATGCCCTGCCGCTCTATCACCACGTCGGCCTCTACGCCTACCGGCGGGCCGCGCTGGAACGCTTCGTGGCCCTGCCGCGCGGCGTGATGGAAGCGCGCGAGCGCCTGGAGCAGCTGCGCGCGCTCGAGGCCGGCCTGCGCATCGACGTGGCGCTCGTTGACACGCTTCCCATCGGTGTCGATACTCCGGCCGACTTGGCGCGCGCCCGCGCGGTGCTGGCGCCGCCGTCCTCAACCTGACCGGGCCCTCCTCGTCACAAAGATGACCGCCGCCGATCCCCAAAAGCTGATCGCCTTTCAGGGCGTACACGGCGCCTATTCCGACATGGCCTGCCGGAGCGCCCATCCGGAGCTGTCCACCCTGCCCTGCCCGTCCTTCGAGGACACCTTCGCCGCGGTGCGCGACGGCCGGGCCGAGCTGGCGATGATTCCGATCGAGAATTCGAGCGCGGGGCGGGTCGCCGACATCCACCACCTCTTGCCCGAGTCCGGTCTGCATATCGTCGGCGAGCACTTCGAGCGCGTGAACCACCAGTTGCTCGCGCCGAAAGGGGCGACGCTGGACGGCCTCGAGGTGGTGCGCAGTCACGTGCAGGCGCTCTCGCAATGCCGGGAGTTCATTCGCTCCCACGGACTCAAGCCGGTGGTTTATGCCGACACGGCCGGTGCCGCGGCCGAGGTGGCCGCCCTGAACGACCCGGCCCAGGCAGCCATAGCCTCGGCCCTGGCCGGGGAGATTTACGCGCTGGAGGTGCTGAAGGGCGACATCGAGGACGCCGAGCACAACACGACCCGCTTCCTGGTCATGGCGCGCGAGCCGGTCGACCCCGACCCGGACGGGCGTCTGGTGATCACCAGCTTCGTGTTCCGGGTGCGCTCCGTGCCGGCCGCGCTTTACAAGGCGCTGGGCGGCTTTGCGACCAACGGGGTCAACATCACCAAGCTCGAGAGCTACATCGTCGACGGCAGCTTCAACGTGGCCCAGTTCTATGCCGACATCGAGGGCCATCCGGATCAGCGCCCGGTCCGCCTGGCGCTGGAGGAACTCAGCTTCTTCTCGCGCGAGGTCAGGATCCTGGGCGTCTACCATGCCGCCCCCTTCCGTGGCGGCGAGCTGAGCGTCGGCGGGCTCTGATACCGAGGCCGCGGGGCGGCCCCGGATCCGCTCGCCGGACCGGACCGCACGGCCCGTCACAACAAGATCATTTGAAATCGTCGGCAGGGATGCTTAGCTGACGGTCACGTCAAGTTGTACCAAAGATACGAGCGGGGACCGCAATGAGCAGACGTGGAAAGTGGGCCGTGGCCGGGATCGAGCCCCGGCTCGATGACGTGCTCGCCGACCCGCTCGTGCGGACCGTCATGCGCCGCGATGGCGTGACCTCGGAGGAGCTCCGCGGCATTCTAGAAGCGCTGCGTGCGCAGCGGGCCGAAACGGACGCCGAGGAAAACCGAGGCGACGAGTCCTCGGACTGAACGCGCGCCAAGCCTCCGCTAGCACGCTTCGGCCAGCCAGTCCTCGATCAGGCGCCGGGCGATGGAATCGGCGCGCGGCAGGCGGAAGCGCTCGTCCTCCGGCGAGTTCAAGAGGTCCTCGCGGCTGAACCAGGCCGCCGATTCGATCTCGGCCCGGTTGACCCGCAGCTCCGCGGGTTCTATGCGCGCGTGGAAACCCAGCATGAGCGACGACGGGAAGGGCCAGGGCTGGGACGACTGGTAGACGACCTGGCCCGGGTCGAACCGCAGCCCGACTTCTTCGGCGACCTCGCGTGCGACGGCCTCCTCCAGGGTCTCGCCCGGCTCGACGAAGCCGGCGAGCGTCGAATGCATGCCCGGCGGCCAGACCTCCTGCCGACCGAGCACGCAGCGCGCGCCGTCGTGCACCAGCATGATCACCGCCGGGTCGGTGCGCGGGAAGTGCTGGGAGCCGCAATCGGGGTCGCTGCAGACGCGCTGGTGGCCGGCTCGCCGGACCTCGGTCGGCTGGCCGCAGACGCCGCAGAAGCGGTGCCGGCGATGCCAGTGCATCAAGCCGCGGGCATAGGCCAGCACCGCGCCCTCCGAGCGCTCGAGCAGCGGACCGACGGCGCGCAGGTCCTGGAACGCGCCAAGACCCTTCAGCGCCGGCTCTTCCTCGGGCGCCTCCAGCGCCGAAATATCGAACGCGAAGTAGGCCCGTGTTTCGTTGAGGCCCAAGAACGCGAGGGTTTCGGCCAGCGCGACCAGGCCGCCGGCCCGGGCCGCGTCGAGCCACACCACCTGCGGCGCGTTGCCGGGCGCGACTAGGTTGCGCGACCGCCAGACCACGGCGAAGCGGCTTGCGGGATCGCCGAGCCGCGCCTCGATCCAAGTCTCGTCGCTGCGCAGGTGATCGGCCCGGTCCAAGCCGGCGCCGCTATAGAAGTTGGGCCGCATGGGCGCGAAGGTGGCACAACCCCGTCGGGGAGGCAATCTGCGCTCGGCCCCAGGCCCCGGCTACCGGCATGTCTCTCGGTGGTCGCGACGAGAAGCGACATCCCTAGCCCTAGTCCACATGGTGCATTTTGCGCATTTCGTCGTCGTGCTTGTGGCCAAGTTCCTCGCCGTGCACCTCGCTGCCGCCGCCTGGTTGGCCGTGGGAATGATTCATCATCCTGCGCACCTTGGGTGTGATGTCCGCTTCCGAGAAGCTGTGCTGCTCCTCGTCGTCGTGCACGAAGGCGATGATGTCGGCGAGCTCGTCGCCGGTGAACAGGATCTGGTACCCGAAGGCCTCCTCCTGGGCTCCGATCATGGCCGGTGCCATGCGCCACATCTTCGCGGCGAATTCGAAGGGGTTCATAACCTGGTCCATCGTGTGGGCGTCGAGCGGCGTAGCGTCGTGGCCGCCAACCCCGTTGATCGCGTGGCAGGCGACGCAGCCCTTGTTGGCAAAAAGCTTGCGGCCCCGCTGCACGTTCATGCGCGGCATGAGGAGCCGCGAGGCGTCCGGGGCTGCCTCGTTGTGCCCTTGGCCCTCCTGGGCCGCGGCCGGCTGGGACGGCGTGCCCTCGTGCTGATTCTGGTGGGCCGCCGCCGCTGTAACCAGCCCCAGGCTCACTATCGGGGCCAGTAAGAACCGGGCGCACCACGGCATCGATTCAGTTGCCTCAAAGGTCATGATCTGCGCACCTCCGGGTGCCTGTATGGCGCCATTCGGAAAATCGCACTGCGCTAAGGTTCGCAGCAAAGGCGGAAGGGATTGTTAATCTAGATCAATTTTCTGGTCAATCCATCGAGTGCGGATCCCGCGCCCTGCCGAGGATTGCGGCCGTCCGGCTAGCCGGGAGCGCCGTGATCGGTCATCCGTCCTGGTCAAATAGTAGGAAAAGAAGTGGGAGAACCTGCGCGATGCGGCGGTGGGACCTCTTGGGGCTTTCGCTCGGTGCGTTGGCCGGGCTTACCCTCGCGGGCGGTTCGGCCCTGGCTCGCCGGGTCTTCCCGCGCGATGGCACCCTGGACTTTCTGGCGCTACGTCACGAGCGGGTCGTCGGCCGGCAGCGGCTGTGCTTTTCTCGCAAAACAGGTGATTTCACCGTGCGCCGCGGTCTGGAGATCGCCTTTGAGCGGTCGGGCATCCCGGTCTACCGCTTCCTGCACCAGTCCCAGGATACCTGGGCCGATGGCTAGCGGTCCGACCTAGTCATGACGCTGCTGCCGGTATCCGAGGGTGTGCCCGCTACCCTGGAGCTGCAATGACCGCGGCGCACTCGATGCTTGCCCTGTCGGGCCGGATCGCGGATAGTCCGGACTCGGGAGGTTGGCGGCGGACGGGCGGCTCGCCAACCCGGTCAGGCCCGGAAGGGAGCAGCCGTAACGAGATTTGCCCGGGTCGTTTACCCAGCCTCCCACCTGTCCCGCCCGGGGTTCCGGCGGTGACGCGGAAAGCCACGGCGCCCGGGACCGGGCGCCGCGATGTTGAGCGCCTCCCGGCGAAGGCCCAGCGATGACGGAACAGCCCGCCGAGCGCGAGGAAGCCACCGCCTACCGGGTGCTCGCGCGCAAGTACAGACCGGCCAGCTTCGCCGACCTGATCGGCCAGGAGGCCCTGGTCCGTACGCTGACCAATGCGATCGCCGGCGGGCGCTTGGCCCATGCCTTTATCCTCACCGGGGTGCGCGGCGTCGGCAAGACCACGACGGCGCGGATCATCGCCCGGTCGCTCAACTGCATCGGGTCCGACGGCGCGGGCGGCGCGACCGCCACGCCCTGCGGCCGCTGCGAGCACTGCGAGTCGATCGCCCAGGATCGCCACGTCGATGTCGTCGAGATGGACGCGGCCAGCCGCACCGGCATCGACGACATCCGGGAGCTGATCGAGGGCGTGCGCTATCGGCCGGTCTCCGCGCGCACCAAGGTCTACATCATCGACGAGGTCCACATGCTGTCCCGGCAGGCCTTCAACGGCCTGCTGAAGACCCTGGAGGAACCGCCGGAGCACGTCGTCTTCATCTTCGCGACGACCGAGATCCGCAAGGTGCCGGTGACCGTGCTGTCGCGCTGCCAGCGCTTCGACCTGCGCCGGGTCGAGCAGCAGGAGCTGGCCCGGCACTTCGCCGAGATCGCCCGCAAGGAAGGCGTCGAGGTCGACGGCGCGGCGCTCGCCATGATCGCCCGGGCCGCCGACGGGTCGGTGCGCGACGGGCTCTCCCTGCTGGACCAGGCCATGGCCATGTCGGGGTCGGGGTCGGGCGCCGAGGCGGCCGGCGGTGCCGCCCGGGTGGCGGAGGCGCAGGTCCGGGAGATGCTGGGCCTGTCCGACCGGGCGCGGGTCTTCGATCTGTTCGAGGCCGTGATCGGCGGCCGGACGCCGGAGGCGCTCGAGATTCTTTCGGACATGTACGCCGCCGGTGCCGACCCGGCGGTGGTGGTCCAGGATCTCCTGGAGCTGACCCATTTCCTGACCCGGGCCAAGCTGGTGCCGGAGAGCGCCGGGGCGCCGGGCCTGCCCGAGACCGAGCGGGTGCGCGGCCGCGCGCTGGCCGATGCGCTCTCCCTGCCGACCCTGGCGCGCTGCTGGCAGATGCTGCTCAAGGGCCTCGGCGAGACCCGGGACGCGCCCTCGCCGCTACAGGCGGCGGAGATGGTGCTGATCCGCCTGACCTATGCCAGCGAGCTGCCGACACCGGGCGAGCTGGTCAAGCGCCTTGACGCACCGCGGAACAGCGGCGGAATCCAGCCCGCAGGTCCAGCCGCGCGATCGCCAGGCGGCGCGGCGGCGCCGGCCGCGGACCGCGGAGCGCAAGCCGCCGTGGCGCCGAAGCTGCAACCGGCCGTGGGAAGCTCGCCCGCGGCGGCGCCCGAGATTCTGCCGCGGGCGACCAGTTTCGCCGAGGTCGTCGCCTTGGCCGAGGCGCGCCGCGAGGTCCTGCTCGCCAATCACCTGGCCGGTGACGTGCATCTGGTCCACTTCGAGCCGGGGCGGATCGAGTTTCGGCCCGAGGAGGCGGCGCCTCGCGATCTCGCCGGCCGGCTCGGGCGGCGGCTGCAGGAGTGGACCGGGGAGCGCTGGGTGGTCAGCGTGTCCGACGCGCCGGGTGCGGCAACGCTGCGCGACGCACGCCAGGACTTGGCGGACAGACAGCGCGCGGCGGCGCAGGAGAACCCGCTGGTCCAGGCGGTGCTGGAAACCTTTCCCGGCGCCAAGATGGTCGCCCTGCGCGACGAACCGCCCGGCGCGGACGATGATTCCGGGGCCGGCGGCCCGGCGAACGGTTGACACGGCCGGCACAATCGGGGAAACGGGATGGTATGAAGAACCTCGGCCAGATGATGAAACAGGCCCAGCAGATGCAGGCCAAGATGGCGGAGCTGCAGGACAGGCTCGCCGAATCCGAAATGACCGGCGCGGCCGGCGGCGGCATGGTCCAGGTCACCATGAACGGCAAGGGCGAGCTGCGCGCGGTCAAGATCGACCCCTCCTTGCTCACGCCGGCCGATGCGGAGGTGCTGGAGGACTTGGTCGTCGCCGCGGCCAACGACGCCAAGACCAAGGTCGAATCTCACGTCGCCGAAGAGATGCAGAAACTGACCGGCGGCTTGGCCCTGCCGCCGGGCATGAAGCTTCCGTTCTAGTTCGCCCGGCCAGCGCCACCGGCGATGTCCGCCAGCGAAATCGAGCGCCTGATCCAGCTCCTGGCGCGCCTGCCGGGCCTGGGACCACGCTCGGCGCGCCGGGCCGCGCTGCATCTCATGAAACGGCGTGAATCGCTCATGCTGCCGCTCGCCGACAGTCTGCGCCAGGCGGCGGAAAGGCTGCGCAACTGTTCGCTCTGCGGCAACCTGGATACCAGCGACCCCTGCGCGCTCTGCGCCGATCCCAGGCGCGACGGCGCGCTGATCTGCGTGGTCGAGGACGTCGCCGACCTCTGGGCGATCGAGCGCAGCGGCGCCTTCACGGGGCGCTACCATGTGCTCGGCGGCACGCTCTCGGCGCTCGACGGGCGCGGCCCGGAAGATCTCCGGCTCGATGCCCTGGCCGTTCGCGCGCGCGAGCCCGAGGTCCGCGAGGTCATTCTCGCCCTCTCGGCCACGGTCGACGGCCAGACCACGGCGCACTATATCGCCGAACGCCTGGGCGGCGGCGATCTGACGATCTCGCGCCTGGCTCACGGCGTGCCGGTCGGCGGCGAGCTCGACTACCTGGATGACGGCACGCTCACCGCCGCGCTCAAGTCGCGCCGGCCTGTGTAGGACTCGGAGCCGTGATCCTTAATATTAATCGATTTTCGATTAATTCGCTATAACTTATTCAAAAACTTGATCTAAATGCCGCCTTGAGTGCGCGCCAATAGAAGTCCCTGTCGCAACGCCGCAAGCCTCATGTCATAAGCGGAAATATGGTTAAATTGTTAGCTAGTCTGCAATGGATTAATTGCTGACGATTCGGGGCTTTGCCGGCACGATCGCATCGTCGGCGGACTGCGGGTCCTCGAACTCCAGCTCCTCGATGCGCTCGCCGCGGCGGGTCACCTTCTCGCTGGAGATCCGGATCTGGCGCAGGTCCTCGTTGGCCTGCTCGAAGTGGCGCTGCAGCTTGCCGACCCGTTCGTCGAGCCGCCCGAGGTCCGTGAGCAGCCTGCCGACCTCGGACTGGATCACCCCGGCCTGCTCGCGCATACGCACATCCTTGAGCACAGCGCGCACCGTATTGAGCGTCGCCATCAGGGTGGTCGGCGAGACGATCCAGACCCGCGCCTTGTAGGATTCCTCGACCACGCTGCGGAAGGCGGCGTGCACCTCGGCGTAAACCGCCTCGCTGGGCAGGAACATGAGCGCCGACTCGGCGGTCTCGCCGGGGATGATGTAGCGCGCCGCGATGGCCTGCACGTGGGTGCTGGGCGCGGGCCGCCTCGTCGCCGGCCGACCTGAGCGCCTCGTAGCTTTCCAGCGGGAACTTCGAGTCGATGGCGATCGGCCCGGGCGGGTTGGGCAGTTTGAGCAGGCAGTCGGCCCGCCGGCCGTTGCTGAGCGTCGCCTGGAACTCGTAGGCATTGGGCGGCAGGATGTTCTCGACCAGGTCGTTGAGCTGGATCTCGCCGAAACTGCCGCGCGCCTGCTTGTTGGCCAGGATGTCCTGGAGGCCCACGACCTGGGTCGACAGCTCCGTGATGTTCTTTTGCGCCTGGTCGATCACCGCCAGGCGTTCGCGCAGCTCGGCGAGGGTGTTCTGGCTGCGGGTGGAGGATTCCTGCAGCCGGTCGCCGACCCGCTTGGAGAGATCGGCGAGGCGCTCCTCGAGCGCCTTGGTGACGGCGCGCTCCTGGGCCTGAAGCTGCTCGGCGATCCTGGCCTGCACGGCGGCCTGGCTCTCGGCCATCTGAGTCAGCCGGCCGGCCAGCTCCGTCGTGTCCGCCACCGCACCGCGCCCGCGCAAGAGCAGTAGCGCGACGACGGCACCGACGGCGAGCGCCGCGAGCACGGCGAGCAGAAGCGTGGCGTCCATGGCACCTTCCCGAAACGGCGTCCCGGCCACACACTAGCACGGCCCCCGGAGTCGCGGCAGGATAAAGCCGGCACGGCCCGTGGGGCGCTTAAAGGCCCGCTTGACGCTCGCGCGCGGAGACCATAGGTAAGGACCGCGAGGGACAGGAACGATTCCAACTCAACGTAGGGACGCCCCATCTATGGCGCTGCTGCCGATCATCACCGCACCCGACCCGCGCCTGAAACAGGTCGCGGCCCCGGTCGAGCGGATCGATGAGGAGGTCCGCCGGCTGATGGACGACATGCTCGCGACCATGCAGGACGCGCCGGGCATCGGCCTTGCCGCGCCGCAGGTCGGGGTGCTCAAGCGGGTCATCGTGCTCGACTTGGCGCGCGAGGGCGAGGAACCGCAGCCCTACCGCATGGCCAACCCGGAATTGACCTGGGTCTCGGACGAGGACGCGAGCTACGAGGAAGGCTGCCTCTCGCTGCCCGACCACTACGCCGAAGTCGTGCGTCCGGCGGCGGTCAAGGTGCGCTATCTGGACCATGAAGGCGAGATTCGCGAGCTCGCGGCCGACGGCCTCCTGGCGACCTGCGTGCAGCACGAGATGGATCACCTGGATGGCATTCTCTTCGTCGATCACATCTCCGCGCTCAAGCGCAACATGATCCTGCGCAAGCTGTTGAAGGCCAAGAAGTCGTCCAAACCCGCCAGAGAGCACGACGCTGCCCACGCGCTCTAGGACCTGCACGAACCGCTTGGAGGCCTGCCGATGACCCGCCTCCGCCTCGCTTTCCTCGGCACGCCGGACTTCGCCCTGCCGTGCCTGGAGGCCCTCGCCGCGGCCGGGCACGAGATCGCCTGCGTCTATTGCCAGCCGGCGCGCCCGGCCGGCCGCGGGAAAAAGCCGCGCCCCTCCCCGGTGCAGGCGCTGGCCGAAGCACGGGCCTGGCCGCTGCGCACGCCGGCCAGCCTCAAGGATCCCGACGAGCAGCAGGCCTTCGCCGCGCTCGGTCTCGATGTCGCCGTCGTGGTGGCCTATGGCCTGCTCCTGCCCGGGCCGATCCTGGCGGCGCCGCGTCTGGGCTGCCTCAACCTGCACGCCTCCCTGCTGCCGCGCTGGCGCGGCGCGGCGCCGATCCAGCGCGCCATCCTGGCCGGCGACCAAGAGACCGGGGTCACGATCATGCAGTTGGATGAAGGCCTCGACACCGGTCCGGTACTGCTGCAGGAGGCCGTGCCGATCGGCCCCACGACGACCGCGGCCGAGATGCACGACCGCCTGGCCGAGCTCGGCACGCGGATGATGGTTCGGGCGCTGGAGGGCCTCGACGGCGGTACGCTGACCCCACGGGCCCAACCGACGGAGGGCGCGACCTACGCGGCCAAGCTGGAGCGCGCCGAGGGCCGCCTCGACTGGCGCCGGCCGGCCGCCGAGCTGGAGCGCCGGGTGCGCGCCTTCGACCCCTGGCCGGGCGCCTACGCCGAGCTGCCGGGCCGCAAGGGGCCCGAGCGGATCAGCGTTCTGGCCTGTGAGGTCCAGGACCGGGACCTCGGTGCCGAGGCCGGACTGGTCCTGGACGACCGGCTGACCATCGCCTGCGCCGAGGGCGCCTTGCGGCTCATCCGGGTGCGCCGCGCCGGCCGCGCCGCCATGGACGCGCCCGATTTCCTGCGCGGCTTCGATGTGCCGCCGGGCACGCGCCTGCCCCGGCCGGAAGACCGCCCGTGACCCGCTACAAGCTGGTGCTCGAGTACGATGGCACAGGCTTCGTCGGCTGGCAGCGCCAGGACAACGGACCGAGCATCCAGGCGGCCCTGGAAGCCGCGGTGACGGGCTTCTGCGGCGAACACGTCACCGTGGTGGGCGCCGGGCGCACCGATGCCGGCGTGCATGCCTTGGGCCAAGTGGCGCACTTCGATATCGCCAGGGCGACGACAGCCAATACCCTGCGCGACGCTCTCAACCACCATCTCAGGCCCGCGCCGATCGCCGTGCTTTCGGCCGAACAGGCGGAGGAGGATTTTCACGCCCGCTTTTCGGCCATCTCGCGCAGCTACCTCTACCGCATCGTCAACCGGCGCGCGCCGCTGACCCTGGAGCGGGGCCGCGCGTGGTTCGTGCCGGTGCCGCTCGACGCCGGGGCCATGCACGAGGCCGCCCGGGTCCTCGTCGGCCACCACGACTTCACAAGCTTCCGCGCCGCCGAGTGCCAAGCCGCCTCGCCCATGAAGACCCTCGACCTTCTGGAGGTGGCGCGCGACGGCGCGGAGGTCCGGGTCCGCGCGGGGGCGCGCTCCTTCCTGCACCGGCAGGTGCGCAACATGGTGGGTTCGCTCAAGCTGGTCGGAGAGGGCAAGTGGGACCGGGCGGACTTGGCCTCCGCCCTGGCCGCCCGCGACCGCCGCGCCGCCGGGCCGGCCGCGCCGGCGGGCGGGCTTTATCTGACCACCGTGGGCTACGGCTGACTGCCTGCTCAGGCGATCATCGACATTCCGATCAGCTTTGCGACCAGGCCCATGAAGAAGGCCAGGGCGATGACACCGGCCGCGGCCGGCCCGCCGAGCGCCAGGGCCGTGCGGGCGATGAACCACTCGTAGCCCAGGAGCACAAGAAGCACCGCGAGATTGACGAGCGGGACTATGCCATCGGGCAGGAAGTGGCCGGCGACGATCACGCTGGCCGGCAGGACCAGCACCATCTGCACCGCCTGGGCCCAGTTGTAGGCGACGATGAAGCCGGGATACTCGGCGGCCCGGCCCAGGTTTTGCGCCCAGGCGTACATGACCAGCGGAAAGGCGACCCAGATGATCACATAGATCAGAAGCTGCACGACGAGAATACGCAGCGGACCCGCCGAGAGCTCCAGTTCGGAGACATCGATCAGAAGGATCAGGCCATAACCCGGCAGGACGAGGACGGCCGCGAAAAAGGACTTCCAGAATCCCTCGATCGAGCGGTCGAAGAAATTCATCCCGGCCGTGTCGAGACGGGCGAGGCGCCAAGCCCCGTAGATCGCCCGCGCGATTTCGAGAGGGCTGGGGATCACTGCGGAAAGGTGCCGTCGAGGACAGCGCCGTAGATGGTGCTGAGCCGCTCCAGGTCTGCCACGCTGACCCGCTCGTCCACCTTGTGTGCGGTTGCGTTCAAGAGCCCGAACTCGGCGACCGGCGCGTGATCCTTGATGAAGCGCGCGTCCGAGGTCCCGCCGGTGGTGCCGAGCTCCGGCCTGGCGCCCAGGACCGTCTCGGCCGCCAGCGCGATCACGTCGCTCAGCGGTCCCGGGGGGCAGAGGAAGGATTCGCCCGAAACTCTGATCTCCAGGTCGTAGTCCGCGCCCTTCCGGTCCAACCGGTCGCGCAGCCAGTCCGCCACCGAATCGCTCGTGTGCAGATCGTTGAACCGCACGTTGAAGGCGGCGCTGGCCTGCCCGGGGATCACGTTGCTGGCCGCGTTGCCCACGTCGATCGTGGTCAGCTGCAGGGTCGACGGCGGGAAGTGCTCGGTACCATGATCGAGGGGCTCCGCCAGCACCGTCTCCAGCATGTGCACCAGGTGGTGCAGCGGATTGTCGGCAAGCTGCGGGTAGGCGGTGTGGCCCTGGATGCCGCGCACGGTCAGGCGGCCGTTCAGGCTGCCCCGTCGGCCGATCTTGATCATGTCGCCGAGCCGTTCGTTGCTGGTCGGCTCGCCGACCAGGCAGGCGTCCAGGCGCTCATCGCGTTCGGCCAGCCACTGCAGAACCTTGCGGGTGCCGTTGATCGCGTCGGCCTCCTCGTCGCCGGTGATCAGCAGGCTGATCGAGCCGCCGAAGCCAGGCCCGCGGCGCTCCAGGAAGGCGGCGAGCGCGGCCAGGAAGGCGGCGATCGAGCCTTTCATGTCGACCGCGCCGCGGCCGTATACCCAGCCGTCCCTGAGCTCGCCGCCGAAGGGCTCGACACTCCAGGCCGCGGTCTCGCCGACCGGAACGACGTCGGTGTGCCCGGCATAGCAGAAGTTGACGCCCTCCCGGCCCAGGCGGGCGTAGAGATTGTCCACCTCGGCCGCGCCCGCCTCGGAAAAGACCAGGCGGTGGCAGGTAAAGCCGAGGGTCTCGAGAACCTCCTGTACGAGGTCGAGGGCGCCGCCCTCGGCCGGCGTGACGCTGGGGCAACGGATCAAACGGCGGGTCAGCTCGATGCAATCCAGGGCGGCTGGCATGCCGGTCCAAGCGCTCCGTCAATCGCGCAGCAGATCGTTGATCGAGGTCTTGGCCCGAGTGTTCTCGTCGACACGCTTCACGATCACCACGCAGTACAGACCCGGCCCCGGGCTGCCGTCGGGCAGGGGCCTGCCCGGCATGGTGCCGGGCACCACGACCGAATAGGGCGGCACGCGTCCCCTGTGGACCTCGCCGCTCTCGCGGTCGACGATTCTGGTCGAGGCGCCGATGTAGACGCCCATCGAAAGCACCGACCCCTGTCCGACAATGACGCCCTCGGCGACCTCGGCGCGCGCGCCGATGAAGCAGTCGTCCTCGATGATCACCGGCTCGGCCTGGAGCGGTTCCAGCACGCCGGCGATGCCGGTCCCGCCCGAGATGTGGCAGTTCCTGCCGACCTGGGCACAGGAGCCGATCGTCGCCCAGGTATCGACCATGGTGCCGGAATCGACATAGGCGCCGATGTTCACGAAGCTGGGCATAAGGACGACGCCCGGCGCGATGTAGGCGGAGTGGCGCACCACGCAGTTGGGGACCGCGCGGAAGCCCGCCGCCTGGAATTCGGCCTCGCCCCAGCCGGCGAACTTGGAGGGCACCTTGTCGTACCAGGCGGCCTCGCCGCGCGTCTCCTCGCGCGGGCCGCCGGGCAGCGGCTTGCTGTCGTTGAGGCGGAAGGACAGCAGCACGGCCTTCTTCAGCCATTGGTGTACGTGCCAGTCGCCGTCGATCTTCTCGGCCACCCGGAACGCGCCCCGGTCGAGCCCGTCCAGGGCCTGCTCCACGGCCTCGCGCGGCGCGCCGCTGGTCGCCGTGGTGATAGCGTCCCGGTTTTCCCAGGCCGTTTCGATGGTCGTCTTGAGGTCGTCCGAGGTCATGCAATCTCACGCTTTCCAGAGGCCGGGCGGGCATGGAACATGCGCGAGGCGCCGGACGCTGTCAACGGCCGCGCTCGGGGGCCACGCCGACCGCCGAGCCGGGCCCGAGCGGCCGGGTCACCGGTCACCTAGGGCTCGTGGCGGGCCGGCGGCGGCGCATCGCTTCGGCGGTCCGCCACAGGCACCGATCGTAAAAACACTTACAATAGAGGCATTTAAGCGGGTCTTAACGGGCTTGAGGCAAATTGTCCGAAACCGAATGACACGGACAATGCCAGCACGAGCAGCACAATGACCGGGCCGGGTGGGACCAAACCCGCGCCCCGAACCGATGAACATCTGGCAAGGGACGAGACCAACCTTGGCCTACTTTCGCCCGGGGGGCCCTTCGAACACTTTCCCGGTCCGGTCCTAGTGGTCGCCCGCAACGGCATCGTCCTGAGCGCGAACCCGCGGGCCGAGCCACTCGCCCGAATGTTGCAGGGCGGAATGACGGTCGAGCTGCGCGACGCCCTGAACGCCGCGCTTGCCGGCAAGGTCGCCCAGGTCACGCCGCTGCTGCTTGACCACGCGAAAACGACCGGGGACGCCAGCCAGGCCCTGGACCTAGTCGTCCTGCCCTGGGCCGAGGGCGCGGCGGCGCTTCTGCTGGGCCGCGACATCACCCTGGAGCGCAGCCTGCGTGGCGCATTGATCGATTCCCGACAGCGCTACAAGGATCTGGTCGAAGCTTCCAGCGATTTCGCCTGGGAGGCCGACGCCGAGGGCCGCTTCGCCTTCGTCTCGCCGCGCGGCGCGCTGGGCTTTGCCGCCTCGGAGCTGGTCGGACAGCGCGTCCAGAGCTTCTTGCTCGGGGCCGGCGAGTCGGAGGCCTCGCCCTTTGCCACGCGCGTGCCGGTGGACCGGGTCGGGGTCTGGTTCCGCAACGCCGACGGCCGGGCCGCCTGCCTGTCGGCCACCGGCCTGCCGCTGCACGGCCCGGACGGTGAATGGCTCGGCGTTCGCGGCACCTGCCGCGACATTACCGACGAACGGGCGCACGAGGCCGCCCTCGCCCGCGCCCGGCACCGCCAGCGGTTGCTCGCCTACATCCTGCGCATGGTGCGCGACGAGCTCGAACCGGCCCGCCTGCTCATGGCGGCCGCGGAGGCCTTGGTCCCGGCCCTGCCGGCCCTGGGTGTCGCCATTTACTGCCGGGCCCCAGACGAGGCGTTCGCTCGCGTGGCCCAAGCAGGAAGCAAGCCGCCCCAGAGGGTGTTGGCGCCTTTGCTGGACCGCCTCGCCGCGGGCGAGGTGGTGCTGGAAGCGCAGGCCGACGGCCGCTGTCTGCTGCTCCGGGCAACCCATTACCAGGGTCGCGTGAACGGAGCGCTCTGCCTTTGGCAGGGGATTTCGGAGGTTGTCCCCGGCGAGGAGGAGTCGATCCTGCTGGACGAGGTGAGCGCCCAGATCGGCGTAACCAATCAATTGCTGGCCCGCGAGCAGGAGCTCGAAAAGCTGTCCTCAACCGATCCGCTGACCGGCCTGCTCAACCGGCGAAGCTTCGTGAACCGGCTCAAGCAGCACTTCGCCCGGCCGGAAGGCAAGACCCAGGCGGCGACGCTGTTCTATTTCGACCTCGATAACTTCAAGCTGGTCAACGACCGGCATGGCCACCAGGCCGGCGACAAGGCGCTCCTGGCGCTGACCGGGATCCTGCGCACCCAGGGCCGCACGGGAGACCTGGCGGCCCGGCTCGGCGGCGACGAGTTCGCACTGTTCTGCGCCGGAATGCCGGCCGCGATCGCGGAAGAAAAGGGCGGAGCTCTAGTCGCGGCGGCGGCCGCGCTGGCTCATTTCACCGCGGACCCGGAACGTCCGCTCGGCCTGTCGGTCGGAATCGCCGCGTTCGATCCGGGCACCGCCGAAGACGTGCAGTCGCTGCTCGACCGTGCCGACACGGCCATGTATGCGGTCAAGCGCCGCGGCAAGGGCGGCCTGGAGTTCGCGCCGCCAAAGAAGAACGGCACGTCGGCATGATTCGACTGTTCGGAAGGAAGGGCCGGGAAGAACCGCCGATGACCTACGAGGACTCAAAGCGCCTCGTTCGTCATGAGGATTCGGGCGTGCGCGCCGATCTCGCGGCCCGCTCGGATATCCGCCCTGAAATCTTGTACTTCCTGGCCGCGGACTCCTCGCCCGAGGTCCGCCGCCGGACCGCCGTCAACGTTCGGACGCCCGCGCAAGCCGATCTGATGCTGGCTCGGGACAGCGACGAAACCGTACGCCGGGATCTGGCCGCCAAGGTGGCCCGCCTGATGCCCCAACTGGGTGAACAAGACCAGGAGCAGGCCCAGCGCTATGTGGTGGAAACGCTCGAACTGCTGGCCCAAGACCATGCGACGCGCGTCCGCCAGGTCTTGGCCGACGCCCTCCGCGACTTGGTCGATGCGCCACCTTCGATCATCCAACGCTTGGCGCGCGACACCGAAGAGGTCGTCGCCTGTCCCGTGCTCGAATTCTCGCCCCTGCTGGCCGACCGTGATCTGATCGAGATCATCGGCGAGGGCTGCGCTTCGGGAAAGTTAAAGGCGATTTCGCGTCGCGGAGATCTCGGCGAGACGGTGGCCGACGCGATCGTCGGGACCGAAGATCGCGATGCGATCGCCGCCCTGCTGGTCAATACCAGCGCGCAAATTCGCGAAGAGACCCTGGACTGCCTGGTCGATCAGGCCCACGAAGTGAAATCCTGGCACGAACCGCTCGTCGGCCGGCCGAAGCTGTCGCCGGGGATGGTGCGCAAGCTCGCGGCCTTTGTGGCCGACAACCTGCTGCGGAAGCTCCAGAGCCGCGAGGAACTGGACCGCGAGACGGCCAAGCGCGTGGCGGATGAGGTGCACCGTCGTTTGGCGGATGGGGCCAAGGCCGATTGTGAAGCCAGAGAGACGCCGAAGGATCTCGCTCGGCGCCTGCAGGGCACCGGCCAACTGGACGACGAGGTGCTGCTCCAGGCTCTGGCCCGGGGGGATCGTGCCCTGGTGCGCGAGGCCCTCGTGCTGCGCACCGGAATGGACGAGGCCACGGTGGACCGCATACTCGGGGCCGGCAGCGCGAAGGGGGTGACCGCGCTGGCCTGGAAAGCGGATCTCGGCATGCGTGTCGCGACCCAGCTTCAATTGCGCATGGGCGGAATTTCGCCGGGCGACGTCCTTCATGCGCGCGGCGGTGTGGACTACCCGCTGACGCCGGACGAGATGGACTGGCAACTGAGTTTCTTTCAGACCCTGTCCGCTTGACCGCCCGTCTCCCGCTCAAGGGAGCCGGCCGGGTCAAGCGCGCTTGATCAGCGTGCCGACGCCGCGTTCGGTGAAGATCTCCAGAAGCATGGTGTGTGCGACACGGCCATCCAGGATCACCGCCGCATCGACGCCCTGCTCGACGGCGTGGACGCAGGTTTCCACCTTCGGGATCATGCCGCCCGAGATCGTGCCGTCGGCCACCAGCGCCGGCACCTGATCGACCGCGAGATCGGTGACCAACTCACCTGTCTTGTCGAGCACGCCGATCACGTCGGTGAGCAGCAGCAGGCGCGCCGCGCCGAGCGCCCCGGCCACCGCGCCGGCCACGGTATCCGCGTTGATGTTGTAGGTTTCGCCCTCGGGGCCGACCCCGATCGGTGCGATGATCGGGATCATGCCCGCCTGCTCCAGCGAGATGAGGATCTGCGGGTTGATCCGGCTCGGCTCGCCGACGAAGCCCAGGTCCAGGACGTTCTCGATGTTGGATTGATCGTCGCGCTTGGTGCGGCGCAGCTTGGTCGCCCGGATCAGGCTGCCGTCCTTGCCCGAGAGACCGATCGCCGTGCCGCCGGCCGTGTTGACGGCGTTGACGATCTGCTTGTTGATCGCGCCCGAGAGCACCATCTCGACGACTTCCACGGTGGCCGCGTCGGTCACCCGCAGGCCATCGACGAACTCGCTCTTCACGGCCAGCCGCTCGAGCATCTTGCCGATCTGCGGACCACCGCCGTGCACCACGACCGGGTGAACCCCGACTTGTTTCAGCAGCACGATGTCGCGGGCGAAGAGCTCCGAGAGCTCCTCGTCGCCCATGGCGTGGCCGCCGTACTTGATCACGAAGGTCTTGCCGGCGTAACGGCGCATGTAAGGCAACGCCTCGGTGATGGTCCGGGCGGTGCGCAGCCAATGCTTGGTGTCGCTGATGTTCCTCGCAGGCATGCCGGAAACTCTAGCGCGCCGGAGCGGGCGCCGCCAGCGCGGCGATGGCCGCGCGCAGCTCGGCGATCCCGGTTCCGGCGAGCGCGCTGGTGACCAGGATCTCGGGATGGGCGGCCGGATGGCGGGCGAGCCGCGCCTCGATCGTCTTCACGGTTTCGGCCAGGGCGCCCATCTTGGTCTTGTCCGCCTTGGTCAGGACCGCCTGGTAGGAGACAGCGGCGCCGTCGAGCATGGCCATGACCTCCAGGTCCGCCGCCTTGAGGCCGTGGCGCGCGTCGATCAGAAGACAGACCCGCTGCAGCCCGGCCCTCCCTTTGAGATAGTGGCGGGTCAGGCCGGTCCATTGGCGGATGGCGGTCTTCGAGGCGCGGGCGTAGCCGTATCCCGGCAGGTCGACGAGCACCAGGCGGCCGCCCAGGTCGAAAAAATTGAGCAGCTGCGTGCGCCCCGGCGTGTTTGACGTGCGGGCCAGCGTCCTGCGGCCGGTGAGCGCATTGACCAAGCTCGACTTGCCGACGTTCGAGCGGCCGGCAAAGGCGATCTCGGGCAACTCGGCCTCGGGAAGCTGATCGGCCCTGGCCGCGGAGATCAGAAAGTGGCAGGGCTGCGCGAAAAGCAGGCGGCCCTCTTCGAGCGCACGCGCGGCATCGGCAGGATCGGCACCGGTCAACGGAGGTCGGTCTCGGCCCCGGACCGGCGGTGACGCTTGGACGCCTTACCGTCCCTTTTGGCTTTGGCGCGGCGCTGGCGCTTGGATGGCTTGCCGTCCATCCTCGGCTCGGACTCGGGTTGACCCTGGGACGTGTTGCTGTCGGTCTCGACCTCGGGCTGGTCCTGGCGCTTGGACGTGTCGGCCTCCTTCTTGGGCTCGGGCTGGCGCGTGTGCCTAGGCTGGCTGCCGCCCCCGCGGCCGATCGGTACGCCCGCGCGCTTCATGATCACCATTTGCTGGACGATCGACAGCAGGTTGTTCCAGGTCCAATAGATCACCAGACCGGCCGGGAACTGGGCCAGCAGGAAGGTGAAGACGATCGGCATCATCAGAAAGACCTTGGCCTGCACCGGGTCCGTCGGCTGCGGATTGAGGCGGTGCTGCAGCACCATGGTCAGACCCATCGCGATCGGCCAGACCCCGATGTTGAGGATGGCCAGCAGGCCGATGTCGCCGATCTCCCAGGGCAGGAGGCCGAAGCCGTTCAGCACCGACGTCGGGTCCGGCGCCGAGAGGTCCTGGATCCAGCCGTAGAACGGCGCGTGGCGCATTTCGATGGTAACGAACAGCACCTTGTAGAGCGCGAAGAACACGGGGATCTGGACCACGATAGGCAGGCAGCCGGACATGGGATTGGCGCCTTCCTTCTTGTACAGCGTCATCATCTCCTGGTTCAGGCGCTGCTTGTCCTCGCCGAAGCGCTCCTTGAGACGCACCATTTCCGGCTGCAGCTTCTTCATCTTTGCCATGGCCCTATAGGACTTGTTGGCCAGCGGGAAGAACACCAGCTTGATGATCACGGTGACCAGCAGGATCGACAGGCCGAAATTGCCGAGCTTCTCCGCGAAATAGTGCAGCATGTAGAAGAACGGCTTGGTCAGGAAATAGAACCAGCCGAAATCGACGGCCCGGTCGAAGCGGACGATGCCGAGTTCTTCCTGATAGCCGTCGAGCCGGTGAACCTCCTTGGCACCGGCGAAGAGGCGGCTGGTGTTCTCCAGGCTCCTGCCCGGCGGCACGCTGACGGCGTCATAAAGGAAGTCGCTCTGGTACTTGCCCGGATTGGTGCCGGCACTGTGGACGAAGCGGGCGTGGACCGCTTTCTGCTGGTCCGGGATCAGGGCGACCAGCCAGTACTTGTCCGTGATGCCGAGCCAGCCGCCGGTCGTGCTGTGCTGAATGGTGCCGCTGTCTTCGAGTTCGTCGTAGTCCTTTTCCTCGAGCGTCTCGTCGAACACGCCGATCAAACCTTCATGCAGGATGTAGAATCCCAAGACATCCGGATGGCCGGTGCGCGAGATCAGGCCGAAGGGAGACAAAGCGACGGTGGCGCTCCCCTCGTTGAAGACGCGCTGGGTGACCGTGAACATGTAACCCTCGTCCAGCGAAATCACCTGCTCGAAGCGAACCCCCTGGCTGTTGGTCCAGGTCAGGGTGACCGGCCGGTCGGACGTCAAGGTTCGGCTGTCGGCCTGCCAGAGTGTCGCGCTGTCCGGCAGCTCCAGCGTCCGGTCGCCGGACGACCACCGAAAGTAGGCGTAATACGGCTTCGCCGTGCTCACCGGTGACAGAAGGTCGATCTCCGGGCTGTCGTCGGCGATGGTCTCGTGGTAGCGGGTCAGGATCAAATCGTCCAACTGAGCGCCGCGCAGCGCAATGGAGCCGCTCAGGACCGGCGTCTCGATCCTCACCCGTGGACCTTGCTCGAGCGCCGCTTCGCGGCTCATGGCGGCTGAGACATCGGGCGCGGCGGCGGTCTCCGCGCCAGGCGGCAAGGGCTCCGTGGTCGCTCCGGGCAGCGGGATCTCTCCTTGCCCGGCGGTGGGGGGGATCTGCTGCGCCGCCTGTTGTTCGGCGAACTGCTGCTGCGGATCCACGACCAGGTACTGGAAGCCGATCAGGATGGCGAGCGACAGGACGACCGCCAGGATCAGGTTGCGATTGTCGATCACTCCGAATGCTCCCAGATAAACCGCTCCGGCCGGGTGGCGGGCGAGCGGACCCGCCGCTCCGAGACGATATCTTGACGGGCCTCCCCGCCGGCCTTCGGCGGCACCGGGTCGTAGCCCATGCCGCCCCAGGGATGACAGCGGACGATCCGCCTGACGGCCAGCCAGAGGCCGCGCAGGGGTCCGTGCACCACGATCGCCTGGGCGGCATAGGTCGAGCACCCCGGATGGTACCGGCAACTGGCCGGCAGATAGGGTGACAACAGCAACTGGTAGACCCTTATGAGGCCGACCAGGATGAGACCGACAAGCTTCATGCGCGCCCTGTTTTCCCCTTTTGCCGGCGCCCCGGCTCCCTTGGCTCGGCACTCACGCGGGCGAGTGCGGTCTTGAGGTCCTTCGACAGTTCTATATAGGGACGGCCGAGCGTGCCGGCACGTGCGATCAGCACATAGTCGTGCCCCGGCGCACCCGCCGTCGGCAGCACCTCCCGGGCCACGGCGCGCAGGCGCCGTCGTGCCCGGTTCCGCTCGACCGCCTTGCCAACCTTGCGGCTGGCGGTAAACCCGACCCCGATGGCCTCCGGCTCGTCGTCCGGCGCGGCTCGTCCCGTCTCCTCCGCTTGGCGCCGCCGGACCTGAAGGATCAGCCCCGGCGTCACCCATCTGCGGCGAGCGCGCGCGACGCGCAGAAACTCGGGCCGTTTGCGCAGGCGCCGGAGGCTCGGCGTCATCGCCTCTAGGCAGACAGGCGCTTGCGACCCTTGGCGCGGCGCCGGGCGAGAATCTTGCGGCCGCCCACGGTGGCCATGCGGGCGCGGAACCCGTGGCGGCGCTTGCGGACGAGCACACTGGGTTGGAAAGTGCGCTTCACTGCGGCAACTCCATAGAATGGCTGGATTTGTTTTGCCGGGGCTGTATAAGCGTGGCCCTTGGATCTGTCAACGGCGCGGACAGCAACTGACCACAAGGGACGGGACGGCCCGAAATCCCGCGCCCCCGTGCCGCTTCGAGGCCCTCTTCGTCGATACTGCCGCCGCCGACCCGGGCAGGCGGCACGGCAACGAGGGCGCGCCGTCCAATCGGGCACACCCGGGGCCGGGCGCACCGCTAGGGGGAAGGAATGCCAGAGACGATCGAGGCCGATATCTGTGTCGTCGGCGCCGGTTCGGCCGGCCTGTCGGTGGCGGCCGGCGCATCGCAGCTGGGCGCCCGCACCGTGCTGATCGAAAAGGGGAAGATGGGCGGCGACTGCCTCAACTACGGCTGCGTGCCGTCGAAGGCGCTGATCGCCGCCGGCAAGGCGGCGCACGGCCATCGCCTGGCGGACCGGCTGGGCGTACGATTCCCCGCGCCCGAGGTCGATTTCCGCCGCGTGCAGGGGCACGTGAAGGGGGTCATCGCGGCCATCGAGCCGATGGACTCGGTCGAACGCTTCGAGGGCCTGGGGGTCACCGTGATACAGGCGGCGGCGCGCTTCACCGGCCGCCGGGAGGTCGAGGCCGGCGACCGGCGCGTCAAGGCCCGGCGGATCGTGGTCGCCACCGGCTCCAAGCCCCTGGTCCCGCCGATTCCGGGCCTGGACAAAGTGTCCTTCCTGACCAACGAGACAATCTTCGACCGGACCGAGCTGCCCGAACATCTGATCGTCATCGGCGGCGGGCCGATCGGCTGCGAACTGGGCCAGGCCTTCCGAAACCTGGGCGCCAGGGTCAGCGTGATCGAGATGTTCGATATCATGCCAAAGGACGATCCCGAGCTGGTCGAGATCGTGCGCTGCCAACTGCGGGCCGGCGGCATCGAACTGCACGAGCGGACCAAGGTGGTGGGCGTTGCCGAAGCCAAGAAGGGCGTCGTGGTGACGGTGGAGCGTGACGGCGCCACGCGGCAGGTCGAGGGCAGCACGCTTCTGCTGGCGGCGGGGCGCCGGCCGTCGTTGGACGGCCTGAACCTGGAGGCGGCGGGCATCGACTACGACAATACGGGCATTCGGACGGATGCCCGGCTGCGCACCAGCAACCGCAAGGTCTACGCCGCCGGCGACGTGGCCGGCGGCTATCAGTTTACCCACATGGCCGGCTACCATGCAGGGATCGTGATTCGCAACGCTCTGTTCCGCTTGCCGGCCAAGGTCAAGCACGACGCCGTGCCCTGGGTGACTTATACCGAGCCGGAGCTGGCCAACGTCGGCCTGACCGAGGCCCAGGCGCGCGAGGCGCCGGGCGGCATCCGGATCCTTCGCACGCCCTTTGCGGAAAGCGACCGGGCCCAAACCGAGCGGATGACCGACGGCCTGATCAAAGTGATCGCGCGGCCGAACGGCCGAATCCTGGGCGCCGCGATCGTCGGACCGCAGGCCGGGGATCTGATCCAGCCCTGGATCCTGGCGATTTCGCAGAAGCTCAAGGTCGGCGCCATGGCCCAGATGATAGCGCCCTACCCCACCCGGGGCGAACTCGGCAAGCGGGCGGCCGGCAGTTTCTATATCCCCAAGCTATTCGGCGAGGGCAGCAAAAGGATCGTGCGCCTGCTGTCCCGCCTTGGTTAACGACCAGGCCCCGCGCCCAGGCGGTTCTCACGATTAGTTGAAATCCGCGGGACCATACGTGAATCGCATTTGGCTCCGGAAGGTGCCAGACTTAGACCAACAGTTCGCTGCAGTCAGGCGCCTACGCGGTCGCGTGGGGAGTGCGGTGAGTGACCGCCGGCGACGCCGGTATCTCAAGTCGGGAGAGTATTATGATCAAGAAAACCGTGGTGGCCCTTAGCGTGGCGACCCTTGCAAGCTCCGCCGTTGCGCTGCCGACCGCTGCCGTGAAGGCCGCGGACACTTCGGTGCAGATCGTTGCCGGGTGCAACCCCTGCAATCCCTGTGCAGCGGCCAAGTGCAACCCGTGCAACCCTTGTGCGGCGGCCAAGTGCAACCCTTGTGCGGCGGCCAAGGTCAACCCGTGCAACCCGTGCAATCCCTGCGCGGCGGCCAAGTGCAACCCCTGCAAAGCCAACTAAGCTGATTTTCGCTTTCTGGCTTTGCCAGGTGGATGGCGCGACCGCACCCCAGTGGGCCTCTCCTCTCCCCCTTGGGGTGCGGCACGCCTCTTTTTCATGTTTCTTCTTTTCTTGATTGATTGCGGTGTCCCGGACCTGACGGTCCAAGTGCAAAACTGAGGCAATCGTCCACGGCGCGTGCTATAAGCAGGTGCCATGATGGGCAAGCATTTGAGTCTTCCGCCCGCTGCGGCAGGCCTTTCCGCGCGGCTGCTGCTGTTGACTATCGGCTTCGTCATGCTGGCCGAAGTGCTGATCTATGCACCGTCGATCGGCCGTTTCCGCAAGGTCTATCTGGAAGAGCGCCTGGCCGACGCGCACTTGGCGATCCTCGCCCTGGAGGCGACGCCGAACCAAATGGTCGATGAAGAGCTCGAGCTGGAGCTGTTGAGCCACGCCGGCGCCAAGATGATCGCGCTCAAGAAGCCGGGCGCGGGCAAGCTCATGCTGCTGGCCGAGCCGCCCGACAAGATCGACGCCACCTTCGACTTGCGCCAGGCCGGTTTCTTCGGCCTGATCGGCGAAGCTTTCGTGACGCTGCAGGCACCCGACGGCCGGGTGTTGCGCGTGCTCGGGCCATCGCCCAAGGATCGGGATCTTCTCGTGGAGGTCGTCCTCGACGAGGCGCCGCTCAAGACCGCGATGTTCGATTTCTCGGGGCGGATCCTGTTGCTCTCGCTGGTCATCTCGTTGTTCACCGCGATGCTGGTATACTACAGTCTGCACCGCCTGATGGTGCGCCCGATGCGGCGCATAACCGAAGCCATGGTGGCGTTCCGCGAGGACCCGGAGGACGCCACGCGTGGCATCGCACCCTCGGACCGAAGCGACGAGATCGGGGTCGCCCAGCGCGAACTGGCGAGCATGCAACAGGGCCTGCGCGGCGCCCTGCAGCAGAAGACGCGCCTGGCGGCGCTCGGCATCGCCGTGACCAAGATCAACCACGACCTGAAAAACATCCTGGCCACGGCCCGCTTGGTCTCCGACCGCCTGGCGGACAGCGAGGATCCCGAGGTGCGGCGCGTCACTCCGACCCTGATGGGTGCGATCGACCGGGCGGTCGATCTGTGCGCCCAGACCCTCAGCTTCACTCGCGAGGGCCCGGCCTCGCTCGACCTCGACCGCTTCGAGCTGGGCGATCTCGTGAACGATGTGGGCGCCTCGCTGCCCGGACCGGTGAACGGCAAGGCGGTCTGGCAGAACCGGCTGGACCCGGGCATCGAAGTCGAGGCGGACCGGCAGCAGCTGTTCCGCGTCTTCTCCAACCTCGGCCAGAACGCCATCGAGGCCGGTGCGACCGAGGTCGACGTTTCGGCCGGAAGCGACGGCGAACGGCTGATCGTGCACATCTCGGACAACGGTCCCGGCCTGCCGCCCCGGGCGCGCGAGAAGTTGTTTCAGCCCTTCTCGGGTTCGGCGCGGCCGGGTGGGACCGGCCTCGGACTGGCTATTGCGCGCGACCTGATCCGCGCGCATGGCGGGGACATCTGTCTGGAGAGCTCGACCGGAACGGGCACGCGCTTCCGCCTGACCTTGCCGCTGGTCCAGTCCGGCCGCTGAACCCATCCGGGGACTTTACGGGACCTGGCGTTTGCAGTATGCCCAGCACCAAGCCGATAACGCGATGTTTGTACCGCGCCGTCCCAAGCGCTATGATTTGAGCGGAGAAACGATCGCCATCATAGGTAGACAGCGTGAACCGCATGATGTCACCATTCGAAGTCAAACGAATTCAGGAGCTTGCCGAACCCCTGGGCCGCGCAGAGTCGGTCGGTGCCACCCCATGCAGCGCCTGTTCGGTGCGCCAATTGACAATCTGTGCGGACCTGGCGTCGGACGAGCTCCACGAGCTGTCGTCGATCGTCACCAGCGTGGAGCTCGGGCCCGGCGACCCGCTGTTCGACGAAGAAGAGAAGGCGGATCACGTGTTCAACGTGACCGCCGGCACGATGAAGGTCTACAAGCTTCTGCCCGACGGCCGGCGCCAGGTGACCGGGTTCCTGTTCCCTGGCGATTTTCTTGGGCTGGCCAACGACGAGACCTATGCGTACAGCGCCGAGGCGGTCAGCCCGGCCACGCTGTGCCGCTTCCCGCGCCGCAAGCTGGAGGTCATGCTGGAGCGCTTTCCCAAGATGGAACGGCGTCTGCTCGGCTTGGCCAGCCACGAGCTTGCCGCAGCGCAGGAGCAGATGCTGCTGCTCGGCCGCAAGACGGCGCGCGAGAAGATCGCCTCCTTCCTGCTGTTGCTCTCCACGCGGGCCAGACGGCGAGGCCAGAAAGGCAACCCGGTCTCGGTGTTGATGAGTCGCACCGACATCGGCGATTACCTCGGTCTGACCACGGAGACCGTCAGCCGCACATTCACGCAGCTCAAGAGCAACGGCACGATCATGCTCCTCTCCGGCGGCAAGGTCGAGATCGCCGACCTCGAGGCGCTGCACGAGTTGGCCGAGGGCACCTGAGAGCGCGTCGCCGTGCGCGCGGGGCGGCAACGCTATTTGGCTTCGCAAGACAACAGCCGTGGAACCAACGCGATACGAGGCCGTCGCGGCGCGGGGATGGCGGGCAACGAGCGATCCGCGTCCATCGTGGCCAATGACGATGGCGGCGCCCCCTGCCCGGAAGGCGCGATGAAACCGGCTGCCCGGCGGAGAGGCCAAGCGCCGCTGGCTATTCTGCGCGGCATCGCCGAGTTGCGCCAGACGGTCGCCCGGTGGCGCCGCGCCGGCCAGAGCGTCGGTATCGTGCCCACGATGGGCGCGCTGCACGCAGGGCACCTCGCGCTTGTGCGCCGGGCGCGAGACGAGTGCGACCGGGTGATCGCGACGATCTTCGTGAATCCCAAACAGTTCAACCGGGCGGACGATCTGGCCGGCTATCCGCGCGAGGAGGCCGACGACGCCAGCAAGCTCCACGCCCTGGGCGTCGACCTCCTGTTCGCGCCACCGGTCGAGGAGGTCTATCCGGAGGGCTTCGCCACCAAGGTCTCGGTCGCGGCGCTGGCCGACTGCCTGTGCGGCACCACACGGCCGGGCCACATGGACGGCGTGGCCACGGTGGTCGCCAAGCTGCTGCTGCAGTCGCTGCCGGACAAGGCCTATTTCGGCGAGAAGGACTATCAGCAGCTGCTGGTCGTACGGAAAATGGTTCGTGACCTGGACATTCCAGTCGCCATCGTCGGCGTAGCCACGGTGCGCGAGACCGACGGCCTGGCGCTCTCGTCCCGCAACGTGCTGCTGACGGCCGAGCAACGGGCCCGGGCGCCGGAGCTTTACCGCGTGCTCCGCAGCCTTGCCGAACAGCTCGAGGGCGGGGCGGCGGCGGGTCCGCCGCTGGCTTCGGGCCGCGCGGACCTGATCCGCGCCGGTTTCGATCCGATCGACTATCTGGAGCTGCGCGCGGCCACGACCCTCGAGGCGCTCGCCCGCACCGACCGGCCGGCCCGCGTCTTCGCTGCCGCCTGGTTGGGCCAGGTGCGGTTGATCGACAACCTGCCGGTCGTCCCGGGCGGCTAGTCGGCGCGGCTGCGGATGATCGGCGGCACCGACTGGGGCTCGGTGTCCCAGGGAAACAGGATCCAGGTGTCCTGGCTCACCTCGGTGATGAAGGTCTCGACCAAAGGGCGTCCCGCCGGCTTGGCATAGACCGTGGCGAAGTGCGCCTTGGGCAGAACGTCGCGCACCACCTGGGCGGTCTTGCCGGTGTCGACCAGGTCGTCGACGATCAGCCAACCCTGCCCGTCGCCCGGCACGTCCTTCAGGACCGTGAGCGCGCCCTGCGCGCGGTCGTCGTAGCTGGCGATGCAGATCGTATCGATCAAGCGGATCTCCAGCTCGCGGGCGACGATGGCCGCCGGCACCAGGCCGCCGCGTGTGACCGCGACCAGGCCCTGCCACGGTCCGCTGTCCATGAGGCGCCAGGCCAACGCCTTGGAATGACGATGCAGCTCCTCCCAGGATACCGGGAAGGTCTTCTGATGGGGCGTTGTCTGGGACATGGCGGCGTGCTCTCCGATTGCCGGGCCCGGATTAAAGCCGAAGCGCCGCGCCCGGGCAACGGCTGAGCAGACACGGGGCCGCGGGAACCCGCAGGGCACCGCCTAGCGCACGTAAACATGCACCTCGGTGGCCTGGAGGCCGGACAAGGTCAGGGCGGACAGCGACAGGCGCTCGGCCGGCAGGCCCATGCCGGTGAGCGCGTCGAACACCCGCGCGAGGTGGCCGGCGAAGGCCGTCTGGCCCGAACGGCTCACCTCCGGCATCACGGCAACCAGGTCGAAGGCCGTGGCGGGCCGGCGTTCCAGCGCGCCGCGCAGAGCACCGTAGAGGGCGGCTTCGTAGTCCACGGGCCCGGCGCCGAAGCGAATCACCACCAGCGGCTGCACCCGGCCGACCAATGCGGCGGCGGCGCCGGCGAGCGGCGGGTTAGGCGTGCCGGACACGAGCGGGGCCAGGCTCATGCGTGCCGCGGCCTCGGTCCTTGCCACCTCGGCCCCGGTGCCCGACGCCCGCACCTCGGCCGGGTTGCTCGGCGGCGGCCAGTCCGGCCCCTCAGAGAAGGAACAGCCGGAGGCGAGACCGAGACCGAGCAGCACCAACACCTGCCGGACCGATGACGCGTGTCTCGTCCGCATGGAAGTTTCCCTCGAATGACCCGTGCACGGCGCCGCCTGCCGTTCGCGTTCAAGGCCGCGCGAACCGTACCGGATGGGGCAAAAGGCGGCAACCCGGATCGTCCGAAACGTGGAAG
>CAMYKD010000061.1 GCA_947258885.1 uncultured Kiloniellales bacterium | reverse complement strand
TTGGCCTCCTCGACCGTGATCACGCCCTCGTTGCCGACCTTCTGCATGGCCTCGGCGATCATCTCGCCGATCTCCGTGTCGCCGTTGGCCGAGATCGTGCCGACCTGCGAAACCTCGTCGGAGGTCGAGATCTCCTTGGAGCGCCCGCGCAGGTTCTCGACCACGGCCTCGACGGCCGTGTCGATACCGCGCCTGAGGTCCATCGGGTTCATGCCGGCGGCCACGGCCTTGGCGCCCTCGCGCACGATCGAGTGCGCCAGGATGGTCGCCGTCGTGGTGCCGTCACCGGCGATGTCGTTGGTCTTGGACGCGACCTCGCGGACCATCTGCGCGCCCATGTTCTCGAACTTGTCGGAGAGCTCGATCTCCTTGGCGACGGTCACGCCGTCCTTGGTCGTGCGCGGCGCGCCGAAGGCCTTGTCGAGCACGACGTTGCGGCCCTTGGGGCCGAGCGTGACCTTCACCGCGTCGGCGAGGATATCGACACCCTTGAGCAGTCGCGCCCGGGCGTCGCCGCCGAATTTCACTTCTTTTGCAGCCATTCCTCTGGTCTCCTGATCTGCTTGGGTTTCCGCCTCAGGCGGCTTTCTTGGTCTTCTTGGCGGATCCCTCGATCACGCCCATGATGTCGGACTCTTTCATGATCAACAGCTCCTCGCCGTCGACCTTCACCTCGGTGCCGGACCACTTGCCGAACAGCACGCGGTCGCCGGGCTTGACGTCGAGCGCCTGGATCTTGCCGTCCTCGCCGCGGGCGCCCGGCCCGGTGGCGACGACCTCGCCCTCCATCGGCTTCTCCTGCGCCGTGTCCGGGATGATGATCCCGCCGGCGGTCTTCTCTTCCTGGTCGACGCGCTTGAGCAGCACGCGGTCATGCAGCGGTCGGAATTTCATGTTCGACTCTCCCTAGGGCAACTGCCTGATTTCATGAGTTTGTTCCGCGGACGAAGGACCTTGTTAGCACTCTCGCCCGATGAGTGCCATCGATCTAAGGGCTTGTCCCGCCACTGTCAAGGCCGGCGCGTGCGCCAGAGCTTGGAAAATTCGCGGGGTCTGGCAGCAATCCCGGCAGGGGGCTGCTAACTTGTTGATTTTAAATAATTTTTTTTATTGAACTCCAGAATAGGTCGGATCATACTCATGGCCACGCGGTTTCGCAAGACGGAGGGCGACGGACCAAGATGAGCACGCTCGGGCTTCAGCTCCGCGACTACCGCCTCACCACGGCCGAGATCCTCTACCGCCTGCCCGACCATCCGGCGCTCCTGCAGAGCTACATCTGGCAAGAATACGATCTGCTCCCGGACTACCCGGTGCTGCACCGCTTTCTCGACTTCTGGCAGCGCAGCCTCGACGGCAAGCTCTATTCCGTCTCCGTCGGCGCCGTGCCGATCATCGCCCCGCCCAAGACCCGCGTGACCGGCCCCTGCCTGACCCTGCATTAGCGCAAGCAGCCGGACCGCCGCGCCGCGGGCGGAGTATCGGGCCGGGCCAGTTCGGGCTTGGCTGGGCCGGTCGGCGGTCCTAGGCTGGCGGAGAATCCACACTCCGGAGAGCGACAATGACGACCTCCGCCCCGAGTTCCTTTCCCGCCTCATCCGCCTTGGAAAGATCGGCCGGCCACGAGCGCGCCGTCGGCCTCTGGCTTCTGATCTGCGCCGCCATGGTGCTGGCCATGGCGGTGATCGGCGCGATCACGCGGCTCACCGAATCCGGGCTCTCGATCATGGAGTGGGCGCCCTTGGCCGGCACCCTGCCGCCGCTCAGCGAGGCCGAGTGGCAGCGGGTCTTCGAGATCTACAAGCAGATCCCCGAGTACACCGAAGAAAACGTCGGGATGACCCTGGCCGAGTTCAAGACGATCTTCTGGTGGGAGTGGTTCCACCGCCTCTGGGGGCGGCTGATCGGCGTCGTGTTCCTGGTGCCCTTCATATGGTTCCTGGTCAAAGGGCGGATCGAGCGGCCCCTGATCCCGCACATGATCGCGATCTTCGTCCTCGGCGCGCTGCAGGGCGGTATGGGCTGGTACATGGTGGCGAGCGGCTTCGCGGACATCACGGATGTCAGCCAGTACCGCCTGGTCGCCCACCTGGTCATCGCCGTGGCGATCTACGGCTACCTGCTCTGGGTCGCGTTCCTTCTGTTGGCCCCGGGGCCAGAGGCCAGCGCCGACCCGCGCAGCGGCGCGCTGCGCCGAGGCCTCGCCGCCTTGGTCGGCCTGGGGGTGGTCGCCATCGCGTCGGGCGGCTTCGTCGCCGGGATCAACGCCGGCTTCACCTACAACACCTTCCCGCTGATGGACGGCGACCTGGTGCCGGCGGGCTATGGCGAGCTCGAGCCCTGGCTACTCAATCACTTCGAGAACGTCGGCGCGGTGCAGTTCAACCACCGGCTCCTGGGGGCCGTCACGCTGGTTTTGGCGGCCGGCCTGTGGTTGTGGTCGCGCCGCCTGACGCTGTCCGGCCCGGCGGCCCGGGCGGTCGCTTTGGTCTTCGCCATGGCGCTTCTGCAGTTCGGGCTCGGCCTCTCGGCGCTGCTTCTCGTGGTGCCGGTCTGGCTCGGCGCGCTGCACCAGGGCGGCGCGCTGGTGCTGTTCGGGCTCGGCCTCTGGGCGCTCTACCAGCTGCGCCCGGCCGGCGCCCGATAGCATGAGCGAAACCGGCGCCGGGTCCGATCTGGCGATCCCGGACGAGCCGCTGCCCGTCTCGGTGCTGACCGGTTTCCTGGGCAGCGGCAAGACGACCGTGCTGCGCCACCTGCTCCGCCACCCGGCGATGGTCGAGACCGCGGTCGTCGTCAACGAGTTCGGCGAGGTCGGCCTCGACCACCTGCTGGTCGAGACGGCGGACGAGGACACGGTGCTGCTGAACAGCGGCTGCCTCTGCTGCACGGTGCGCGGCGATTTGATCGACACCCTGCGCCGATTGTTCAGGCGTCGGGTCCGCCGAGAGGTGCCGGCCTTCCTGCGCCTGGTGATCGAGACCACGGGGCTCGCCGATCCGGCGCCGATTCTGCACACCCTGATGACCGACCCGATGCTGGTCACCCGCTTCCGCCTGGACGGCGTGATCGCCACGGTCGACGCGGTGACCGGCGAGGCGACTCTCGACCGCCACGGCGAGGCGGTCAAGCAGGCCGCGGTAGCCGACCGGCTGCTGGTGACCAAGACCGACCTGGCGGACCGGAGCGCGGTCGCGGCCCTTGCCGTGCGGCTGGCAGCGCTCAACCCGGCGGCCCCGGTCCACGAGGTGGTCCAGGGCGCGATCGACCCCGAGCGCCTGTTCAATGCCGGGCTCTACGACCCCACGACCAAGAGCCTGGACGTGCGGCGCTGGCTCAAGGCCGAGGCCTACCGGGATGCAGGCCACGGCCACGGGCACGGGCATCACCACGACATCAACCGCCACGACGACCGCATCCGCGCCTTCGTCGTCACGGTCGAGCGGCCGCTCGACTGGGACCGCCTGAACGGTTGGATCGAGATGCTGGTCGCCTGCTACGGCGCCGACATCCTGCGCCTCAAGGGTATCCTCAACGTCGCGGACATGGACCGGCCCCTGGTGGTCCACGCCGTGCAGCACCTGTTCCACCCGCCGGTGGCGCTCGAGAGCTGGCCCGACGGCGACCGCAGCTCGCGCCTGGTCTTCATCACCCGCGACCTGGACCGCGCGACCTTCGAACGGACGTTGAAGGAATTCACCGAAGACGGGCCGAGTGCCGCGGTGGAGTTGGCGAGGCGCCCTTCGTCGAAATCGAGGCGGTAGATGCCGACGGCAACGGGACCATGACGCTCGACGAGTGTCTGGCATTCCGGCATCGGATGAACTAAAAGCCCAGCCAGACGCTGCTCGAGGGTCTTCGGCGCAAAGGCAATCGAGCTTTGCGCGGCTGGCGGCAACGGCACGATTGCGTGGGGGGCAAGGAATGAGGACACAATCGATCTTGGCGGCCCTGTTCGCCGTCGCCGCGCCGATCGCGCTCGCGGCCTGCGAGAAGGAGCAGCCGGAGGTGGTGGAGCGGATCCGTGCGATCAAGACCGTCACCGTTTCCGAACGCGGATCCGGACAGCTGACCCGTTATCCGGGGCTCATCGAGGCCGTGGACACCTCTATTCTGAGCTTCGAGGTGGCGGGCAACACGCGCGAAGTCAACGTCAACGTCGGCGACCGGGTAACCGAGGGTCAAGTGCTCGCCAACTTGGATAAAACGCCCTTTCAGCTGAACGTCGAGGCGGCGGAAGCCGAGGTCGGCCGGGCAAAGGCCGTGCTCGCGGAAAAGACCACCGAGTTCGACCGGCAGGAAACGCTGTACAAGAAGGAGTGGGTCAGCAAGGCGGCCTTCGACCAGGCCACGGCGGCGCGGGACAGCGCCGCCAACTCCCTGTCCTATGCCAACTCGAAGCTGAACCTGGCGCGCCGGGACCTGGAGAAGACCGTTCTCGTCGCCCCCTTCGACGGGGTCATCGCCACCAAGTACGCCGACCCCTTCCAGGAGGTCGCACGGGGCGAGAAGATCTTCGACATCTACATCGAGGGGGCGATGCAGTTGGTGCTCAGCGTGCCCGAAACCAGGATCGGCGATATCTACCTTGGACTGCCCGCGGAAGTCCGGTTTCCGGGGGAGCGGATACAGCCGCTAGGCGGCCGGGTTTCCGAGATCGGCAGCGTCGCCTCGGAAGCCAATGCCTTCCCGGTGAAGGTCGTTCTGATCGATGTGCCGCCGAGCGTGTTGCCGGGCATGACCGCCGAGGCGTCGCTGATTCTCGGAAGCGAAGACAGTGCCGCGTCGTTCCTGGTTCCCTTCTCCGCGATCGCGGCGGGCGACGAGCCCGGGCGCGGTTACGTCTTCGTCTTCGATTCGGCGACCTCGACCGTGAGTCGAACGCCGATCCTTGGCAAGGGCGTCCGCGACAACCGCGTGATGATCACCGAAGGGCTGGAGCCTGGCGACGTCATCGCCGTAGCCGGCGTCTCCTTTCTGCGCGACGGCCAGAAAGTCCGGCTGATGTCACAGTAGGCAGGATCGGCCTTTGGAAAGGAATGGGGCTGGCCCATGCTGAACCTAACCGGATTCGCTCTCAATACCTCGCGATTGACCATCGCCTTCATTCTCCTGGTGATTGCGGCGGGCATCAGCCAGTTCCTGACCTTCCCCCGGCAGGAGGACCCGCCCATCGTGATTCGCGAGGCGGTAATCGCCGCATTCTTCCCCGGCATGGTGCCCGAGCTCATGGAAGATCTCGTGACCCGGCGGATCGAAGAGCAGATCCGCACCATGCCCGAGATCGAAGAGATCACCTCGGACACCAAGACCGGCGTTACCGTGATCCATGCCGAGACTCGCGACCAGTACGACGACCTTCAGGAAATCTGGAAACGGCTGCGCAACAAGATGGCGGACCTAGAGCCGCAGCTGCCCGCTGGCACGATGGGCCCCGTCGTCTACGACGAGTTCGGCCTGACCGCGGTCGCCACGGTCGCGCTCTGGGCCGACGGATTCTCGATGGCCGAGATGCGGCTGGTCGCCCGCGACATTCGCGACCGCCTCTACGAACTGGAGGGAATCCGTAAGGTCGAGCTCTTCGGGGTACAGGACGAACAAGTCTACCTGAAATTCTCCAACGCCAAGCTGTCCCAGTTCGGCGTCACCGCCTGGGAGCTCATCGAGACCCTGAAAGACCAGAACGTCATCGTTCCGGGCGGCTCGATCAACAGCGAGGGCCAGGACGTCATCCTCTCGCCATCCGGCAACTTCGACAGCGTCGACGACATCGAGGCGGTCCTGATCTCGATCCCGGGAACCCAGCAGATGGTGCGGCTCACCGATCTGGTCACGGTCGAGCGGAGCTATGCCGATCCGCCCGACTCGCTGGCCTACTTCAACGGCCGGCCGACGATCGTGATCAGCCTATCGATCGTGCCGGGCGTGAACAGCGTGGCGTTCGGCGAACGCCTGACCGAAAAGCTCGAGGAGTTCGAGGGCGACCTGCCGATCGGCTACGTGCTCGATTACGCCACCTTCCAGCCGGACCTCGTGGTGGCCGCCGTCAACGGCGCGCTGTCCTCGGTTTACCAAACCCTGGCCATCGTGCTCGTCGTGGTCATGCTCTTCCTCGGCTTGCGCTCGGGTTTGATCGTCGGCTCCTTCGTGCCCATCGCGATGCTGCTGGGGCTCATCGTCATGCGTCAGTTCGGCATCGAGCTGGAGCGCGTCTCGATCATCTCCGCGATCGTCGCGCTCGGCATGCTGGTCGACAACGCGATCGTCGTCACCGAGGACATCCGCAGCCGGCTGGAGCGGGGGCAGGAGCGGCGCGACGCCTGCATCGAGTCGGGCAGAACGCTGGCGATCCCGCTGCTCACCTCGTCGCTCACCACGATCCTGGCCTTCCTGCCCATGCTGTTGCTCCAGGGCCAGACGGGCGAGTACGCCTACTCGCTTCCGGTCGTGGTGATCATTCTCCTGCTGGGATCGTGGTTCCTCTCGATGTACATGACGCCGGCGGTGTGCTTCTGGTTCATCAAGATCAAGCAGCCGAAAGGCGAGGACGGCGGCGCCCCGCCCAAGGACCCCTACGATTCACGCTTCTACCACATGTACCGTGGTGTCCTGCGGGCAGCCCTGAACGCCCGCTTGGTCGTCGTGGGCCTCACGCTGGCGCTGCTCGCGGGGGCCGCCCTGGGCTCGACCTTGATCGTGCGCGAATTCTTCGGACCGAGCGACCGCAACCAGTTCCTGGTCTACATCTACCTGCCCGCCGGCTCCCGCATCACGGCGACCGACGAGGTGGTGCGGCAGTTCACCGCTTGGCTGGAAGACGAAGAGATCAATCCCGAGGTCACCAGCAACATCGCCTATGTCGGAACCGGCGGTCCGCGCTTCTTCCTTTCCCTCTCGCCCGTAGACCCGGACACTCATGTCGCCTTCGCCGTCGTCAATACGGAAACGGCCGAGCAGGCCCCGGCGGTCGTGGAGCGCGTCCGCAGCTATCTGATCGAGAATTTTCCGAACACGAACCCGCAGGTCAAGCGGATGTGGATGGGGTCCAACGAGCCGGGTTTCGTCGAGTTCCGCCTGGTCGGCCTGGACCCGGACTATCTCTACGCCAAGTCCCAGGAGCTGGAGAACGCCATCTGGGACCTCAAAGGAATCGACTATGCGCGAAACGACTGGGAGAACAGGGTTCTCCGGATCAACACCGTGGTCGATCAGGCGCGCGCGCGGCGCGCCGGCGTGACCTCGCGCGAGGTCGCCCTCTCGCTCGAGGCCTTCCTCGACGGCAAGACTCTGACCGACTACCGGGAAGGCGACCTGGCGATCCCCGTCGTGCTGCAGGCGGTCGACGAGGAGCGCCAGGCACTCGGCGATCTCTGGAACATCAACGTCTACTCCTCGTCGCGCGGGGTCAACGTGCCCCTGACCCAGATCGCCGACATCAAGGGCCAATGGCAGTTCAGCCGCATCGCCCGCAGGGATCAGGAAAGAACCGTCACGATCGAGACCAAGCACCAGTTCCTCAAGGCGCCGCAATACGTCGCCGCCATGATGCCCGCGCTCGAGGCCCTCGACCTCAAGCCCGGCTACCGCTGGGAGATCGGCGGCGAGATCGAGGAAGCCACCGAGACCAACGAGAAGCTGTTCGCGCCGCTGCCCGCCTGCGCACTGCTCATCGTCGTGCTGCTGATCTGGCAGTTCAACTCGTTCCGGCGGCCTCTCATCATCATGCTGACGATCCCCATGGCCTTCGCCGGCGCCCTGGTCGGCCTGTTCGTCATGCGCGCGCCTTTCGACTTCTTCGCGATCCTCGGGCTGCTGAGCCTGGCCGGCGTCATCATCAACAACGGCATCGTCCTGATCGACCGGATCGACGGCGAGTGCGCGGCCGGCACCCAGCCCTATCAGGCCGTGGTCCAGGCGACGATCTCGCGCTTCCGCCCGATCATGATGTCGGCGATCACGACCATGCTGGGCGTGCTGCCCTTGATCATATTCAGGGACCCGCTGTTCTATTCCCTGGCCTGCGTGATCGCCTTCGGGCTGGCGCTCGGCACCGCGCTCTCGCTGCTGGTCGTGCCGGTACTCTACAGCCTCTTCATGCGCATCAAACCGGCCTGAACCGCCCGGCAGCAACAGCGAAGATCGGCTCTCATACTAGGCCGCGGTCTCGCCTTTCGCGGCAGCCTCGGCCTCCTCCTCCTCCTCGGCCAAGACCCCCAGCGCCGCCGCGGCGGCGACATCTTTGACAGCCTTGGCCTGCGCGTCGGACAGCGGCGGCGGCGGCTCTGCTGGGGTCTCACCGGGCTCAGCCTGGTCGGAAACGCCCGGGACGTGGACGGTCACTTCGCGGTGCGCGAATTTGATGCCGTGCTCCTTGAAGGCCTCCTGGATACGCCGGTAGACCTCCTTGCGGATGGTGAACTGCTCGCCGGGCTTGGCCATGAACTTGGCCCGGACGATCATCGCGGAGTCCTCCATGGCATAGACGCCCTGCGACTTCAGCGGCTCTATGAAGCCAGGACCGAGGGTCTCGTCCGCCATCAGCGCGGCGCCGATTTTCTTGAAGATCTTCTTCACCTTGTTGACGTCGGTGTCGTAGGTGACTCGGAACTGCAGCTTCATGATCACCCAGTCGCGGCTGAAGTTCGTGAGGTTCGCGATCTCGCCGAAGGGGATGATGTTCAAGGGACCGCGATGATGGCGCAGCACCAGGGAACGAACCGTGATGCGCTCGACCGTTCCCTTGGCGACCCCCACGTCGACGTACTCGCCCATGCGGAACGCGTCGTCCAAGAGGAAGAACACCCCCGAGACGATGTCGCGCACCAGGGTCTGCGCGCCGAAGCCGATCGCGATGCCGATGACGCCGGCGCCAGCCAGCAGGGGGCCGATCTGCACGCCCAGCGACGAGAGGACGATCATGACCGCCATCGCGATAATGGTGACGAAGAGGAAGCGCCGGAACAAGGGCAGCAAGGTCTTCAGCCGCGAGGCCGTGCCATGGCCGCCGCCCTCGTCGCCCGGCCCCGCGGCGGCGGCGCCGCCTTCCAGGGCAAGACGCCGATCGATCGCCGTCTTGGCGAGCGACCAACCGACATAGGCGAGCAGGACGGTGAGCCCGACATGCAGCACCGCGCGGGACACCTCCACGCCGAAGCCGGTGCGCGACAAGGCGAAGATGTCCACGCCCCAGATTCGCAGGAACACCAGGATCCCGGCCAGGACGAGGACGATGTGCGCGGCACGCAGCACGACGATCTCGTACCCGCCCTCGGATACCGCCGTTTCCTCGTCGGATCGCTCGGCGCGCTTGGCGGCGAAGTATTCGATAAGCACCTGGCGGATCGCCCCGTCGGCCAAGGGAACGGCGATGACGACGAGCAGGCTGCCGATCCCCCGCCCGGCCACCGGCTCTTGAGTCAAGAGGGCTCCGATTCTCGACAGCACCGCTATCACGCCGACGTAGCAGATGGCCAGGATGTGCCAGATCTCGGCGATGACTCCCCGGATACGAAATGTCGCGGTGATGACGGGCGGTGCCTCGCCGCGGATCAGCTCGGCCACCGGCTTTCGGCCCTGCCAGATCGTGACCACGACCACGGTCACCAAGACAATGGCGTTGATCGAGTTGAGCAGTTGGATCACGCGCCAATCGAGACCGAGCAGCTGAAACAAGGCGGCGGTGTGGAAGTTGAAAACGGCAACCGCGGCAAATAGAATCACCCTGTTGTGCAGGAGGTGCGCGCCCACGTCGTTCAGCGGTACCATGCGCAGGGCCGGTGTCGATGGCGCCAGGAGCGACTGCGAGACGACCGCGACGACCCGGAACAGAACGACGGCCGAGAGATACGTCAGGATGACCCAGCGGCTCGGCTCGTGCCCCTGATACATGACGAAGAAGACGCCGACCGCCGCGAGCCAGAAGACACCGAGGTTCAGGAGTTCCAGGATCAGGCGCGCGGCGAGGTAACCGAGCTTGGCCGTCATGCCCTCGGCGACGGCCTGCTGGATCTGCCAGCGGTAATTCCGTGTCATCCGCCGAAAGAGCCATTCCGCAGCAAACCCGGCCAAGAGGATCACGGCGAAGGCAACGAGGATGAGCGGCAGATCGGACTTGTCCCTGCCCGCCGCGAGGCGGTCCAAAAGGAACGGCACGACCGAGGGCAGCTCGTCTATGGCGCCCAGCACTTCCCGCTGACTTTTCCGCACACGAGCGGCCGTGTCTTCGAAGTCGTCGATGAATCCGGGCGTGTCGTCCGGCCCGGCACTGGCACCGGCCGCCGTATCCAGATACCGCAGCATCAGCTCGCGGATTTGGCGGTCGTTCAGCCGCGCCAGGAGGTCGCGACGGTCCTCGGCGCTCAGCTCGCCCGACAGCAGCGCCTCGGGCACCGGCCGGTCGGCCGTTCCCGTTTCTCCGCCGTCGCCGATCAGCATCGTCGCCGGGGCCTGTGCGGCGCCGGATCCCGCATGCATCAGCAAGACCAGGCCGACAACGGCGCAAGAGATCAGGATCGTCGTCAGGCTTCGTTGAAAAAACATGCCCTACCTTTCTCGGCCTCCGGACCCTGAACCTGCGGCCGGAACGGCGATGGCTGCCACCCTCCTGTCCTTAACTTGCTCGTTGCAGGGTAGCCCTTTCCCGCAAGCCTGCCTCAAAGCAGGTCGGCCGATCAAGGGCGGGGTGATTTCGAGGGCTGGCCGCAGAGTACCCGCACCGAGGGTAACCCGACGCATGAGGATTTCGAGGCCACGGCAAGGCGGCGGACGCGCAGCGTGGCGCCAAAACAACTTGCACATTCATTCCTGTAATTGTCTCTAAAACTAGATCGACAATTGTTCTTTGTTATAAAAACGAACTATTTCTTCACCAAGATTCCATTCATTTGCTTCCGTCTTTATGCTATTCATATGGTCCCCTTTTATCTGTTCCCTTGCTAACCGAGGTCTCACAATGATCGAATTCATATCCTCAATCTTCAGAGGCGAGGCCGGACCTATCGAATACAGCCTGATCACCGCTCTGGTATCGGTCACGGCCTTCGCCGCCCTGACGGGCTGACACCAAGGCCCGAGTCTTCTCGAACCCGGCCGCACGGCCAGACCCTTGCGGGTCACGGCCCGGCCGGGTTCTCCTTTTCCACGACCTCGCCGCCGTCCGGCTCGATCCTCACCACCAGATCGTGTGGCTGGACCCGCGTGCCGGCGGGCGCCGCGACCTCGCCGACGGTACCGTCCAGCTCGGCGTAAACCGCGGTCTCCATCTTCATGGCCTCGATGGTGAACAGGCGGTCGCCGCGGGCGACTTTCCGGCCGACCGCCGTGACGCTGACGATCAGCCCCGGCATGGGTGCGCCGACTTGGCCGGGCTCGCCCTCGTCGGCCTTCCGGCGCGCCTTGCCGGCGGCGGCCAGGGCCCGGTCGGCCACCTTGACCGTGCGCGGCTGACCGTTCAGCTCGAAGAAGATCGTGCGCTGACCCTCCTCGTCCGGCTCGCTGGTCGCCAGATAGCTTATGATCAGGGTCTTGCCCGCCTCGATGTCGACGGCGATCTCCTCGCCCGGCTCGAGCCCGTAGAAGAATGTGGGCGTCGGCAGCGCGCTGACCCGGCCATAGCGCCGCCGGTGCTTGGCATAGTCCTCGAAGACCTTGGGATACATGAGGTGGGAGGCGAGTTCCCGGTCGCTCACGTGGCGCCGGAGCGCGTGCTCCGCCGCGCCGCGTTCGGCGTCCAGGTCCGCCGGAGGCAGGACCGCGCCGGGACGCCCGGTGATCGGCGTCTCGCCCTTTAGCACCTTGGCCTGCAGCGCCACGGGAAAGCCGCCCGGCGGCTGGCCGATCTCGCCTCGGAAAAACTCGACCACCGACTGCGGGAAAGCGATATCGCGCGTCGGCTCGAGCACCGCCTCGGCGGTCAGGTCGTTGGTCACCATGAAGAGCGCCATGTCGCCGACTACCTTGGAGGTCGGGGTCACCTTGATGATATCGCCGAACATCTCGTTGACCGCGGCATAGGCCCGGGCCACGTCGGGCCAGTGCCTTTCGAGGCCGAGCCCGCGGGCCTGCTCGCGCAAGTTGGTCACCTGGCCGCCCGGCATGCCGTGCTCGAAGACACTGGCCGATCCAGCACGCATGTCGCTCTCAAAGGCCAGATACTGGCGGCGCACGCCCTCCCAGTATGTGTCCAGCTGGCCGAGCGCTTCGCGGTCGAGCCCCGGGTCGCGCGGCCCCCCGCGCAGGGCGGCTGCGATCGAGCCCAGGTTCGGCTGCGAGGTCAGGCCGCTCATCGAGTCGATCGCGGCATCGACCGCGTCGACACCGGCCGCGGCCGCGGCCAGCACGCTCGCCGCGGCGATGCCGCTGGTGTCGTGGGTGTGGAAGTGGATCGGGATGCCGACCTCCTCCTTCAGCGCCCGGACCAGGCGATCGGCCGCCGCCGGCTTGCACAGCCCGCCCATGTCCTTGATGCCCAGGATGTGCGCGCCGGCGGCCTCGAGCTCTTTGGCGAGGCCGACGTAGTAGCCCAGGTCGTACTTGCGGCAGGCCGGGTCGCTGAGGTCGCCGGTGTAGCAGATCGCCGGCTCGCAAAGCCGGCCGCTCTCCAGCACCGCGTCCATGGCGACGCGCATGTTGTCGACCCAGTTGAGCGAGTCGAAGATGCGGAACAGGTCGACGCCGGCCTCGGCCGCCTGGGCGACGAAGAAGCGCACCACGTTGTCGGGATAGTTCTTGTAGCCGACCCCGTTGGCACCGCGCAGCAGCATCTGCAACAGGACGTTGGGCACGGCCGCGCTGAGGTCCGCCAGACGCTCCCAGGGGTCCTCCTTGAGGAAGCGCAGGGCGACGTCGAAGGTCGCTCCGCCCCAGCATTCGAGCGACAGCAGCTCGGGCAGCAGGCGGGCGGTGTGCGGAGCGACTCGCAGCATGTCGAAGCTGCGCATGCGGGTAGCGAGGAGCGATTGCGGCGCGTCGCGCAAGGTCGTGTCGGTGATCAGCACGCGCTCCTGTTCGTGCATCCAGCGCGCGAAACCCTCGGGGCCGAGGGACGCCAGGCGCTGGCGGCTGCCCTCCGGCGGATCGCCGGGCGGCAAGTCGGGCAGCGCCGGCTCGGCCAGCGTCCCCGGTGCGGGCCGGCCCGCGACCTCGGGATTGCCATTGACCAGTACATCGCCGATGAAGCCGAGCAGGCGCGTCGCGCGGTCGCGCCGCGGCGCGAAGTCGAACAGCTCCGGCGTCTCGTCGATGAAGCGCGTCGTGTAGTCGGCCCCGCGGAAGCTGGGGTGCCCGATCAGGGTCTCGAGGAACCACAGGTTGGTCGCCACGCCGCGGATGCGGAACTCGCGCAGCGCCCGGTCCATGCGCGCGACCGCCTCCTCGGGGGTCGGCGCCCAGGCGGTCACCTTCTCGAGCAAAGAGTCGTAGAACGGCGTGATCAACGCGCCGGAATAGGCCGTGCCGCCGTCCAGACGGATGCCGAAGCCGGTCGCCCCGCGGTAGGCGGTGATCCGGCCGTAGTCGGGGATGAAACGGTTCTGCGGATCCTCGGTGGTGATCCGGCACTGCAGCGCGTGGCCGTTGAGGCGGATCCCGTCTTGCGGCGGAACGCCGCTCTCGGGCGTGCCGATCGCCGCCCCCGCGGCGATGCGGATCTGCGCCTTCACCAGGTCGACGCCGGTCACGGCCTCGGTGACCGTGTGCTCGACCTGGATGCGCGGGTTGACCTCGATGAAGTAGATCCGGCCGCTGTCGATGTCCTGCAGGAACTCGACTGTCCCGGCGCCGCTGTAGCCGGCCGCCCGGCCGAGCGCGACCGCAGAACGGCAGAGCTCCGCCCGCGCCTCGTCGTCGAGATAGGGCGCAGGCGCGCGCTCGACGACCTTCTGGTTGCGCCGCTGCATGGAGCAGTCGCGCTCGAAGAGGTGCACGACGTTGCCGTGACCGTCGCCCAGGATCTGGACCTCGACGTGGCGCGCCCGGCGCACCAGCTTTTCCAGGAACACCTCGTCGCGGCCGAAGGCGGCCCGGGCCTCACGCCGGCCGGCGGCGACCTGCTCGGCCAGCGCGGCCTCGTCCTCGATCACCCGCATGCCGCGGCCGCCACCGCCCCAGCTCGCCTTGAGCATGAGCGGATAGCCGATCTCCCGCGCGATGCCCGCGACCTCGGCCTCGTCGGTGGGCAGAACGCCGCTAGCCGGCATGACCGGCAGGCCGGCGCCCTCGGCCAACGCGCGGGCCTCGACCTTGCTGCCCAGGGCGCGCATCACTTCGGGCGGCGGGCCTATGAAGGTCAGGCCGGCCTCGGCGCAGACCTCGGCCAGTTCGGGGTTCTCGGAGAGGAAGCCGTAGCCGGGATGGACCGCGTCGACCTTGGCCTGGCGGGCGACGCGCAGCACCTCGCCGATGTCGAGGTAGGCCTGCACCGGCTCGAGGCCCCGGCCGACCAGGTAGCTCTCGTCGGCCTTGAAGCGGTGCAGCGCGAAACGGTCCTCGTGGGAATAGAGCGCCACCGTGCGGATGCCGAGCTCGCTGGAGGCGCGCAGCACGCGGATCGCGATCTCGCTGCGGTTGGCGACCAGGATCTTGCGGAATGCCGTGAGGCCGCCGGCCTTGCCCATCGTCCCTTCCCTTTCTGCGCGAATGTTCCTTTGCTCTAGTTATCACGCGGCAGGGCAGCGCCACAGCAGGAAATTCGGTTGATTTCGCCTAGCGGTGGGTCATGCTGGCCCGGCCGAGCGGGGACGAGGAGGAGGTGCGAGGTGGACAACGAGGACTTTCGCCGTCACGCCCACATTCTGGTCGACTGGATGGCGGACTACATGGAGAGCGTCGAAGATTACCCCGTGCGCGCCCAGGTCGAGCCCGGCGAGATCGCGGCCAGGCTGCCCGAGGGCCCGCCCGAAGAGGGCGAGTCGATGGAGCGGATCTTCGCCGACTTCCGGCGCGACGTGCTGCCGGGCATGACCCATTGGCAACATCCGAGCTTCTTCGCCTACTTCCCGGCCAACTCCAGCCCGCCCTCGGTCTTGGCCGAGATGCTGACCGCGACGCTCGCCGCGCAGTGCATGCTGTGGCAGACCTCGCCGGCCGCGACCGAGATGGAAACCCGCATGATGGACTGGCTGCGCCGGATGATCGGCCTGCCCGAGGGCTTCCACGGCGCGATCCAGGACTCGGCCTCGAGCGCGACGCTCTGCGCGCTCCTGACCGCGCGCGAGCGGGAGACCGGCTGGGCGGCGGCCGAGCAAGGCCTCGGCGTGCTGGGCGGAACCGGCCGGCAGCTCGCCGTCTACGCCTCGGCCGAGGCCCATTCCTCGGTCGAGAAGGACGTCATGGTCGCCGGCCTCGGCCGCGAAAACTTGCGCAAGATCCCGGCCGGCGACGACTTCGCCCTGCGCCCCGAAATCCTGGCCGAAGCGGTCGAGGCGGACCTGGACCGGGGCATCACCCCGGCCTGCGTGATCGCGACTCTGGGCACGACGGGGACCGGCGGCTTCGACCGGCTCGGGCCGCTCGGCGAGATCTGCCGCGCACACGGCATCTGGTTGCACGTGGACGCCGCCTGGGCCGGCAGCGCGCTGATCCTGCCCGAGCAGCGCTGGATGATCGAGGGCATCGAGGCCGTCGACAGCTTCGTCTTCAACCCGCACAAATGGCTGTTCACCAACTTCGACTGCTCGGCCTATTTCGTGCGCGATCCCGAGGCGCTCACCCGCACGCTCGCGATCAACCCGGCCTACCTGGCCTCGCGCGAGGGCGGCCGGGTGATCGACTACCGCGACTGGGGCGTGCCGCTCGGCCGCCGCTTCCGAGCGCTCAAGCTGTGGTTCGTGATCCGCTCCTACGGCACCGAGGAGCTGCGGCGCAGGCTCGCGAGCCACATCGCCTGGGCACAGGAGCTGGCCGGCCAGGTCGCCGCCGACCCGGCCTTCGACCTGGTAACGCCGGTCAGCCTCGCGCTGTTCAACTTCCGCCATCATCCGCCCGGCCTCGACGACGAGGCCGAACTCGACCGGCTGAACGAGCGCCTGCTCGAGGCGCTCAACGATTCGGGCCGGCTCTACCTGACCCAGAACCGGGTCAGGGGCCGCTATGCCATCCGCTTCTCGGTCGGCCAGACCAACACGACGCGCGACCACGTGCAGGGCGCCTGGGAAACGATCAAGGAGACGGCGGCGAGCCTCTGAGGCAAGCCGGCCGCAGGATCCGGCATTGCCTGGCGGGAGCTTCTGAGGCACCTTGGGCCGGAACTCGAACGCCGACCGCGAACCCTTGGATCGGCGGAAGGAGATCTGTGGACAACTTCGCTGGAGTTGGCATGAACATACGCCGTTTGTCGCTATCCAGACCATGGCTTTGCCTCCTGGCCGTCGGTCTGGCGACGCTCTGGAGTACGGCCAGGGCCGAGACCGTGGCGCTCGACCGCCTGGAACACATCCACGGTCTCGCCGTCGATCCAGCCCAGTCCTCGCGACTCTATCTCGCCACCCATAGCGGCCTGTTCCTCGCCACGCCGAAGGGGTTGGCGACCCGAGTCGGTGGATCCAAGGACGACCTCATGTCCTTCGCCGCCCATCCGAAGGACCCGGAGGTCTTCTATGCCAGCGGCCACCCGCCGGGCGGCGGCAACCTGGGAGTCTTGGCGTCGCGCGACCGCGGCGAAAGCTGGCAGCGCGTCTCGGCGGGCGTGGGCGGTCCGGTGGACTTCCACGCCATGGATGTCAGCCGGGCCGAGCCGCGGACGATCTACGGCATGTACAAGGGCCTGCAGGTGAGCGGCGACGGCGGCGCCACTTGGCGGCAGGTCGGCCCGCTGCCCAAGGACACCTTCGATCTGGCCGCCTCCGCGCGGGCGCCCGAAGCGCTCTACGCCGCGGCGAGGGGCGGCTTGTTCGCAAGCCGCGATGGCGGCGGGAAGTGGACCCGGGCCTTCCCGCAACCTCGTCCCGCGACGCTGGTCCACGTGACGGATCAGGAGGTTCACGCCTTCGTCTACGGAGTCGGCTTCGTGGCGGGCGCCGAGCCCGGCCTCGGCTGGGAGGTGCGCTCGGCCGCCTTCGGCGACCGGTTCCTGCTCCACATGACGGTCGATCCCGACGACCCCAATCTGTTCCACGCCGTCGCCGACACCGGGACGGTGCTGACCAGCAAGGACGGCGGCCGCACCTGGGTGAGCTACGCGGGACACGACCGGGAGACCCCGGAGGTCGTGGCCGAAGCGGGCCGGCTCTACGACGAGATCTGCAAGTCGTGCCACGGCGCGAAAGGCGTCGGCGAGCGGCCCGAGGATATGTACGCCAACGACGACTACGGGGTCGTGGCTCCGCCGCTCGACGACTCGGCGCACGGCTGGCACCACTCCGACGGCAACCTCGCCGAAACCATCCTGAACGGCTCGCCGCGCAATCCCAGGATGATGCCCTTCAAGGAGATCATCTCCGAGCAGGACGCCGGGAACCTGGTGGCCTATCTCAAGAGCCTCTGGAGCCCGCGCAGCCTCGCCTGCCAGGGCGCCCGGCACATGCGCTGTATGCACTAACGAGGGTCGCCGAATTCGACCCGTTTGACGACGCTCCAACCGAGGAGAAACGGTAGTCCATGACCCTGAAACGAGGCCTTTTGGTCCTGCTTCTGGCGCTCGGCGTCACGGCGACGGCACAGGCCCACAGTCCGGCCGTTCCGCGCGACCCGGACCAGCTGGCAAGCTACCGGGCGGGCCTGGCGGCCTACTACAAGCAGGACTACACCGCTGCCTTGAAGGAATGGCAGCCGATCGCCGAGCAAGGCAGTTCCGCGGCGCAGCTCTTCCTCGGCTTCCTGCACGCCAACGGCCACGGCGTGACCCGGGACGACGGCGCCGCGGCCGAGTGGTATCGCCGGGCCGCCGAGCAAGACAACATGCTGGCGCAGATCAGGCTCGCCATGCTGTATCGCCGCGGCCGGGGCGTGCAGCAAGATCCCGTCGCCGCGCACCTCTGGGCGAGCCTGGCCGCACGCGACGACAAGCATTTGAAGAGCGTGGCCACGGCGTTCCGGCAAGCCTTGGAAACCGACATGACGCCGGCACAAGTCGCCGAAGCGGAGCGGCTGACGCGATCGTGGCTGAAAAAGCATAAGAAGAAAGATTAGGGCGGGGGCCGGCAAGGCGTTCGGCAGGCGCCTATACTGACCCAAACATCCCTGGTACTACTATGGGAATTGCGGACGCTCCGCGGGGCGCGACACTATTTCCCTTGCGTACCGCATGACCCGGCGCGGCGGACGCCGGATCCAAGGGGGGAGGATGCACGCACCCAAGGTTTCGTTCCTGCCGCCGGACAAGATCGCGGTGATGCGCGGCAAGGTGCTGGAGCTGCTCGAGCAGCGCGGCGTCCAGATGGAGCATCCCGAGGTGACCCGGCGCCTGGCCAAGGCCGGCGCGGCCGTCGACGGCGACACGTCGAACGTGCGCTTTCCCGCGGCGTTCATGGAAGAGGTGCTGGCGCGGGCGCCCAAACGGGTCGAGCTGTTCGGCCGGGACGGTGCCGGGAGGCTGGAAATCCCCCGCCCCGAGGGCGGCTTCCTGCTGCGCACCGGGACCGGCGCCCACGGCTATCTGGATCCGGAGACGGGGTCGTACCGCAAGGTGACCGCCGTCGACGCAGCCGCCTGGGCCAGGCTGGCCGATGGGCTGGCGGAGGTCGATTTTTGCGCCTTTCCCTTCATCGACGGCGTGCCTGTGCCGAGCGCCGACCTGCACGGGCTGATGGCGGTCCTCGGCAACACCGGCAAGCACGCCTGGATCCAGCCCTATACCGCCGAAAGCATCGAATACCTGCTGAACCTGGCCGCGGCCGCCGCCGGCGGCGAGCAGGCCCTGCGCGATAGCCCCCGGGTCAGCATCGTCGCCACGGCGCTGACCCCGCTCTCGGTCAAGTTCATCGACCTGGAGGTGATCCGGCTGGCGTCGCGCTTCGGCGTGCCGGTGCACGCCTGCAGCCTGCCGAGCGCGGCCGGCACCGCGCCCATCACCATGCCGGCCACGGTGCTCATGGCCGCGGCCGAGATCCTGGCCCTGCTGGCGGCGGCGCAGGTCATGGAACCGGCGGTCCCGGTGATCGCCACGCCGCTCGTTTTCGCCCTCGACATGCGCACCGGCCGGGGCCTGCAGTCCAGCGTCGAGGCCATGCAGGGGGCCGCCGCCGCCGTGCAGCTCATGAAACAGGGCTTCGGCCTGCCGACCCACACCTACGGCTCGGGAACGGACTCGCCGGTGGCCGACGGCCAGTCCATGGCCGAGCGGGCCCTGCTCGGCCTGCTGACCGGCCTCGCCCGGGCGGACATCCTGGGCGGCGCCGGGCAGCTCGAGGTGGCCACCGCCATCAGTCCGGTGCAGCTGTGCATCGACGACGAGCTCGCCGCGATGACCCGGCGCCTGCTCCGCGGCCTCGAGGTGGACGAAGACACCCTGGCCTGGGACGAGCTCTCGGCGGTCGACCCGGGCGGCCACTTCCTGGCCACGCAGCACACCCTGCGCCACTGCCGGGAGGGCTTCCTGCCCAAGCTGTTCACCCGCCTGCCCCGCGACGCCTGGGAGACCAAGGGCGAAGGCGATCTGACCGCGCGGGCACACGAACGCTGCCGGGCGCTGCTGAGCGAGCCTGCGCCCGAACCGCTGCCCGAGGATACCCGCAAGGAGATGGCCGCCATCGTCGCGGCGGCGGACCGCAGGCTCGCCGGAACCGGTTGACGAGGAAAGGCGCCATGGCCCTGGACGACATCTACGACTCCATCCTCGGCTTCGACGCCGAAAGGACGGCCGAGCTTGTGCGGGCGGAGCTCGCGGCCGGCACCGAGGTCCGCGCCATCCTGGACGAGGCGCTGATCGCCGCCATGGACGAGGTGGGCGTGCAATTCAGCGAAGGCGTGCTCTTCGTGCCCGAAATGCTGATGGCGGCCATGGCCATGAAGGGGGGCCTGGAGATCCTGCGCCCGCACCTTTCGGCGAGCGAGGCCAAGCCGGCCGGCGTCGTGGTCATCGGCACGGTCAAGGGCGACATGCACGATATCGGCAAGAGCCTGGTCGGCATGATGCTGGAGGGCTCCGGGTTCCAAGTGATCGACCTCGGCATCGACGTGCCCGCCGAGCGCTTCCTCGCGGCGGCCGAGGCACACCAGGCCGATATCGTCGGCCTCTCGGCCCTACTGACCACCACCATGCCCGCCATGCAGGCGACCGTGACCCGGTTGCGCGAGCGCAACGCCGGGCCCCGGATCATCGTCGGCGGCGCGCCGGTCAACCAGGACTTCGCCGAGCGCATCGGCGCGGACGGCTACGGCGAGGACGCTCCCGGCGCCGTGGCGCTGGCCCGCCGGCTGGTGGCCGATCGATGAGCGATTATACCAAAGGTCACTGATAATGACTCATTTCATGGGAGCGGATCGGGTCGCCCGGGTAGGCGCGGTGCGCAATGGGCGCCCGGGGGCGATGCGCGCATCGGGCAAGCGCCGCAACGCC
>CAMYKD010000060.1 GCA_947258885.1 uncultured Kiloniellales bacterium | reverse complement strand
CCCCATGAGATCACCGAGACAGCATATACCTTCTGCGCCCGCCACAGTTTGACCCAGGTCAAAAGGCGCGCGCGATCCCCCGACGCAGGTCGGACGGGCCATCCTGCCGCCTGCTCTCGGTTTTTGATTTAAATCAAGGCAAGCCCGACCAATCGGCGCTAGACTTGCGAATGAGTGATATTCTCGAAGGATCCGGAATGACGGGCACACTCAGCCGATCCGACTTGTTGCGCGGCTGCTTGCGGGACACGCCGCCGGTGCTTCGCCCGCCCTGGGCGGCCCCGGAGGAGGCCTTTGCGGCGGGCTGCGATCGTTGCTGTCACTGTGCCGCGGCCTGCCCCGAAGGGATCATCGTGGCCGGGGCCGGCGGCCTTCCGGAGGTCGATTTCCAGCGCGGGCCGTGCAGCTTCTGCAAGGAATGCATCCAGGTCTGCGCGATCGGCGTCCTGGCCGACACGGGACAGGCGCCTTGGTCCACGGCGGCCAAGATCGCGTTCAGCTGCCTGTCGGTCCAGGGGGTCATCTGCCGGCTGTGCGAAGAGCTCTGCGCGCCCGCGGCGATCCGCTTCCGGCCGGCGCTGGGCGGCTATGCGCTGCCGGAGGTCGATGCCGAGGCTTGTAACGGGTGCGGCGCCTGCGTGGGCGCCTGTCCGGTCGGCGCGGTGGAGATTAGCAAGCTGGGGTCATGAACATCGCGGGCGTCCTCCTGCAGGTGCATCCCGAGCGGATGGACCAGGTGCGCTCGGCACTCGACCGGTTCCCGGGCGTCGAGGTGCACAAGGTCACGGAGGACGGCCGCCTGCTCGTCACCGTCGAAGAAGAGGACGCGCAGGGCGATACGGTGCTGGCGCTGCACCGCCTCCAGGGCGTCCTGGCCGCCTCGGTCGCCTACCACCACTTCGAGCCCGAGCCCGAGCCCGAGCCCGAAGACGACAAGGACGCAGGTCCGGACGACGAGGCCATCACGGCGTGAGTCGTTCGCCTCTCGAGTCGGGATTCTGTGATCTCAAAAAACGCCCGATAGATCAATAGCTTGATAGGCTTTCGCTGGGCTTGGGGGTGTTCCGTCGACCCCGAGGCCCGCACACGCTCGCCACACACGATTTGCAGGGGCGACACGGACTCAACCGCCACGGCGAGTCCGCCGCAAAGTCGACTCATTGGTGCCAAGGGGCCGTGCTCTCGTGCGCCGGTGCAGGCGTGCTGCTCGCCTCAACCCGACATTCAGGCCCCATTCACGACCTCTGGTTTTTGCGCTCTATCGCGCAACACTGGCCGGCCTAGTGGAGGTCGCCGTTGCAACGTGGGATCCGCAGACTGGCGGCGATCGTGGTCATTGTTTCGGCCATGCTGGCTGGCTGCGCGCCAAGGATGGATATCACCGGCAAGCCGCCCCACCACACGCCCACTGGGTTCCGCAACCCGGACGGCGGCGCTTATGCCAGATACACGATCTCCTCGGGCGAGCGATGGAGTTTCCTGTGGCGGCGGATGCTGCTGCCGGATGACCCGCCGGAGGCGGGTCAAGTCCGAGACTTGCTGGATGATTTGGATGGGGGTGCCTCCTTTGATTGAGCCGGAACCCGCACAGGTCCGACTCGACAGTCCACATCTCAAAGGATGCAACCCTGCCGAATTTTCCAGCAAGTTTAGGACTTCACCCAAGCCGAGCTTGAAGCCGTATTGGTTTAACCCCGTCCGGCCTTTGAATCATTGTTTCAAGAACTCTGGTCCTCGGGACTTTTTCAACAGCCTCAACCAAAAGCGGCCATTGGAGAACTCCGATTCTACATGGATGGCTCCGGGTCTGCTCAGCCCTTCAGCTGGGCCACCGCCTCTTCGAGGGCTTTGATCGCCTCGGCCTTGCCCTTCTTCGTCAGCTTGTTCCGGTCGATAACCAGCGCCAAGCCGTCCTGGTCGCGGCGGATGATGCGCCCCTGGTCCGCGAGATCATCGTTGAGGCCCACGACCGCGTAGGTTCGAACGGGCTTGGCGAAGCCTTTGACGGTCAGGGTTTCGCTCTCTTCGGCGAGCACCGTGTCCTTGACCAGCGAATGGGTCTCATGGGCTATGAGGATGCCGCCGACCTCGGCGAGCGATTCAAGCCGGGCGGCGAGGTTCACCTCGTTGCCGATGATGGTGTAGTCCATGCGGTCCCCGCTGCCGAAGTTACCGACGGTGCAGAAGCCCGTGTTGATGCCCATGCGCACCTGGAACGGCCTCTCCAATCCCATGTCCAGCCATTCGGACTGGAGTTCCTGCATGCGCCGCTGCATGGCGATCGCCATGTTCACGCAAGTTCTCGCATCCTCCTTGACACCGCGAGTTTCCGGGTCGCCGAAGAACGCGATGATGGCGTCGCCGACGTACTTGTCGATCGTCGCCCCGAAGTCGAGGGCGATTTTCGACATTTCGGTCAGATAGTGGTTCAGGTGGTTGGTCAGCTCCTCGGACTCCAGGCTGTCGGTGGTTCCCGTGAAATCGGCGATGTCGGAGAAGAAGACGGTCAGCTTCTTGCGCTTGGAAGAAATCTCGACCGACTGCGCGCCCGAGAAGATCGAGGCGTAGACCTGCGGCGAGAGGTATTTGGACAGCTGGTTCGAAAGCGATTCCAGCATGCGGTTCTTTTCGGCAACCAGCTTGCTGGCTTCCTCCGACCGTCGCTTCGCCTCGAGTAGCGCCTCCTCGGCCCTCTTGCGCTCGGTGATGTCTCGATTGACGGTACCCAAGCCGAGCATTTCGCCCTGCGACGAGATTACCGGGAACCGGTTGCGAATGATGGTCCGCGCCTTGCCATCGGGGTACGTGAGGTCGAACTCCTCCGACAAGACCTCTCGAGCGTCGATCACCTGCCGGTCCAGAGCGTGGAATTCCTTTGCCTGGTCGTCACTGTAAATGTCGAACACGGTCTTGCCGATGACGTCGTCCCGGCTTTGGCAGATCCATGTCTCGAACTGCTTGTTGACGAAGATGAACCTTCCGTCCGAATCCTTCATGCTGATGAACTCGGGGAGGTTGTCGGCGAGCGCCTGCAACTGCTCCCGGCTCTTGCGGAGCTCGCCCTCGGCCCGCTTGCGCGCGGTGATGTCGGTGAGGATGCTGACGTAGCCGCCCTCGGGCGTCGGCGCAATGTTGATCTGAAGCGTCCGTCCGCCAGGGATCTTCCGCTCGACGCTTACGGCTTCGCCCTTTCGGTAAAGGGCGACCACCTCTTCCACCAGCTTGTCCTTGTCACCAGCGCCAAAGTCGCCACGCACAGCCTGAAAATACAGCTCATCGCGCATAGATCGCCCCACTTTGATAAAACCGTCCGGAAAATCGCACCACTCCTCATACTGTGGATTGAAGAGCACATAGTTCAGGTCTCGATCGACAAGCTTCATGCCGCCCGGCATATACGTAAGAGCCGCACGGAGTTGAGCCTCCTTCTCGGCCAGTTCCTCCTCGGCCCGCTTGCGGTCAGTGATGTCGAGAGCGACCGTGACGACACCGCGGACTTGGCCTTCCTTGTCTTTGAGCGGCACCTTGGTGGCAAGCAGCTTGCGGTGTGCGCCGTACACGTCCACGTGGTCTTCTTCGTAGTACGGGAGTGCCTCGCCACTCGTGATCACCTTGCGGTCCAACCGCCTCGTGTGGGCACCGTATTTGCGGCCCAGTAGGTTTGCGGCGGTCTTGCCGACCGCCTCGTCCTCCGAGACGCCATAGAGCTCCGCTTGATAGCGGTTGATGAACACGTAGCGTGAATCCCGGTCCTTGGCGTTGATCATTGCGGGAACCGCATTAACCACGGCGAACAGCATTTCACGGCTATCGCGCAGTGTCTCCTCGGCCCGCTTGCGCTCAGTGATGTCCTGAATCGTTCCGAACGAGCGGATGAGTGAACCGGAATCGTCCAAGACCGGCTCTCCCATCTCGCGGACATGGCGAACCTCCCCGTCCGGCCTCACGATCCTGTATTCGACGTCGTAGGCCGTCGCTTGCTTCTGGGCTTGCCGAAGGACTCGTCCGAGCTCGTCACGGTCTTCGGGATGGGCCCGCTCTATGTCCTTCTCAGTGCTGGAGAGGCTCGCCAGGTGCTCGTTGACCGTGACGCCATGAATCCGGGCGATTTCTTCGGAACTATAGATCACCCTGTCCTCGACCTCGTCATAGGCCCAGTGACCCAGGTGCGCCAGCCGCGCCGCCTGATCGAACAGGGCTTGGTTCTGCCTGAGGGCCTGCTCCGCTTCCTTGCGCTCGGTGATGTCATGGTCCACCACACCTGTAGCGATTACGTCGCCGGAAGGATCGAGGACCGGGAAATACGTGGCGACAACGATGTGTTCGCCGTCAGCTTGTTTGACCGTCAGCTCGCGTGCGACAGCTTGGCGCTGCTTGATGGCCTCGCGATCGAGCGCGGCAAATTCTTCGGCCGTGTTCTTCGGAAGCACTTCAGGCAACGTCTTTCCGCGGGCGGCGTCATTGGTCACTCCGTAAACTTTTTCATACTCAGGGTTGACTCGGATATAGCGTCCGTTGCGATCCCTGAGACCCACTGCGGCAGGTAAGTTATCGAGGACCGTCGCCAGGAATTGCTCGCTTTTACGCAGCGCCTGCTCTCTCTGCATAAGCGCCGTGATGTCGCCGCTCGCTCCAACGACCCGATGGGCGCGGCCGTTCTCGTCTCGCACCGCGACGGCGTGCTGCCGGGCCCATCGCCAGTCACCCGCGCTGTCACGATAGCGCACGTCACAGTTCAAGCGCTCGGTCTTGCCCTTGAACAGCGCGACGTGAGCATCCCGGTAACGCTGCCGGTCGTCGGGATGGATGCGTTCGAGAAGATCCGCGCGCGATTCCACCTTCTCGACGGGCAATCCCAAAATATCGCGGGCGCCGGAGGAGGAGTAGAGCTCGTCGGTATCGACGTTCCATTCGTAGACCCCTTCGTCGATCGCCCGCATGGCCAGGGCATAGCGTTTCTCGCTCTCGCGCAGCGCTTCTTCGGCCCGCTTGCGCTCGGTGATGTCGGTTTGAATGCCGACGCGGCCGCCGATCGAGGTCGGGCGCTCGCGGATCAGGATCCAGCGACCGTCGGCGAGTTCGACCTCGAACGCCCCCGTTTGCTCTTTCCGGTATGCGAGACGGTGTTTGTAATAGGCTTCCGCTTGCCCTCTTTGATCGGCGATGACGCCTTTCGCCAGGTCGAGGCGGACCAGATCCTCGTACTTCACGCCGGGTGCGGCGTCTTCGTCGGAATAGCCGTAAATATCTTTCCACTTTTGGTTGCAGGTGACGAGGCGCCCGTCCGAATCGTAGACGACAAATCCGTCGGATATGTTGTCGATCGCATCCCGCAGTAAGGACTCGGCGGCAGCGGACGTCTCCTGCGCCGTCACCAGCTCCTGCTTGGCACGGTGCTCTTCGGTGACGTCGCGACCGTAGACGTTGATGTAGGATTTCCCGGGAACCGGCGTGAATACGAACGCGAAGATCCGAGCGCCGCTCGTGAGCTCCTGTTCCTGGCCTTTCCCACCGTGCAAACCCGCATCCAGCGCCTTGCCGAGTTTCCGGGTCAGCGTACTCCGCTTACCGCCGACGATCAGGCCGTCCACCGCGCGCGCCGCATTGTTGGCGTAGAGCACCTTGCCGTCGGGCTTCACCCGGACGATGGGGTTGGGATTCTCGGACGGGAACTTGGCCAGATCGGAAATTCGTTGCTGGCTCAGATGGTCCTCGGTGATGTCTAGCAGGACGCCTTGCCGGACCACATCGCCGGTGGCGCCGCCTCCCGGCCCGGCGATCCGATGCTCAAGAGCCTCGAGTTCATCGATCAGTTGTGCCTTCGTCTTGCGAAGACGTCCTTCACGGGACCTGCTCGCCTGGGGCATGGTTCGTCCCTCCTTTGGAGGCAGACTCTCCCTGCAGATGTTGTGGCGCAGTCACAGTAATGGAAATCTCTATGGGCGACGAATCGAAGTGTCGTTCGGCCGGCATCGCTAATGCTCTCCAGCACGACCGTCTGACGCCCGCATTTCGGCGACCCACTCACGGACCTCTCAGCGGCGGGGAGGCAACGGTGCTGGACGGCCAGCGAGCCAAGCAGCTCTCGATCCTCACAACGGGCGATCCGGCAGTTCTGCCGGACTTGCGGCAGTCCGATAACAATCCAGTTTGATGGCACGATACCCGACAGGATACTTGGTGTGACTGTAGGGTCTCTGGATCAGCCCGAGGCCTTTCCACCGACGCGGCAAAACTGGACTTCACGGCAATTTCCCTGGATCACTTGTGCCGACGGCCTTCGTTGCAATCCGGCAGACGCCGGTGATGAAACGGAAGCTTGATGACCTTCCTAACCGCACCAATTTCAAGTGGAGCCGCACTTCTGCTACGGGTCATCTTCGCCCGTCGCAGCGTCGGCCGGCGTGGGTCCCCAGTCAGGAGTGAAGCTGAAGAAGCAGGATCAAGAGCCGGTCGAGGCGACGCTCCAACTCAACGGCAGCACCAATTTCGGCAGAAGAACGCCAGGCCCCTCTGATCAGTCGAACGCGCGGACCTTCCCCCGGCGCCCCCGGCTTCGCGTGCTCGAATCTTACTCCCGCGAGCAGCGGCGCGCCTGTATTTTGATCTGGGTCATAGCTGACCGCTGGCCCGCGACATAGGGTCGCCTTTTCAGACACCCCCGCGACTCCTTGTGGAGACCTCCGATGAGCGATGACACCACACGTCCATGCCGCACGCCGGTCCTGCGCGACTCCTCGTATAAGGCCGACTCCGAGCTCTCTGGCACCTCGATGCAGACACGGCGTGACTTCATCAAGACCGCGGCGCTGTCCGCGACCGCGGCGGCGGCGGGGGTACAGCTGCCGGGGATCGGGCCGGCCGCGGCCGCAGCCGGCGACGGGATCCGCTGGGACAAGGCGCCGTGCCGATTCTGCGGCACCGGCTGCGGTGTCCTGGTCGGCGTCAAGGGCGGGCGCATGGTCGCGACCCAGGGCGATCCCGACGCGCCGGTGAACCGCGGGCTCAACTGCATCAAGGGCTATTTCCTGTCCAAGATCGTCTACGGCGAGGACCGCCTGACCAAGCCGCTGCTGCGCAAGAAGAACGGCAAGTACGACAAGAACGGCGAGTTCACCGCGGTCTCCTGGGACGAGGCCTTCGACGTCATGGCCGGGAAGTTCAAGGAAAGCCTGAAGCAGAAGGGCCCGACCTCGGTCGGCATGTTCGGCTCCGGCCAGTGGACGGTCTGGGAGGGCTATGCCGCCGCCAAGCTGATGAAGGCGGGGCTGCGCAGCAACAACCTCGACCCGAACGCCCGGCACTGCATGGCCTCGGCGGTCGCCGGCTTCATCCGGACCTTCGGCATCGACGAGCCGATGGGCTGCTACGACGACCTGATGCACCCGATCCTCTGGTCGCGCCTGACCGACCGGCGGCTGACCGCCGATCACGTCAAGGTGGCGGTGCTCTCGACCTTCGAGAACCGCAACTTCGAACTGGCGGACCTCGGCATCGTGTTCCGGCCGCAGAGCGACTTGGCGATCCTCAACTACATCGCCAATTACATCATCCAGAGCGGCCGGGTGAACCAGGACTTCGTCGCCAAGCACGTCAGTTTTCGCCGCGGTAACACGGACATCGGCTACGGCCTGCGCCCCGATCACCCGAAGGAGAAGGCGGCCGCGAACGCGTCCAAGGCCGGCGGCTCCAAGCCCATGTCCTTCGAGGAATACAAGGCCTTCGTCGCCGACTACACGGTCGAGAAGGCGAGCCAGATCTCCGGCGTACCGGCCGAGAAGCTCGAGGCCCTGGCCGAGCTCTACGCCGATCCGAAGCGCAAGGTGGTGTCCTATTGGACCATGGGCTTCAACCAGCACACACGCGGCAGCTGGGTCAACAACCTGGTCTACAACGTGCATCTGCTGACCGGGAAGATCTCCCAGCCCGGCAACGGCCCCTTCTCGCTCACCGGGCAGCCCTCGGCCTGCGGCACGGCGCGCGAGGTCGGCACCTTCGCCCACCGCCTGCCGGCGGACATGGTGGTCAAGAAGAAGGAACATCGCGCGGTCGCCGAGAAGATCTGGAAGCTGCCTGAGGGCACGATTCCGGGCAAGGTCGGCTATCATGCGGTGCTGCAGAACCGCATGCTCAAGGACGGCAAGCTGAACGCTTACTGGGTGATGTGCAACAACAACATGCAGGCCGCCGCGAACATGAACGAGGAAACCTATCCGGGCTATCGCAACCCGGAGAACTTCATCGTGGTTTCCGATCCCTATCCGACGGTGACGGCGCTTGCGGCGGATCTCATCCTGCCGACCGCCATGTGGGTCGAGAAGGAAGGCGCCTACGGCAACGCCGAGCGGCGCACCCAGTTCTGGCGACAACAGATCAAGCCGCCCGGCGAGGCGCGCTCGGACCTCTGGCAACTGGTCGAGTTCTCCAAGCGCTTCAAGGTCGAGGAGGTTTGGCCGGAGGACCTGCTCGCCAAGGCGCCCGACTATCGCGGCAAGACGCTTTACGATGTGCTGTTCCGCAACGGCCAAGTGAACAAGTTCCCAGTGACCGAGCTGCAGGACGGCTTCGACAACGACGAGTCCGGCGACTTCGGGTTCTATGTGCAAAAGGGCCTGTTCGAGGAGTACCGGCGCTTCGGCGTAAACAAGGCGCACGATCTCGCGCCCTTCGAGTCCTATCACAAGGCGCGCGGCCTGCGCTGGCCGGTGGTCGGCGGCAAGGAGACCCTGTGGCGCTTCCGCGAGGGCTACGACCCCTATGTCAAGAAGGGCGAGGGGGTCCGCTTCTACGGCAAGCCGGACGGCAAGGCCAACATCTTCGCCCTCCCGTACGAGCCGGCGGCCGAGGAGCCGGACGTCGAGTACGACCTGTGGCTTGTCACCGGGCGGGTGCTCGAGCACTGGCACTCCGGCTCCATGACCCGGCGCGTCGCCGAGCTGCACCGCGCCGTGCCCAACGCCGTCGTCTTCATGCATCCCGAGGACGTAAAGGCGCGCGGCCTCAAGCGCGGCCAGTCGATCCGGCTCAAGACGCGGCGCGGCGAGGTCATGACGCGGGTGGAGACCCGGGGGCGAAACCGGCCGCCGCGCGGCCTGGTCTTCATCCCCTGGTTCGACGAAAGCCGGTTGGTCAACAAGCTGACCCTGGACTCGACCTGCCCGATTTCCAAGGAGACCGACTACAAGAAGTGCGCCGTCAAGATCGAGGCCGTGTAAGCCCGGCCGCAGGGAGAACGGGACTCCTTCGGTGCAACGCATGCCAGACCAGAAGTCCGTGAACCGGCGGCGATTCCTCGCCGGCACGGCGCGCACCGCTTGCGGCGTGGGGCTGGCGGGGCTGCTGCTCGCGCTCTATGCCGGGTCGGCGAGGTCGCGGCCGGCCACCGCCCTGCGGGCGCCGGGCGCGTTGCCGGAGGACGCGTTCCTCGGGGCCTGCGTGCGCTGCGGGCTCTGCGTGCGCGACTGTCCCTACGACACCCTGCGGCTGGCCACGCTGGGCGAGCCCGTGGCGCTGGGCACGCCCTATTTCGTCGCCCGGGAGGTGCCCTGCGAGATGTGCGAGGACATTCCCTGCGTTAAGGCCTGTCCCACCGGCGCCCTGGACCCGGGGCTGACCGACATCGACGACGCGCGCATGGGCGTGGCGGTGCTCGTCGACCACGAGACCTGCCTCAACTACCTGGGTCTGCGCTGCGACGTCTGCTACCGGGTCTGCCCGGTGTTCGGCAAGGCGATCACCCTGGAGCGGCTGCACAACCCGCGCACGGGAAGGCACGCCCTGTTCATTCCGACGGTCCATAGCGACCACTGCACGGGCTGCGGCAAGTGCGAGAGGTCCTGCGTGCTGGAAGAGGCGGCGATCAAGGTGCTGCCGCGCAAGGTGGCGCTGGGCGAACTCGGGCACCACTACCAGCTGGGCTGGGAAGAGAAGGCGAAGCGGGGCGAGTCCCTGGTGCCCGGCCTGATCGATCTGCCCGACCGCCTGCCGGAGGTTCGGCCATGAGCGCCCAGCGCAATCCCGGCGCGGCAGCGGTCGAGCGATACGGCTGGCCGCGCGCTCACAGATGGTTGCTGATGCGGCGCGCCTCGCAGCTGCTCATCCTCGGTCTGTTCCTGCTCGGCCCGGTCGCCGGCGTCTGGCTGGTCAAGGGCAATCTGGCCTCCAGCCTGACCCTGGACTGGCTGCCGCTCAGCGACCCCTACGTCCTGGTGCAGTCGCTTTTCGCCGGCCACGTAGCGGCGGGGACGGCCTTGCTGGGCGCGCTCATCGTCCTGGCGGTCTATGCGGCGGTCGGCGGGCGCGTGTACTGCGCCTGGGTCTGTCCGGTCAACGCGGTGACCGATGGCGCCCATTGGCTGCGCTCCAGACTGGGCCTGCAGAAAGGTTGGCAACCCAAGCGGAATACTCGGCTGTGGCTACTGGGGGCGACTCTGGCGGTCTCGTTGGCCACCGGGACCATCGCCTGGGAGTTCGTCAATCCGGTCTCCATGGTCTTCCGCGGGCTGGTCTTCGGCATGGGTTTGGCCTGGGCCGTGGTGGCGGCCGTGTTCCTGTTCGACCTCGTCGTCAGCCGGCGCGGCTGGTGCGGCCATATCTGTCCGGTCGGCGCCTTCTACGGCCTGGTCGGGAGCGCATCGCTTCTGCGCGTGCGCGCCGACAGGCGCGCCGCCTGCGACGACTGCATGGACTGCTTCGCCGTCTGTCCCGAACCGCAAGTGCTCACTCCGGCGCTCAAGGGGGCCCGGCATGGCCGCGGCCCGGTTATCCTATCGCCCGACTGCAGCAACTGCGGCCGGTGCATCGATGTCTGCTCGCAGGAGGTCTTCCGGTTCGGGACGCGCTTCGACAATCGGACTTGGAGCGATCTACCGGAGCCGGAACAAAGGAAAGGGCGGAACGCCGCCTCGGCGCCTGGCGTCGGAACGTGAATCCGGGGTGCCCCACAGGCACCGCAACGATGGAGGGTTGAGCCGTGAAGAAGATCGTCCCCTTACTGGCCGGGGTCTCGGGCCTCGCCCTGGCAGTCCTGTTCGTGGCGCCCGAAGTCTCGGCCCAGTCGGAAAAGGTCGAGTCGCTCAGGGGGCCGGTTCTGCTGGAAGAAACGAACCCGGCACCGGCCGTGGAGAAGCAGAGTACCCAGGACGGTGGTTTCGCCCGGGCCTACCGGCAGCAGCCGCCCCTGATCCCGCATGAGATCGACCCCTACGGGATCGATGCGAAGGCCAACCAATGCCTGGGCTGTCACGACTGGCCGTACAATGCCGACGTGGGCGCGCCGAAGGTGAGCGAGACCCATTATGTCGACCGCAACGGCGTTGCGCTGGACCGCGTGGCGCGCGCCCGTTGGTTCTGCACTCAGTGCCATGTGCCGCAGGCCGCCGAGCGACCACTGGTCGAAAATTCTTTCAAGTCCGCTGCCGAGATCGAATAGGCTTTGCTTTCCTTGGGTCGCGACCGCGGCCCCGCCCTTTGTGGCGGCGGGGCTTGTCGGACCGCGCGAGGGGCCTGACCGCGGGCGCGAAAAAAAACGGCCCCGGGCCGGTAGGGTCCGGCCCGGGGTCAGGTCTAGCGCGGAAGACGGCCGCGCGGGAGGATCAGGCAGCGCGTTCCAGGTCGTACTCTGACCAGATATCGCTCAAGGCGGCGACCAGACGGTCCATCTCGGCGTCATTGTGCAGCGGCGAGGGCGTCAGGCGCAGCCGTTCGGTGCCGCGCGGCACGGTCGGGTAGTTGATCGGCTGCACGTAGATGCCGTGGCGTTTCATCAGTGTGTCGGTCACCTGCTTGCAGCGCACCGGATCGCCCACCAGGACCGGCACGATGTGGCTTACCGAAGGCATGACCGGCAGCCCCTCCGCCCGCAAGCGGCGCTTCAGGGTCGCGGCCCGCTCCTGGTGTCTCGCGCGCTCGGTCTGGCTCTGCTTCAGGTGGCGTACGCTGGCCAGCGCGCCGGCGGCGACCGCCGGCGGCAGCGCCGTGGTAAAGATAAAGCCCGAAGCGAAGCTGCGCACGAAGTCGACCAGGGCGGCCGAAGCGGCGATGTAGCCGCCCAGTACGCCGAAGGCCTTGCCGAGGGTGCCCTCGATCACCGTCAGACGGTCCATGACGCCTTCGCGTTCGGCGATGCCGCCGCCGCGCCCCCCATAGAGGCCGACCGCGTGGACTTCGTCGAGATAAGTCATGGCGCCGTGCGCGTCGGACACGTCGCAGAGTTCGGCGATCGGCGCGATGTCGCCGTCCATCGAATAAACCGACTCGAAGGCGACGATCTTGGGCCGCGACGGCTCGATCTCCGACAGGATCAGATTCAGGTCTTCCGGGTCGCTGTGCTTGAAGATGCGTTTTTCCGCCCGGCTGTGCCGGATTCCCTCGATCATGGAGGCATGGTTCAGCGAGTCCGAAAGGACCACGCAGTCCGGCAGCTTGGCCGCCAGCGTCGCCAGCGAGGCCATGTTGGAAACGTATCCCGAAGTGAAGAGTAGCGCGGCCTCCTTGCCGTGGAGGTCGGCAAGTTCGCGTTCCAGTAGAACGTGGTAATGGTTGGTTCCCGAGATGTTGCGCGTGCCGCCGGCGCCCGCGCCACAGCGCTCCAGAGCTTCGTGCATCGCCTCCAGCACTACGGGGTTCTGGCCCATGCCGAGGTAATCGTTGGAGCACCAGTACGTCACTTCCCCGGGATTTGCGGCCCCGTGGTAGGTGGCGTGCGGGAAATCGCCAGCGCGGCGCTCGAGATCGGCAAAAATCCGATAACGGCCTTCAGACCGCAGACCGGCAATCTGATCGGCGAAAAAACGCTGGTAATCCATCACGGCCTCCGCATTCGATATTCAGTTTGTATTCACACTAAAGGTTTCGGACCCTGCAATCGTTGATTTAGATCAATATTGATTTAGATCAGGAACCGATTTTCGTCCCGGATTTCGCCGAAACCGGGGTCGGTCAGGATCAACTATCCGATGTCCGCCGCCCTATTTCGTCGCCTGTATGAGGTAGGCGATCAGGTTCTCCCTCTGGTCGTCCTTCTTGAGACCGGCGAAGACCATCTTGGTGCCCGGAAGGAACGTCTTCGGCTTGGCCAGGAATTTCTCCAGACTTTCCTCGTCCCAGACGATGTCCGATACCTTCATCGCCTTGGAATACTTGAATCCATCCACGCTGCCCGCCTTGCGCCCGAATACACCGTGCAGGCTGGGACCGATCTTCTTCTTGCCGGCCTCGAGGGCGTGGCAGGCCTTGCATTTGTTGAACACCTTCTTTCCGGCCGTGGCGTCGCCGTCGGCCAGAGCCGAACCACCGGCCAGGGCAATGGCGAAAGCCAGTGGAAGCGTAAGGAGCTTGAACTTCGTCATCGTGGGTCCCCCAGGTGAAGTGCGTCCGGCGCCACACCTGTAGCGCCCATGAAAATACAAGATAACGGAACCGGGGATCGTTTCGCCTTGACTAAAGTCAAGCCCTGCGTGTGAGTCCTTCATCGAAAAGCGACCGTCGGCCTTCGGCCAGGCCTTCGAGGGCGGGCCTGTCCAGCAGGACGACGTGGCTCGGTCGGGGAAGGGCGAGAATATCCTCGTGGACCAGCCGCGCGAAGGCGCGGGAGACGGTCTCGGTCTTGAGGCCCAGGTAATCGGCGATAGCCGCGCGGTTCATCGGCAGCAGGACCTCGTCGTTTTGTGCCGGCCACCGCTGGGTACGGTGCCAGATTTCCAGGATGAAGGCGGCAATCCGCTCCACGGTGTTCTTTCGGCCGACGGTCAGGAGTTGTTCCTGTCTGGCGGCAATCTCGTCGCTAGCCAGGTCCAGCAGCGTTTGGCAGACGTCCCGGTCCGATTCGACCAAATCTTGGAATGCTTGACAGGGCAGGCGGTTGACGTTGCAGGGCGTTATGGCGCTCACGCTGACCGGCCAGGTCGAGCCGCAGCGACGCAATGTGACCAGCTCTCCGGGGAAGCGGAATCCGACGACCTGGCGCCGCCCGCCCGGCAACGACTTGTAGAGCATGAGCGTCCCCTCGACGACTGTGAAGTTCTCGTCGCCGGGCTGCCCCTCCCGGACCAGTAGATCGCACTCCGATAGGCTGAAGCTTTCACCTTCCTGCTCAAGCTTGGCCAGCGTTTTCTCCTGCAAGGCGTACCTTTCAGCTGGATCTCTGGGTGCGCATTGACCGGCATCCGAAAAGGATTTTCTTCCGCCTGCCCAGTGCTGCCGTGCTGTTTGCATTGGCTGCTCCATGCATGCGGCTTCCCCAAATTAGCGATAACTATATCCCCTAAGGCGTCAATGGGCTTTGATCTATATCAAAAGATCCCTCCCGCATTGATACACATATATGTCCAATCATCGATCTGAGCGGGAAGCGCAAGCCGCACAGGTCGCAGATCCGCAAGATCGAAGAGGCACCGACCCGGCACAGGGGCGCGAGACCGTCCGAAAAGCACCGGCGGCGGTTCGGCCAGCTGCACCGAATTCTGCATCGCACCGCGTCGCGATTTCAGGCCCCTTTCGCACCCTGGGCTCAGAAACACTTCCGCAGACGCAGCTGCTCGCCGCGAAAACCCGACGCGCGGAACAGGTCCATCGCCGGGTTCTTCGGTTCGCGCAGCCACTTGCGCATCTGCGGATTGAGCAGGCTGATCGAGATGCAGCTGCAGTCCAGTTGCAGTGCGACATCCTGCAGGGCCTCGAGGAGCACCCTCGCCGCCGTTCGATTGCCGACAAGGTCGACAACGGCAAAATTCTCAATCTCCAGGATCCGGCCTTCGCGCAAATCGGGCCGCAGCCAGTAGACCGACAGGCCGTAGATGTCGCCTTGACTGCTCTGGACCGTGATGATGCTGTGGCGCTCGCGGTCCGCGTGCTCCGAGATCAGGGCGCCAGCGTATTTCGACCATTGCTCCTGGGTCAGCTTCGGATCGAAGATCGCTACCAGCGGGTAAGCCTGTGGAATTTGATCAGCCGCAAGGGGCCTTACAACGTAAGGATCAGACATGTCTCTCCCAGCTGAAACCTTTTTTTTTCTATGGATTTGTAACATGTCACGGCGGCGGTGCCGCGACTTTGATCTGGATCAATTCGTTGGCCTTTGCCGTGCGGCGTCCGGCCGAGCGAATTCGGCCTCCGTTTCCCGCGGTTGGTCTGCCGGTCCCAGCGTCTTTGACCTGTATCAATGAGGGCTGGGTAGCCGGCCGTTAGGCTTTCATCATGGTTGCTTGGCTCGGCGGTGAGTCTGATGACTTCGCGATCGGCGTCCAGAGCGGCTGACCGAACGGCCACGCGCAAGAATGGCTGGGAACTCTTCCCGCATCGGGCCGATACCGGGGTGCGCGGCTTCGGTTCCGACAAGCACACCGCTTTCGAACAGGCGGCCACGGCGCTGACTGCGGTGATCACCGATCCGCAATGGGTCATGCCGCGGCTCGCCGTGGAGATCACCTGCGAGGCCCCAGATCTCGAACTGCTTCTGGTCGATTGGCTGAACGCACTGGTTTACGAGATGGCCACGCGGCGCATGCTGTTCAGCCGCTTCGCCGTGCGGATCGAGAACCGGCGTCTGCGCGGGCGGGCCTGGGGCGAGCCGGTCGACGTTGCGCGCCACGAGCCGGCTGCCGAGGTCAAGGGCGCGACCTTGACGGCGCTCGAAGTGGCCCGGAGGACCGACGGCCTGTGGGTAGCCCAATGCGTCGTCGACGTCTGATAAAGCCCCGTCAGGCGGGGCCCTGGGTGGAGGCGGAGGAATGGACAAGACGAACCTCAGCCAAGTTTCGACGGTCGAATGGCGAGTCGAGCCGAGCGGCGCCATGCGGGTGCCGGCGATCATCTACGCCGACGAGCGACTGATCGACCAGATGGACGACAAGGTCTTCGAACAGGTTACCAACGTTGCGAAACTGCCCGGTATCGTGAAAGCCTCCTATGCCATGCCCGACGCCCACTGGGGCTATGGCTTCCCGATCGGCGGCGTGGCGGCCTTCGATCCGGATCGGGGCGGTGTGGTTTCGGCCGGCGGCGTGGGCTTCGATATCTCCTGTGGCGTCCGCAGCGTGCTCACCGGCCTGAGCAGGGCCGAGATCGAGCCGTTCAAGAGGATCTTGGCCGATGCGCTCTTCGCCAAGATTCCGGCCGGCGTCGGCAGCACCGGCCGGATCCGTCTGGGCGGTTCGGATATGGACGCCATGCTCGCCGGCGGCGCGCGCTGGGCGGTCGAGCAGGGCTATGGCGAGGCGGCCGACCTCGAGCGGGTCGAGGAGGGCGGTGCCATGCCGGCCGCCCGGCCCGACCAGGTCTCCCCGCGCGCCAAGCGGCGTCAGCGCGACGAGATGGGAACGCTCGGCTCGGGCAACCACTACCTCGAGGTGCAGGAGGTCGCCGAGATCTACGACACCGATGCGGCGGCCGCCTTCGGCCTCCGCGCGGGCGAGGTGGTGGTCAGCATCCACTGCGGTTCGCGCGGATTGGGGCACCAGATCGGCACCGAGTTCCTGCGCGACATGGCGGCCGCCGCCCCGGACTTGGGCATAGCGCTGCCGGACCGCGAGCTTGCCTGTGCGCCGATCCACTCCGCCATCGGCGAGCGCTATCTGGGAGCCATGCGCGCCGGGATCAACTGCGCCCTGGCCAACCGGCAGATCATCGGGCATCTGACTCGCGAGGTCTTTGCCGCGCTGTTTTCCAAAGCACGGCTCGAGCTGCTGTTCGACGTGTCGCACAACACCTGCAAGGTCGAGGAGCACGAGATCGACGGCGGGCGGCGGCGGGTCTACATCCACAGGAAAGGTGCGACCCGCGCGTTCGGCCCCGGTCACCCGGACCTGCCCGAAAGCCTGCGGCCGTTCGGCCAGCCGGTCCTGATCGGCGGCAGCATGGGCACGGCCTCCTATGTGCTCGCGGGCACGGCGGCGAGCGAGGCGCGCGCCTTCAGCTCCGCCTGTCACGGCGCCGGGCGCGCCATGAGCCGGCATCGGGCGTTGAAGCAGTGGCGCGGGCGGCAGATCGTCGACCAGCTGGCCGATCGGGGTATTGTCGTAAAGAGCCACTCCTCGCGCGGCGCCGCCGAGGAGGCGCCGGGCGCCTACAAGGACGTCGACGCGGTGGTCGAGGCATCGGATCGCGCGGGCCTTGCCCGCAAGGTGGCCAAGCTGTCGCCGCTCGTTTGCGTCAAGGGATGAGTCGGCACTGTGGAGAGAGGTTTCGTATAATGGCAACGACAACAATCAAGGCATCGGTCATGGACATTCCATTGCAGATCAGCTTTCGCAACATGGACCGCTCGGAAACGGTCGAGGCGAAGGTTCGCGAGAGGGCTGCTAGGCTGGAGAGTTATTTCAACCATATTTCAAGCTGTCGGGTGGTGATCGAGGCGCCGGAGCGCCGCCGCCGGAAAGGCAAGCTCTACCATGTGCGCGTTGAAATCGGCGTGCCCGGGACTGAGCTGGTGGTGAGCCGCCATCCTAGAAATAAGCACGCCCACGAGGACGTCTACGTGGCCGTGCGCGACGCCTTCGACGCAGCGCGCCGCCAGCTCGAGGACTATGGGCGCAAGCTGAGCGGCCACGTCAAGGCGCACGAGGTGCCGCTTCACGGCAAGGTCGTGCGCCTGTTTCCCTATGAGGGTTACGGCTTCGTGGCGGCCTCGGACGGGCGCGAGGTCTATTTCCACAAGAACAGCGTCCTGAGACAGGCCTTCGACAGCCTGAAGGTCGGCAGCGAGGTGCGCCTCGTGGTGGCCGAGCGGGAAGGCGCCGAGGGACCGCAGGCGAGCACGGTGGACCCGATCGGCAAGCACCATATCGTCGGCTAGAAGAGGTGGCTGTCCGGTATGGGGACGGCGTAAGCGGGACGACATCGTGAGAGGCGGCGGGCGCATCCATATCGGTACTTCTGGCTGGCGCTACGCTCACTGGGTCGGACCCTTCTATCCCGAGGGTGCGAGGCCCGAGACCTTTCTGGCCTACTACGCGCGCGTTTTCCGCACGACGGAGATCAACAACACCTTCTACCGCCTGCCGACACCGGAGGTCTTGGCGGCATGGCGCGAGCGCGTGCCCGGCGGCTTCGTCTTCGCCTGCAAGGCGAGCCGGTACATCACCCATATGAAGAAGCTGAAGGACCCGCCGCAAGCCTGCCGGCGCTTCTTCGAGGTGGTGGGCACCCTGGCCGGCAAGCTCGGTCCGATCCTGTTCCAGCTGCCGCCGAGGTGGCGGGTCGACCCGGACCGCCTGGAGGCCTTTCTCGCCGCGCTGCCCCGGGAGCGTCGTTTCGCATTCGAGTTTCGCGACGAGAGCTGGTTCACGCCAGCGGTCTACGACCTCCTCCAACGCCATCAGGCGGCCTTCTGCGTTTACGATCTGGGCGGCCGTTGCGCGCCGGCCCGGGTCACCGCCGATTTCGTCTACCTGCGCCTGCACGGGCCCGGCGGGCCTTATCGCGGAACCTACGACGCAGGGGCGCTCGCCGCCTGGGCGCGGCGGATCTTGACATGGCGCAAGGCCGGCCTGGACGTCTACTGCTACTTTGACAACGACGAGCAAGGCTACGCGACGCAAGACGCAAGGCGGCTGATGGAGTTGATCGGGCCATGCGCGGGTCCCGCCGCCGTTTCGCCGCCGCCCTGACCGGAGCGCGAGGGTCCACCCATGTTCGGCAAGCGCCTCGTCCTCTTCGAGCTGTTCGGCTTCAAGGTGCAGGCGGACATGAGCTGGCTGTTCCTGGCCCTGCTCGTGACCTGGTCGCTCGCCCAGGGGCTCTTTCCGGCCTTCTACCCGGGCCTGCCGCCGGCGACCTATTGGAAGATGGGCGTGATCGGAATGATCGGCCTGTTCTTCTCCCTGGTGCTGCACGAGCTTTCGCACGCCCTCGTGGCGCGCCATTACGGCCTGTCGATCAAGGGCATCACGCTGTTCATCTTCGGCGGGGTCGCCGAGATGGAGGAGGAGCCGGACAGCGCGAAGACCGAGTTTCTGATGGCTATTGCGGGGCCGATCGCGAGCCTCGCGCTGGCCGCCGGTTTCCATGGCCTGACGCTGGCCGGTGCGGCGCAAGGGGTGCCGGACAGTGTTCTGGCGATCGCCGGCTACCTGGCCTTCATCAACGTCGTCCTGGCGGTGTTCAACCTCGTTCCAGCCTTCCCGCTGGACGGCGGCCGGGCGTTGCGCGCCGCGCTCTGGTACTGGAAGGGCGATCTGCGCTGGGCCACGCGGCTCGCCTCGCGCTGCGGCCAGGTCTTCGGCATCGTGCTGATCTCCCTCGGAGTCCTCAGCGTCCTGACGGGGGATTTCATCGGCGGGATGTGGCTGTCTCTGATCGGCCTGTTCCTGCGCGGCGCCGCCAGCGCGTCTTACCACCAGCTCATGATCCGCCAGGCCTTCGAAGGCGAGCCCGTGTCGCGGTTCATGACGCTCGATCCCGTGACGGTCTCTCCGGAACTACCGGTCGAACGCCTGATCGAGGACTACGTATACGGATACCACTACGACCTCTTTCCGGTGGTCGACGGCCCGCAGCTCGTCGGCCTGGTGAGCACCCGCCAAGTGAGAGAAGTGCCGCGTTCGGAGTGGGCCGCGGCCAGGGTGGCGGATATCCTCGTGCCCTGCGGCCCGGACAACACGATCGGTCCCCGCGCCGACGCCGTAAAGGCGATTTCGATCATGCGCCGCAGCGGCAACAGCCGCCTCATGGTGGCCGAGGGTGGCAGGCTGCTGGGTGTCATCGCCCTCAAAGACCTGCTCGAGTTCCTCGGTCTGAAGATGGATCTGGAGCGTCTCGAATAGCCCGGATTCGGGACAACAGGACTATTTGTCCGTCCGCTTTGGTATCCTGGGTCGCGCCGGCGCCCTCTTGGAGGCGCCTTCCAGGCGCCTGATGTTGCGCAAGGCGGCGGTGACCTCCACCTCGGTGGCCTTACAAGGATTCTTGGCATAGGCACCGACAGCCGTCTTGGTGGCGTCCCAGGCTTCTTTTCGCTCTGCCTCTTTCAGGTCTTTGCTCTCCACGTGATCCTCCCTTTCTGCCGTTCGACTCTGCCGCCGCGGGCAAGGGGCGGCTCTTCGCGGGTTTGGGCACCGCCGGAACAGGGCCCGTGTCGTTTCTTCGGTGCCGGTCCGATGTCACACTCGAGAGACCGCATCTCTCGCTGTCGTCCTCGGCCGCCGGGGCGTTTTTGTTTCGGGCGGCGAGGTCCCTGACCACCTGTTCGAGGCTGCGGAGCGGCCTCGAGAGATAAGGACTGCAGGGGTTCTTCTCGGTCGAAGCCAAGGAACCGCTCCCTCTGGAATCGTCGGCGATCCAACGACCGATTCGGGAGGAGCGTCCTGCTCTACGGACCTGCCTGGCGACTCGATCGGCCAGGATCATCCTAGGATCCCTGTAATCACAACTAACTATATAGTAAATAGTATGTGAAGTCGCATTGATTCAGATCATGGGCAGCGGGATTGGACCCGGCTACGGCATGAACCTCGCTGGACGGCCGGATGCCCTTCGGTGCGACCGGCGGAGACCGCGAGGAGGCGCGCGTGGTACGGGCGGACAGGGCGGAGTCGCAGGCGGCGCGCGCGGCGCTGGAGTGTCTGGCGCGCGGCTGGGCGGCCATCCCGGTCAAGTCCGGCGGCAAGCGGCCGTTGGTCCGTTGGGAGTCTTTTCAGAACCGCCTGCCGACGAGAGAGGAGGTCGAGGCTTGGTTTGGCCGTTGGCCGGAGGCGAACCTAGGCATCGTGACCGGGGCGGTCTCGGGGCTCGTCGTGCTCGACATCGACCCGAGGCACGGCGGCGCGGACAGCGTGACCCGGCTCGAGACCGAGCACGGGGCCCTACCCGAAACGGTCGAAGCGGTCACCGGCGGCGGCGGCCGGCATCTCTACTTTGCCCACCCCGGCGGGAGCATCCCCAACAAGGCGGCCCTGGCGCCGGGTATCGACCTGCGCGGAGACGGCGGCCTCGTGGTCGCCCCGCCGGCCCTGCACGCCTCGGGCCGGCGCTATGCCTGGCAAGACTCGCATGGGCCGGGCGACGTGCCGCTCGCGCCCCTGCCCGGGTGGCTATCGACGCTGCTGCAACGCGACAACACGCACCGGGGCCATCCCCTGGCGTATTGGCGTGCCCTGGTGCGACAGGGGGTCGCCGAGGGCGAACGCAACAACACGATCGCGTCGCTCACCGGGCATCTGCTCTGGCACGAGGTGGACCCCGAGGTGGTCCTTGAGCTTCTGCTGTGCTGGAACCGGGTGCGCTGCCGTCCGCCGCTCGCCGACGACGAGGTGGCGCGGACGGTGGAGAGCGTCAGGCACACCCACCTTCGCCATCGCGCCGAAGGTGGCAAAACCTAACCGCGGGGGATGCTGGGCGAAGGCCCTTCAAGACGTTGGCGCCGGAGGTGCAAGCCGAAGCGATACCGTCTCGGCCAGCTTGCGGGCGGCCGCTTGCGTGTCGCCCAGCACGGCAAGCTCGTAACCGCTGCCGTCCTCGATCCGACTGGGTGACAGGACCACCAGCCCGGCGGTCCCCCTGGGCGGACGGAACAGCTCTTGTTCCATCTGCCGGAGGAAATCCGCGAGAGGCCGCGGCGGACCCTCGAGATCGCTTCGCCCGATGGCGATGAAGGGCCGCCGCCGCCAGTCGCCGACCAGGCGATTGACGAGCGTCATGGGAATCGACGTTCCGCCCCAGCGGCCGTTGCACTCGATCCAGTGCAGCTCGGCCGATGCCAGGTGGTCGCCGACCAGAATCGCGTCGAAGCTGCAGCGCCCGAAGTAGCCCAGCTCCTGAAACAGGCAGCCGAGTAGCGCGGCCTCGTGCGCGAGCAGGATCTGCCACCGCCCCGGCAGGGCCGTCTGCGCGGCGCCGCTGAACATCCGCGCGGTTCCCACGACGGTTTGATCGAAGATGCCCTCCACCGCGATGTCGCCCGCGCCGCGCTCGGGAATCCAAAGCTGCACCGAGGGGCTGGCGATGATCGGGTGCTCCCATGCTGTCACCAGCAGAGGGAACTCGCCGCGCCAGCCGATACGCTGCAAGAGGCGGTGCAGCCTGTTGCGCAGCGCGCCGAGCGAAACGCCCCCCAGCTCGTCCGACTCCAGCACGAGGTTTCCGGCCGAGCTGGCGCTGCCGGTCAGCTTGACCGCGACGGTCGCGTGGCGCCTGGAAAGCGCTGCCAGGCGCCCCGCGAGAGCGGCGAGACTAAAGGCCGCGGAGGCCGGCGGCAGCGCCCGGCCGCCGAAGAGCTCGGTCACGCGCTGGGCAAACCAGAGCTTGTCGTTGACCCGCCTGGTCAGGCGCGGCGGCGGCGCGGCGACCCGCACCTCGACGCCGGACTTGGCGGCTATCTTGCCCGCCAGCATCCAGACGCCGCCGGTGCCCATATATGGAACGACGTTGAGGCCGCCGCCGCTTCGGGCCCGTTCCGCGGCGCGGTCCAGCACTGTGGGGTCCCTGGCGCAGCGCACTGTGAGGGGCTGTCCGGCGCCCGTCGCCGCGGGGATCATCACCTCGGCCCGGCCGAGCCCGAGAAGATCGCGGCAATAGTGTTCGAACGTGGCGTTGCGCGGCGCCCCGATGGTGACGAGGTCGCCGTCGCCCGCGAGCAGCAGCGCCCGGTAACTGTATGCGGTGTCGCCGCGTCCGTCGAACAGGGATATCCAGCTGTGGTCCTCGAGAAAAAAGCCGGGCCAGGGGCCCAGACCGGACTTGACGGTCGCGCCGAACGGCTCGGTAACGCTGAGCAGCGGCTCGTCGGCGAGTAGCCTCGTGGCGGTGCGCGTCAGGTCCCGGCGCTCGTCCTCTCCGATCTCGACGCGAATTTGTGGGACGACCGGCAGCGAGGCGCGCGTCCGGGGGCGGGCGGGCGCGGGGTCGGGGCCCGCCGGGCTGGATTCGTCGACACGCTGCTGTTTCGCTGTCATAGCGGGTCCGGAAGGGGATTCTGATCGTCCCTTCCCATGCCTCCGACGCTAGGGACCGGGGCCGGCGGATTCCATGACCTGCGTCAATCGGCATGCACCGGGGATCGCGCGGCGTCGTCGACGGCGGGGCTGGCCACGTGGAAGCTCATGGCCTTTGCCCCTTGGTATCGGATGCCCCCGTGCCGTCAGAGGTGGCCGATCTCCTCCTCGTCGCAGAAAAAGCCGAGCTGCGAGAGGGCCTCCTCCAGGTAGTCGCCCAGCAGCGGGATGCCGAGGAGGTATTCCGCGGTATGGTCCGACCGGGAGTCCTTGGCTTGCTGGACGAGGTCGCTCCACTCGTCCTTGGTCCCGTCGCCCCGGCCGAGCCAAGTGAGGGCGACCAGGTCGATCTGCTCGTCCACGTTCAGCGACTGTATGAAGTCTTTCAGTTCATCGAAAGTCGGGTCCTCCTCGTAATCCTCGAGGACCTCGCGCATGTCGTCGTCGGCCGGGTTCGATCCCGGGTCGGGCTCGATGACGTCGACCTTGACGTCGAAGGCCCGCGCCTTGATGACCACGAAACAGACCTTCTCGGGAGCGATGGAAAGCATGGCATCGGTTCCTGTCTGGGCCGCGCGGCGACTCCGGAATTCGTTCGAAGAACGGTGCCGATATTCGCGCCATTGTCGTTCCCCCTGTAGCCTCCGGCATTGACCTAAGTCAAGACAACACCCCTGGGCCGCGTTGGCGTCAGGTCCCGGCCGCATTTTTCGCACGGGCCGTCTCGACGGACGGCCACCTTCTCCATTTTCGCATCTCCGCCCAGGGTGTATGACAAACGATCGCACCAGCAGCAGAGAACCGCCATGACAAGCGACACCGAGACCGAAAGCTATACTCCCCTCTTTCCCCTCGGCGAGGACCGCACCCAGTACCGTAAGCTGAGCGGGGACTACGTCACGCCGAAAGAGGCCGGCGGGCAGACCTTGCTGGAGGTCGAGCCCGAGGGGCTGCGCCGCCTTGCCGAGGCGGCCTTCGGCGACATCAACCATCTGCTGAGGCCCGGCCACCTGCAGCAGCTGCGCGATATCCTGGACGATCCAGAAGCCTCGGCCAACGACCGCTTCGTCGCCTTCGACCTGCTGAAGAACGCGAACATCTCGGCGGGCGGTGTGCTGCCCATGTGCCAGGACACCGGCACCGCGATCGTCATGGGCAAGAAGGGCCGCCGCGTCTGGACCGACGGCAAGGACGAGCAGGCGCTGGCCGCCGGCGTGCTCGACTCCTACCTCAAGCGCAACTTGCGCTACAGCCAGCTGGCGCCGCTCGGCATGTTCGAGGAGGCCAACACCCGCAATAACCTGCCGGCCCAGATCGAGATCTACGCCGAGGGCGAGGACACGTACAAGTTCCTGTTCATCGCCAAGGGCGGCGGCTCGGCCAACAAGACGTTCCTGTTCCAGGCGACGCCCTCGCTGCTGACCCCCGAGCGCCTGACCGGTTTCCTCGACGAGAAGATCCGCACGCTCGGCACCGCCGCCTGCCCGCCCTATCACCTCGCCGTCGTGATCGGCGGCACCAGCGCGGAGCTGACCCTGAAGACCGTCAAGCTGGCGAGCTGCCGCTATCTGGACGGCCTGCCGACCGCCGGCTCCGAATCCGGCCATGCCTTCCGCGACCTCGAGATGGAGGCGCAGATCCACGAGCTGACCCGCCGGACCGGTATCGGCGCCCAGTTCGGCGGCAAGTACTTCTGCCACGACGTGCGCGTGATCCGCCTGCCGCGTCACGGCGCCAGCCTGCCGATCGGCCTCGGCGTGTCCTGCTCGGCCGACCGCCAGGCGCTGGCCAAGATCACGCAAGACGGGCTCTTCCTCGAGCAGCTCGAGACCAACCCGGCGAAGTACCTGCCGGAGGTCGGCGACGAGGCGCTGTCCGGCGAGGTCGTCGCGGTCGACCTGAACCGGCCCATGGCCGAGATCCTGGCCGAGTTGACCCGCCACCCGATCAAGACGCGCCTGTCCTTGAGCGGACCGATCATCGTGGCGCGCGACCTGGCGCACGCCCGGCTGCGCGCGCGCCTGGAGGCGGGCGAGCCGCTGCCCGACTACTTCAAGGACCACCCGATCTACTACGCCGGCCCGGCGAAAACGCCGAAAGGCTACGCCTCGGGTTCCTTCGGGCCGACCACGGCCGGACGCATGGACGGCTTCGTCGACCAGTTCCAGGCCGAGGGCGGCTCGCTGGTCATGCTGGCGAAAGGCAACCGCGGCGCCCAGGTGCGCGAGGCCTGCGCGAAGCACGGCGGCTTCTACCTGGGCTCCATCGGCGGGCCGGCCGCGCGTCTCGCCCAGGACTGCATCCGGAAGGTCGAGTGCCTCGCCTACGAGGACCTGGGCATGGAGGCGATCTGGCGCATCGAGGTCGAGGACTTCCCCGCCTTCATCGTCATCGACGACAAGGGCAACGACTTCTTCGCGGATCTGAAGGTGGGGTAGGGGGACAGGCCAGAGGGCGGTCACGGCGGCGCGAAGGAGCCGGACCCGGCGCGCCTCAGGCCGCCTCGTCGTCCAGCAGGGCGCGCAGCACGGCTTCCGGTTCCCGGTCGATCACCGTGAGCAGCACCCGGGCCGGGCCCTGCGGATGCCGGGTTCCCTGCTCCCACTTGCGCAGCGTGGAGGGGCTGATTCTGAAGGCCGCGGCGAACTTGTCTTGCGACAGGCCGAGCTTCTTGCGGGCGGCCTTGACGTCCACGGCCGGCAGCTCGACGATGTGGGCCTTGCCACGGCCCTCGTCGCCTTCGGCATAGGCCAAGGCCAAGGCGTCGGTCAATCCGTCCATGATCTTGTCGAATGCCGTCTTGCCCATGTTCGCTCTCCGTAGCTGTCCCTGAGGGCCTTGGCGACCTTGGCCAGCGGGTGGAAGCCTGGGTTTGTATCAACGAGCCGATGAATGGAGTCATTGCGGCCTCGCCCTCATACTTCGATAAGCTCAGCATGAGGACTCCAAATTAAGCCCCTCATCCCGAGCCACTTCATTGGCTCGCTGGTATTAGGCGACCCTGGCCAGGTACCCCTACATGATACGACTATAGCCCAACGGGGTATAGATTTCGAACGCACGGAAATCGGGCGGGGTTGCGCCTAGGGTACGACGACGAAGTTGCCGACGTGGGCCTTCTCGAGGAATTCCTCCTGGGCCGCGCGCAGCTCGGCGAGCGGGAAGGCGCGGGCGAGCAAGGGGCGGATCTCGGCGCGTTCGATGTAGCCGACCAGGGATTGGAAGATGCCGGGGGGCATGACCGTAGCGCCGTGCAAGGTCAGGTCCTCGAGGTAGAGAGTGCGCAGGTCGAGCTCGACGATCGGGCCGGCGATCGCGCCGGAGGTCACGTAGCGGCCGCCGCGCTTGATGCAGCCGAGCAGCTCGGGAAAGCGGTCGCCGCCCACGATGTCCGCGACGGCGTCGACCTTGCCGCGGCCGAGCGCGGCTTGGAGCGTGGTCGCGAGGTCCGGAAAATCGCGGTGCAGGACGTGGTCGGCGCCGAGCTTGCGGAGCGCGGCCATCTTGCTTTCGCCGGCCAGCGCGACCACCCGCGCGCCGCGCCGCTTGGCGAGCTGGACCAGGGCGGAGCCGACGCCACCCGAGGCGCCGGTGATCAGGATGGTTTCGCCCGCCGCCAGGCCGGCCCGCGTCAGCATGTACTCGGCGGTGGAGCTGGAGCAGGGGAAAGTCGCGAGCTCGGCGTCGCTCAAGGGGCTCTCGATCGCGAAGGCGTTGACGGCCGGCACGGCCGCGTATTCCGCGAAGCCGCCCCAGCGCTCGCTGCCGAGGTAGCCGGCGTTGTCGCGGTCCTCGGGGTCGTCCGGGTCGCGCAGCCAGGGATCGACCAGAACGCGCTCGCCGATGCGCGCCTCCGCGACGCCCTGGCCGACGGCTGCGATGCGCCCGGCCACGTCCGCGCCCTGGACGTGGGGGAAGGAAAGCGACGAGCTGCCCCAGGTCGCGGACTCCCCGGTGACGTCCTCGAAGCCCTCGGCGGCGCCCTCCTGCGTCGTGCCCGAGGTCACGGCCTTGGCGTACCAGCCGCTGCGCGTATTGACGTCCGTGTTGTTCATGCCGCAGGCGCCGACCCGGACCAGCACTTCGCCCGGGCCGGGCACGGGCACCGGCACGTCCTCGCGGTAGATCAGCCGATCGAGCCCGCCGGTGCCGGTCAGCACGACGGCGCGCATGGTGGCGGGAAGGGTGGGGTTCATGGCCAAGGTCATCTTCCTGTGGCTGATTTCAACATCGGATATGCCACTAAGAAAGAGAAATTTCCGGCCGCGACCTCGCCTTCGCGGGCAGCGGCGGGAGGCAAGGGTGCCAGCGCCGGGATGCGCGAGGCCGGCCGGCGCGGCTGACGAACACCCCTCTCGAATTCATCATCTCCGGTAAGGGCATACACAATATGTAGCTTCTTCGATGCTCGAACTGCGTGTATACTGATCGAGACCCTCTGAAGCGATTGGCTCGGTCGTGGCGAAAGGCCGCTGCCGACTCAAATGAGGGCAAGAAGAAGACCAAAAGGCCGGCTGTTGTCTTTAGCCCGGGAGAGGCTGGGAGATGATGCGCAGCTTTCACCATGGAGAGGGGCGGAGCCTTCCGAAGGGCCCCCAAGGGGGTCTCTACGGCCCGCGACGGCAATCCTTCGGTGCAATCCGCCTCGACGATGTGTCGTGCGGCTCGGCAAGAGCCCACGGAAAGAGGAGGTGTCTGAAATGTTTCGGTTCTTCAGGATCAAATCGGTTATCGCGGTAATTGGTCTGTGCGCCATGTCTACGTTTTGGTCGGGGCGGGCCTCGGCCCAGGTCATCAACTGTAACACCGCCGCTCCCGGCGCCCTACAGGCGGCCATCGATTCCGGTCAGTACCTGATCGAGTTCACCGGCACCTGCAACGAGTTCGTCGGAATCTACAAGGACGACGTGCACATCTTGGGGTCCAATGCAAATCCGGCGCTCAAC
>CAMYKD010000059.1:40957-44302 GCA_947258885.1 uncultured Kiloniellales bacterium | reverse complement strand
CATTTCATGGGAGCGGATCGGGTCGCCCGGGTAGGCGCGGTGCGCAGCGCGATGCCAGCATCGGGCAAGCGCCGCAACGCCCCCGGCGCCCCGATACGCCCCACCCGAAGGGCCGGGCGCTTTTGGCCGCCAGCCGCGTTGCGCGCCGCTTGTTGTACCAGCACAACGGCGCAACGCGCGCCTTGCTGGCGGCCAAAAGCGACTCGGTGAAATGCGTCATTATCAGTAACCATTGGTATGACCCGAGAACCGAGGAGCCGAAGCCGTGAACGAACCCCTAAGGCCCGTCTATCTCGAAGAGAAGCTCGAGGAGATCCGCAGCGACGGCCATCTCGCCTACCGCTCCAAGTCGCTGCCGACCTGGTGCCCGGGCTGCGGCTACTTCAGCGTGTCCGAGGGCGTCACCAAGGCGCTCAAGGAGCTGCAGATCCCGACCAAGGACGTAGTGGTGGTCTCGGGCATCGGCTGCGCCTCGCGCTTCCCCTTCTTCCTCGAGGCCTACGGCTTCCACACCCTGCACGGCCGCACCCTGCCGGTGGCCACGGGCGTGAAGATCGCCAACGACGCGCTCGCCGTGGTCGCCGTGGGCGGCGACGGCGACGGCTTCGCGATCGGCGGCGGCCACATCAGCCACGCCGCCCGGCGCAACGTCGACATGACCTATATCCTGATGGACAACGGCATCTACGGCCTGACCAAGGGCCAGACCTCGCCGACCTCGGCGCTCGGCTTCAAGACCTCGACCACGCCCTACGAGAACCGCGACCAGCCGCTCCGGCCGCTGATGATGCTGCTGTCCTACGGCGCCAGCTGGGTCGCCCAGGCCTATGCCGGCCACCAGCACCACCTCAAGGACATGATCGCCCAGGCGATCACCCACCGGGGCTTCTCCTACCTGCACGTGCTCTCGCCCTGCGTGACCTTCGACAAGACCAACATGACCTATGCCAACCTAGACCTGCAGGTGAGGGACCTGCCCGAGGACCACGACAGCGGCGACCTGATGGCGGCCCTGGCCGCCGCCAACGCGCCCACCCCGGCCCTCGGCCTCTTCTACCGCGAGGAGCGCCCGACGCTCACCGAGGCCATGGACGCGGTCGTCCGCGAAGCGGGCGGCGAGCCGCGCGGCGCCCTCGCGCGCTCGGCCTAGGGGCGAGATTTCAACAGGTTGTCCATCTAGTCATTGCTAAATTTCATGAAGAACATGGTCCTAATCTTGTCGATTCCTCTAGCGTTTATGGGCATCGTCCTTGCCACATTCACGTACTTCGGATACCTCGAAAATCCGAAGAGTGAGTTTGCGACTTTCGAAGAAATGGAATCGGCCGGGCTGATCTCCGCGGGTTGGCTGCCAGAGTATTTCCCGAAGTCCGCCACGAGAATTCGCGAAAGCCACAACATCGATACCAATAGTGTGTGGGCAACGTTCGAGTATGACAGGGCCGACGTGAAATCGATGGAAGAAGTCTGTCAAAAGATTGCAGAGAGCAATGCGGGTTCAAAGTATCTTTGCCCTCCTTACGATTCCAGGACGTCAACAATGATTTTCCGAAATGACGGCGAGGCGTACTACCTCAGCTACGACAATGGCATATAGCAAATCGCGCTACTGAACGGGCTACCCATCACACCGGACTTCGATTCTCGGCGGCTTGCCGGAGCGGATGGTCCTGCCGGGGCGCCGGTCGAGCACGCGCTTGAGCGGATGGCGCCGATCGATGGTAGGCTTGCTCGTCGATCGTGAGAAAGGGAGACCAAGGTGTTCAAACGCATTCTGGTGGCAATCGACGGCTCGGCGGCGTCCACGAGCGCCTTGGAGACAGCGACCGAGCTGTCGAAGGACTACGGTGCCGGCCTGCATCTCCTGCATGTCGTCCGGGAAATGCAGGTGCCCTTGAACCCGGGTCTCATGGACGCGTACGAGAAGCTCGAACGCCAGCGGCACGATCTTCTCAACGCCGCGGGCGAACAGCTTCTCAATCAGGCCAAGAGGATGGTCGGGTCCAAAGGCATCAAGTCCGTCGAGTCCGATATCGGCTCCGGGGACCCTGCGACCGCCATCGTAGCGTATGCCGCCAAGCATAAGATCGACCTGATCGTCATCGGGAGCCGTGGCCTCGGGCACGTCGAGAGTTTCTTGATGGGGAGCGTTTCCCGAAAGGTGAGCAACACGACGAGCGCCAACTGCCTTATCATCAAGTGACCGGGGGACCATTGCCCCGACCGCAGACGCCAAGAACGGGGTCGGACCCCAATTCTTGCCCCACAAGAAAGAAAGGCGGCCCGGAGGCCGCCTTTCCGATAGTGGGCCACTCGACAGCCCCAATCAAGCGATCATGGCATCAGCGCAAGCAGAAGAGGCTGCTCCGCCGCCCGCGATGAGGTCCAGAGCTGATCGACGTGGCACCTGTATCACAAGACATTGGATCACCTCCTTTCTGTTGTTGGACGTCGCGTTGAATTATGCCGGTTCGCGCGCACCGTTAACAAGAAGAACATTTGTGAGGACGCGTTCGGCCTCCGCATCCGGCCAAGCGCCATGGTTCCGCCGAATGAAATGGGGTCAGACCCCAATTCTTCCAATTCTTCGCGGTTACCCGGCAGTTCAGTATTCCAGCTCTTGCATCTGTTCCAGCGGCGGCGGGGCCTCGTCGGTCCGGCAGGCGACCAGGACGACCAGCTCGCTTCTGGGCTTGGACAGCGAGAAGACCTGGACCTTCATCATGCCGTTGGGTACCTCGAGCACGGCGGCGCTCTCCAGCGCCTCCGGGGCGCCGAAGCGCAGCTCGGCGTCTTCGATACGCAGAAAGCCGATGTCCGAGGAAGCCACGAGATCCTTGTACTCGGTCGCTTTCAGCACGGGCTCGCTCGCGTCGACCTGGCGGAGGACCACCCGGTAGCGGCCGTCGCTGCCGAAACACGCGAGGAAGAACCGCCCTTCGTTCATGGCGCGGATGATCTCGCCGTTGGGCCAGGTGAGAAACATCGGGTCGATCGCGGCGTTCGGGGCGGCCAAGAGACAGGCGGCCTCGACCATGACCGTCTTGCGTTTCTCCCCCAGAATACTGGCGTCGGCGCAGCCCATGGCCTCCAGCCGCCGTTTCGAAAGCCAGGCCAGCGAGCGGTTCAAGTCGTCCGTCACCGCACCGGTCTTCTTCGCCAGCCTGAGGGCGGCGATGCCCTGCTCCAGGTCCGGTACTGAGATGCTCTCCTCGCTGAAGGCCATGCTCGCCCCGGCGAAGGCCAGGCGGCGGCCCAGCTTCATGTGCGCATGCGGGTGGCCCTCGGCAGCAACCTGCTCGGTGAGAGTCGAGATTGCCGCTTTCGCCTCAGCGACGGATAACC
>CAMYKD010000059.1:0-40935 GCA_947258885.1 uncultured Kiloniellales bacterium | reverse complement strand
CGCGCAGCGCTCGGCCAGGAGGACGGCGAGGCCAATCAGTTCCTCGACCTCGGCCTGCTCCGTAGCATAGCCGTCCATATCGACGAGGATCTTGCGGCCGGCCACGCGCAGGGCGAGACGCGGCAGCGCTGAATCCAACAGCTCGCTGCGGACCCGCGCGTCGAGCAGGCGCGCCGCGAAGGCCGGGTCGTTCCCCTTGATCCGGAAGGCCTCATCGAAGGCCTCGTGGCCGGTCGCCGGCGGCCGGCCGGGCGTGACGGCGTCGATGAGGCGCTCGACGGGGTCCGCGCTCCGCTCGACGCGGAGCTCGGCCCCGGTGTCGAAGGGCAGCTCGACCTCGACGAAGGTGAAGGGCGCGCTGTCCTTGGCGGTCGCGCCGCTGGTCGCCATGGCCGTGACCAGGACGCGCCGGCCGTCGCTCTCGAAGCGCAGCTGCGGCAGCGCCAGCAGGCTGGCCCGCTTGACCTTGCCGCCATGCCTTGCCGCGAGAACGGCGAAGATCCCGGCCAGGCGGCGGCTTTGCCGCGTGTGGTCCCAATAGCCGTAGGCCAGCGCCGCGGCGATCACTCCGACGATGATCGGCCACCAGTCCATGACGACGCCTCCCTCGGGCGCGGAGATCCCATACCCGCCGAGCCGGGATAGCCGCTCGGGATTAAGAACTGCTTTCGAGAATGCGCCTGGCGAACACCGCCGGCCGAAGTCTCGGCCATTGCCGGAGGCCTGGCGGGTACGTAGTCTATATGGAACATATAGAATTAACTGATAATAAATAGCTTTAAAAGAGTATTGCGACCTCCGGCGCGGCGCTTTCAGGCTTGATGGCCCCGGGCTGGGCCGGAATACGTCTCCGAGAGGCTGGTTACGGGAGCGCCAAAAATGTTGCTTGTGTTGCGAAAGCGTGCCTGGGCCGCGCTGCTAATCCTCGCCGCCGCGTACCTCGCCTCGCCGGCGGCCGGCCAAGCCGAATCCTTGACAATAGGCGGGACCGGCGTGGCGCTCGGCACCATGCGGGCGCTGGCCGAAAGGTTCGTCGAGCAAAGCCCGGGCGCGCGCATCGAGGTCCTTCCCAGCCTCGGAAGCGGCGGCGGAATACGGGCCTTGCTGGGGGGCGATCTGGACATCGCGCTGAGCGCCCGTCCCTTGAAGACAGGGGAACGCGAAGCGGGCGCCAGCGAGTTCGCCTATGCCCAGACGCCCTTCGTACTCGTCACCTCCCGGCGGGATGCCGGGGCGGGGCTCACCCGCGCGGATTTGCTCGAGATCTATGCCGGCGAGCGGATCTCCTGGCCGGACGCCACGCCCATCCGCCTGATACTCCGTCCCGAATCCGATTCGGGCTGGAAGATTCTGGTCGCGCATATGCCGGGCCTCGCAGACTCGCTGGCCCGCTCGAAGCACAGGGGCCGTCTCCCGCTCGCCTACACGGACCAGGAGAACATGGACCTGGCCGAGACGCTTGACGGATCGCTCACGACGGCGGCCTTCTCCGCGGTCGTAGCCGAAGGCCGGTCCTTGCAGCCGCTCGCCCTGGACGGCGTTGCGCCGACGGTCGACAACCTGTCGAACGGATCCTATCCGCTCTCGGTAACCTTCTATGCCGTCCTCCCGAGCGACCCCGGCGGACTGACGAAGCGGTTCATCCGATTCCTCACCTCGGCCGAGGGGACAGGCCTCCTGCGGCGCCACGGCAACCTGCCGCTCGCCCTGGCGGAGGGACACTAGGTCTTGCCGGCGACACCCGCCCAGATGGCCGGAGAGGAACGCCGCCTGCGCGGGCTTCTGTCCTGGATTGCCGGGGCGGTCGCGGCGACGGTGGCCGTCGCGGTTCCGCTCATCTTCTTCTGGACCGCCTACACCTACGAGGTCGACCGTGTTTCCTCGAAGTTGGAGTCGCCCGCGGACAAGATTTCCCGCATCATATCCACAATCCCGGAGATGTGGCGCTACCAGACACCGAGAATCGAAGAAGTACTGGACGTGTCGCATTTCGACGCGCAACGCTATCGCGTCCTCGACGGCGAGGGCAATCTCATCCTCGAGAGGGGAGCGACCCCGCGAAGCCCGACCATCACGCGGGAGACCTTCCTGCACGACGGGTTCGTGGAAGTCGGCAAACTGCAGCTGATCAGCGGTCTGCGGCCACTCGCGATAAAGACCGGCGTGGTCGCGGCCTTCGGGCTGATCCTCGGTCTCGCCGTATCCGTTACCTTGCGGGTGCTGCCGATACGGGCGCTCGACCGCGCGCTCGGCGAGGCCCGCCAGGTCCGGGGCCAACTTGTCCAGGCCATCGAGTCGATCTCGGAAGGCTTTGCGCTCTATGATTCCGAGGACCGGCTGGTCATCTGCAACAACAACTACAAGGAGATCTATACCGAAAGCGCCGAGGCGATGGTGCCCGGCGCGCATTTCGAGGAGATCCTGCGGTTCGGCCTGGAGCGGGGCCAATACACCGAGGCCGCCGGCCGGGAGCAGGAGTGGCTGGCCGAAAGGATGCGCGACCACCGGAAGCTGTCCGCGCCGGTCGAACAGGCGCTCTCCGACGGGCGGTGGCTCCTGGTCACGGGGCGCCGCACGCCCGACGGGGGCACGGTCGGGATCCGCACGGACATCACCGAACTGAAACGCCGAGAGGACGAGCTGGTCAAGTCGAAGCGGGAACTGGTCGAACTCGTCGAGTCGCTCCAGGAAGGTTTCGCGCTGTTCGATCAAGAGGACCGTCTCGTCCTGTTCAACCGGGAGTACCGCAACATCTTTTCCGGACTCTCCGATGTCGTCGAGCCCGGGGCGAAGTTCCAGGACCTCGTCACCATCGCCGCCGACAGAGGGCAGAACCTGGAGGCTCTGGTTCGGAATGACGGGGGGGCGTCCGAAGAATCCGGGGGCCATCGTACGGAAAGGAGCTTCGAGCACTGCTTCGCCGACGGCCGTTGGGTTCGAGTCCGGGAGAAGAAGGCCTCCGATGGCAAGACGCTGACGACCTATGTCGATATCTCGAGACTGAAGCGGCGCGAGGAGGAATTGCTCCAGGCAAAGGACTCGATGCAGGCGATCGTCGATACGGCCTCCGACGCCATCTTCACGATCAGTGACGCCGGCACCGTGGACTCGTTCAACGCGGGCGGAGAAAAGATCTTTGGGTATCCGGCGGAAGGGGTGGTCGGATGCGACATCTCCCTGCTGATACCGTCGTTTCACCGGGCAAACAAGGACCGCGGGATTTCCAGCGTTCTGGGCCCGGACGGCGAAAGCAACGGCTTCGGCCAGGAGGTCGAAGCTCTGCGCAAGGACGGCTCCGCCATCATGCTGGAGCTCTCGGTCGGCGAAATGCAGGTGAACGACCGGCACACCTTCACCGCGATCGCGCGCGACATCACCAAGCGTCATCAGGACGACGCGGCGTTGCGCGCCAAACAGGCGGAGCTCCACTCGAGCCAACAGAGGCTGAGCGCGATCATGAACTCCGTCGTGGATGCGGTGATCAGCATCGACGACCAGGGCATCATCCACTCCTTCAGTGCCGCGGCGGAGCGGATCTTCGGCTATTCGGTCGCCGAGGCGATCGGCAAGAATGTCGCGCTCTTGATGCCGGAGCCGCACCGCAGCCGGCACGACGGCTACATCAAGCGCTTTCTCGAGACCGGCGAGGCGAAAGTCATCGGCACCCGCACCGAGGCGACGGGCCAGCGCAAGGACGGCACCGCCTTTCCCTTGGAAATCGCGGTCAACTGGATGGATTTGGACGGCAGCGTGCTGTTCGTGGGGGTGTGTAGGGACATCACCAGCCGCAAGCAGGCGGAGCGGGAGCGCGCGGAGCTGGAGCGCGATCTGCTCCAGGCCCAGAAGATGGAGTCGCTCGGCACGCTCTCGGGCGGCATCGCCCACGAGATCAACACGCCGGTGCAGTATGTCGGCGACAACGTCCGCTTCATGCAGGACGCCTTCTCGGACCTCGGCTCGGTATTGCAGAAATACAAGGACCTGGTCGAGGCCGCCAACGCCGGCGGCGTCCTGAAGGAGAGCGTCGCGGAGGTCGAGGACGCCGCCGGGGCGGCGGACCTCGACTACCTGCTCGACGAGATCCCGACCTCCATCGAGCAATCGCTCGAGGGCGTCGGGCGGATCAGCGAGATCGTGCAGGCGATCAAGGAATTCTCGCATCCCGACGCCAAGGAGAAGACCGTCATCGACATCAACCACGCCATCGGCACGACCATCACGGTGACCCGCAACCAGTGGAAATACGTCGCCGAACTGGAGACCGACTTCGATGCCGAACTGCCTCAGGTCCCCTGTTTGCCGGGCGAGTTCAACCAGGTGATTCTGAACCTGATCGTGAACGCGGCCCATGCGATCGAGGATACCGGCGGCAAGGGCCGCATCGTCGTCGCGACGCGCAGGACCGGGGATTGGGCCGAGATTCGGGTCAGCGATACCGGCGTCGGCGTCCCCCAGGAGATCCAGGAAAAGGTCTTCGACCCCTTCTTCACCACCAAGGAGCCGGGCAAGGGCTCGGGCCAAGGCCTGGCCATCTCGCACAGCATCATCGTCAAGAAGCACGGCGGGGCGATTTCCCTTGAGTCGGTGGTCGGGGAAGGCACGACCTTCATCGTTCGCCTGCCGCTGACCAGCAGCGGTCGAGCAGAGGAGGCCGCCTAAATGAAGCCGATCGTGCTCTTCGTCGATGACGAGCCCAATATCCTTCAGGGCCTGCGCCGCAACCTGCGTGGCATGCGGGGCGAGTGGGATATGGCCTTCGCCAACGGCGGCGCGGAGGCGCTCGAATACATGCAGGCGGCCCGGGTCGATGTCGTCGTCTCGGACATGCGCATGCCGGGCATGGACGGCGCGCGCCTGCTGGCCGAGGTGGCGGCCCGCCAGCCCCACGCGATCCGGTTCATCCTGTCCGGCCAGGTGGGGCATGACGAGGCCTTTCGCCTGATCGGCACCAGCCACCAGTTCCTTGCCAAACCCTGCGACACGGAGGTCCTGCTGGCTTCGGTCAAGCGCGCGCTGGCACTCCGGGACCTCATCGCCGACGAAGGGGTCCAGTCGTTGGTATCGAGTCTGCGGGAGCTGCCGACCCCGCCCGATATCTACGACGAGCTGGTCCACGAGCTGCAGTTGCCGGAGCCCGCCGTGCACAAAGTCACGGAGATCGTCGCGCGCGATATCGCCCTGACCACCAAGGTGCTTCAGGTCGCCGGTTCCGGGTACTTCGGTGTCGGCGAGAAAGCTGCGAGCCTGCTTCAGGCGGTTGCCCGGCTGGGCGTGGAACGGGTTCGGAGCCTAGTCCTCACCCACGGCATCGTCGCGCGGTACGAGGGGCCAAAGGTCGGAGGCGTCGACCTCGACGGACTGTGGGCCCACAGCGTCACCTGCGGCGGCCTCGCGCAATCGATCGCCAAGGACGCCGGTCTGGACGACAAGGCGGCCGAGAACGCCTTCGTCGCGGGGCTGCTGCACGACATCGGCGCGCTGGTCCTCGCGGCGAACCAACCCGAAAAATACGAGGCCATCGTAGCGGTTTCGCACTGCGAGGACATCGCGCGTCTCGAAGCCGAACGCCAAGCGCTCGGCGCTTCCCATGCCAGGGTCGGCGCCTATCTCGTCGGGCTATGGGGCCTGCCCGACATCGTCGTGGAGGCGGTCGCCCACCATCATACCCCGTGCGACTGCCCCGGACGCGGCTTCGACGTGGTGACCGCGGTGCATGTCGCCGAGGGCCTGACCCAGGCCCACGAATGGACGGGCCCGGACGAACCGCTCGAGAAGGTCCTGGATTTCGAATACCTGGCGGCGGTCGGGGTTGCGGACCGTCTGTCGGGCTGGGCGGAGCTCCTGACCGGCATGGGACAGGAAAGGGATTGCGCGTGACGAACAAGGTTCTTTTCGTCGACGACGAAGTCAACGTCCTGTCGGGCATCACCCGACAGCTCCGCAAGAGCTTCGAGATCAGCACCGCGCCCGGCGGCCCGGAGGGGCTGTCGATGCTGGAAAGCGACGGACCCTTTGCCGTCGTCGTCAGCGACATGCGCATGCCCGGCATGGACGGGATCCAGTTTCTCCGCCAGGTCAGGGACCGCTCCCCCGATACGGTGCGGATGATGTTGACCGGGAACGCCGACCAGCAGACCGCCGTCGACGCGGTAAACGAGGGAAACATCTTCCGGTTTTACACCAAGCCCTGCCCGCCCCAGGATCTCAGGCGCGCGGTCGAGGACGGGCTGCGGCAGTACGAATTGGTGACCGCGGAGCGGACCCTGCTCGAGCGGACCCTCGCGGGCAGCGTAAAGGTGCTGCTCGACGTCCTGATGATTCTGGCGCCCGAAGCCTTCGGCCGGACGACGCAGCTGCGCACCATGGCCCGCAAGATGGCGAAGCAGCTGAAGCTGTCGGACCCCTGGGAGTTGAATGTGGCGGCCATGCTGTCGCCCATCGGGCAGATCACCCTGCCATCCGAGACCCTCGCCAAGATTCGCGCGGGGGCCCCCCTTTCGACCGCCGAGCAGGAGATCCTCGCCCGGACCCCGGAGGTCAGCCGGAACCTCATCGCGAATATTCCGCGGCTGGAGAAGGTCAGCCAGTGGATCTACTACCAGAACAAGGGCTTCGAAGGGCACGGTTTCCCGGACGACGGCGTCGCCGGAACGGAGATACCCCTGGGCGCCAGGATCTTGAGGGTCCTGATCGATCTGGTCGAGGCCAGGGAGCGGGAAGGGTCGATCCCGGGCGCCTTCAAGAAGCTGGGCGAGAACAGCGTCCACTACGACCCGGACATCCTGGAGGCGGCGCGGGCCTGCTTCCTCGACGAGGCGGGCCGGCCGGCCCAGCCGGCGGCGAACGAATCGCTCAAGGTGCCGATACACCGGCTGAAGCCGGGCGACCGTCTGATCTCGGACATCGAGGCGGAAAGCGGGAGCCTCGTCGTTTCCGCCGGCCACGAGTTCTCGCAGGCGGACATCGAGCGGCTGTGGAACAAGCGCCAGCTCGTGCCCCTGAAGGAGCCGGTTCACGTCTTCAGGCCGGCCCAGGCGGCGGAGGGCGCCGCCTAGCGAGGCCGACGTCCCGGCGGTGGGCCGGCCATGTCCGCGTTCTGATTCCGTTCCGCGTTGCGAGCCAGTCCTCTTTTTCGCGGACCGACTGGCCGCGGTGCCGGCGGCGGGCCGGGAAAGAGGGACAGGCACCATGTCACTGGCATGACACGGAGCCAGTCCCGGTTTCCCTCCGCAGGCGGGAAATGGTGTCGGAGTCGATTTGTTGCCCCGGCCACCGGCGCTCGACCGCCGGGGCCGGGGGCGCTACGCTTCCCGGTCTTGGCCGGATTCCAATGCCAATGGGGGGAGCGATGACAGAGACCTTGATCGTCGAGCCGCGCCATTCGCCGCACAGCTTTCTCCGCTTTCCGCTTTGCACCGATCTCGACCGACTGGAGGCGGACATCGCGATCTTGGGGCTGCCCTACGGCGATCCCTACGGCATCGACGAGGTCACCAACGACCAGACCAACGCGCCGACCGCCGTGCGCCGGCAGTCCCTGCGGCTCAGCTACGGCCTGGACCACTGGGACTTCGACCTGGGCGGGCCCTTGTTCGACGGGCGCAAGGTTCGGGTCGTCGACTGCGGCGACGTGCCGGCCGATCCCGGCGACATGACCGCGCACTACCGCCGCGCCGAGGCGGCGGCGCGCAAGATCCTCGGGCGCGGCGCCCTGCCGGTCGTCATCGGCGGCGATCACGGCGTCCCGATCCCGGTGTTCCGGGCCCTGGAGGTCCTGGGTCCGGTCACGCTGGTGCACGTCGACGCCCACCTGGACTGGCGCGACGAGCGGGGCGGCGTGCGCGAGGGCTACAGCAGCCCGATCCGCCGCGCCTCCGAGCTCGCCCACATCGGCGAGATCTTCCAGATCGGCCTGCGCGGCCAGGGCAGCGCCCGCACCCGGGAGGTCGAGGACGCGCTGGCCTACGGTGCTCAATTGGTGACCGCCTACGAGGTGCACACGGCCGGCATGGCCGCGGTGCTGGCGCGGATCCCGGACGGCGGGCGCACCTACCTGACGATCGACGCCGACGGCCTGGACCCCGCCGTGATGCCGGCCGTGGCCGGACCGGTGGCCGGCGGCCTGCTGTTCCACCAGGTCCGCGAGCTGATCCACGGCTTGGTGACCAAGGGCCGCCTGGTCGGCATGGACATCGTCGAGATCACCCCCAAGCGCGACCTCAACGGCATCTCGTCGCTGACCGCCGGCCAGCTGATCCTCAACTACATCGGCGCCGCGACCCGCGCGGGCTACTTCGACTAAAGCGCTTTCGGCCCGCCCTCACCTGAGCAGGAAGTTCGTGAACTGCCAGGGGTCGTCGGGGTCGAGCCAGGGCTCGGCGAAGATGGCGCCGCGGTCCTTCAGCGGGGTCCAGTCGGTCGGCTGGCTCGCCATGGGGCCGAGGTAGGGCCGGGCCGTCGCCAGCACCTCCTCGTGGGGCAGCTGCTCCGGCTCGCGGAAGCCCTGCGCGGGGTTCTTCGCCGCCCAGACGGCGGCGGCCAGCGCGCCGGCGGCCACCTGCAGCGCCGTCGGGTTGTTGCCGGGCACCAGGCGCCGGGCCTCGTGCACGTCGAGCTGCGAGCCGTACCACCAGCCGGTCAGCCCGTGGCCGAGCAGCAGCACGCCCAGCTCGTCGCGCCCTTCGACGATGTCGGCGTTCAGCACCCGCTGGGCCTCGGGGATGCGCCACCCGGTCATCATGCTCTCGTGCAAGCTGGCCATGGCGCCGTCGCAGGCCAGATAGGCGAAGGCCACGGTCGGGCGGTAGATGGCCGCGCCGTCCTCTTCCAGGGTCAGATAGTCGCTCAGCGTGATCGTCTCGTTGTGCGGCAGGGCGAGACCCGCGATCGGGCCGCCCAGGGGCACCCAGGAGCGCAGCAGGGTCCGGCCGCCGGGCCGCGCGAGGCAGATCGCGTTGCCCGGTCCCTCGGCGTGCTTCAGGGCGCCCGGCGGCAGGGCCTTCTCGTGGGTGCCCCAGCCGAGCTCGACCGGCATCACCGCCTCCTCGACGAAGCCCGGGATGGACCAGGTGTTGACGAACTCGCCGGGCCGCTTGGGCCGGTTCGAGACCTGGGTGTCGCGCTCGGCGATGTGGATCACCTTGGTGCCGGTGGCGCGCGCCAGCGCGGCCCAGCCGCGGCGGTCCACGGGCGGGATTCGGTCGAGGCCCATGGCCTTCGCGATGTCGAGCAGCGCCGCCTTGACGAAGTGGTTGACCAGGCCCGGGTTGGCGCCGTGGGTGATCACCGCGGTCGGGCCGTCCGCCCGCCAGCCCTCGGCCGCGGTCCTGCGGGCGCGCTGGTGATAGGCGTACTCGGTGCGCGCCTGGGTCGGCAGGTCGAAGTCCCAGACGTTCTCCTCCCAGGGCTCGATCGCGGTGTCGACGTAGAGCACGCCGTTCAGGTGGCACCAGTCCGACAGCGCGACCGAATCGATGCCGACCGAGAGGTTGATCACCAGGTCGCCGGCCTTGGCCGCTTCGCCCGCGGCCTCGGCCAGGTTGTCCGGCGTCACCCGGCGGATCAGGTACTCGAGGCCGGCCGCGCGCCAGGGCTCGAGGAAGTCCGAATGGTCGTCCGCCTCGACCACGGTGATCCGCTCGGGGCCGAGCTCGAAGGCCTCGAACAGCATCGGCAGGATGCACTGCCCGATGGTGCCGCAGCCGAAGACCACGATCCGGCCGCCGAAGACCGTCTTTTTCGAGATTGGCATGTCCCGCCGCCCGCCCCTCTGTCCGTGCCCGGCACGCCCCCGGTGCCGCGAGTCCCGACGACAGGCTAGCAGATTGGCCGCGAAGGTCACGGCAATCCGGCGGGGGCTTGGGGCGCCGGAGGTCGAGGTTGGATGGTCGCCGATTCAGATCGCCGCTGAAAATTAGAGGTCACAATCAGTGCAACGGAGTATTCTGATGCAGCTCTCCTAATGATTGGTTCGCCGGACCACGGGACAACTCCGGTGCGGTCCGGCCGGTCCGGCGCGGTCTTCTTGGAACGACCATTTATGATTTGCGATTATCCGCGCGCGGCCCCTACAATCCCGTCCCAGGGATTGGTGAAACCGCCGGGCCTAGAGAAAACAAGACCATAAGACCGGCGGTCTTGGGGAGGCGGGTTCGATGCGACCACCAGCCTGCAGGCGGAGCCCGATCGGCGTGAGCCCGGGTCCGCGACGAGACGCCCGTCGCCGGGGGGTGCCGTTACACTATTCGGAAAGCCGCTCTCGACGCTTCGAGAGACGGGCCCGCGCCGCGAAGGCTGCCGCGGTCGTCGGGGACGTTTTGGAACATCTACCACCAAGAAGGAGGGTTACGATGAAGCTCAATCTCAAGCTCCTGGCCGCCGCGGTTGCCGGCCTGACGGTGATGGGCGCCGCCGCGCAGGCCCAGGAGATGATATTCTTCCGCATCGGCACGGGCAGCGCCGGGGGCACCTATTTCCCGATCGGCGGCCTGATCGCCAACGCGATCTCCAACCCGCCGGGCTCGCGGCCCTGCGACAAGGGCGGCAACTGCGGCGTGCCGGGCTTGGTCGCCATCGCGCAATCGACCAACGCCTCCGCGCACAACGTCACGGCCATCAACGCCGGCCAGATGGAGGCCGGCCTGACCGGCGCGGCGACGCTCTACTTCGCCTATCACGGCACGGCCAAGTTCGAGGGCAAGAAGAAGCCGAAGCTCCGGGTCATCGCCAACCTGTTCCCGGAGGACCTGCACCTGGTGCTGCCGAAGGGCAAGAAGCTGAACTCGCTCAAGGACCTGAAAGGCAAGCGGGTCGGCATCGCCCAGGCCGGTTCCGGCACCCAGATCGCCGTCGAGCTGATGCTCGCCGAACAGGGCATCACCCGCGACAACATCGACGAGGCCGAGCTCAACAACTCGCAGAGCGCCGAGCGCATCGCCGACGGTCAGCTGGACGCCTATTTCTACGCCGCCGGCACGCCGGTCGCGGCGATGATCCAGCTCGACAACACCAAGGGCATGGACCTCTATTCGTTCTCGGATGCCGAGGTGAAGGCGTCGAACAAGGCGGTGCCCTACTACGTGCCCTCGACCATCAAGATGGGCACCTATCAGGGCGTCAAGTACGACGTCAACACGCTGGCCGTGAACGGCACCCTGGTGACCAGCATCGACCAGCCGGAAGAGCTGATCTACCAGGTCACCAAGGCGTTGTGGAACAAGACCACGCGCAAGCTGCTCGACACCGGCCACGCCAAGGGCAAGGTCATCCGCCTGGAAACGGCCTTGAAGGGCATCGAGGGCCTGAACGTGCCGCTGCACCCGGGCGCCGAGAAGTTCTACAAGGAAGTGGGCGTGCTCAAGTAGGGGGGCTCCCCGGGCAAGGCCTTCCGGCCGGCGGGCAGGGGCGCGTTCCGTCGAACCTCGCCGGCCGGGGGCCTCCGGGCTGGGGATCCTTTCGTTTTCGCGTGGCGGACGCGCAGATCCGTCACCCGCGGCGCCATGGGGCGGCCATCGCGCCGTCCCGGGCGGGGGCCAAAGGAGGAGTTTGAATGATCGAGCACCCATCCGGCACACTCGATATCGAAGCCGCCGAAGAGCTCGAGAAACAATACGACTCGGCCCTCGTGACCCGCGACAACGGCCCGGTGCTTGCGCGGATCCTGTATTACGTCGCCATCGCCTTCGCCCTCTATCATATCTGGACCGCGGGCTTCGGGACGCCGGTCGAACACGAGCACATGGGGATTCACCTCACCGGCCTGTTCGTCATGATCTTCGCCGGGTTTCCGCTGTTTCGCACCCAGAGCCTGCTCGAATACCGAAAAAAGACGTGGTGGCGCTGGGGCAACGTCCCGGTCTACGACTGGGCGTTTGCCGCCATCGGCGTCGCGGCGGCGCTTTTCCTGGCGGTCTCGTGGCAGGGGCTGAGCGTCTTCGGCTACGAGATCCCGGAGCAGGCGCTGCGCCAGGGCGATCCCTCGACGCCGGATATCGTCCTCGGCACGGCGCTCGTCGTCCTGGTGCTCGAGATCACGCGCCGGTCGCTCGGCTTCGTCCTGCCGATGATCATCCTGGTGTTCGTCGCCTATGCCTTGCTGGGACCGCAGATGCCGTTCCAGATTCTGAAGCACCCGGGCGTCGACTGGCGGCAGTTCATCAACAACATGTACTTCCCGCAGGAGGGAATCTTCGGGGTGACCCTGTGGGTCGTCTCGACCGTGGTCTTCCACTTCGTGGTGTTCGGCGTCGTCGCCCAGCGCATGGGGCTCGGCCAGTTCTTCGTCGACAACGCCATGGTGCTGGCCGGCAGGTACACCGGCGGTCCGGCCAAGGTCAGCGTCGTCTCCTCGGCGTTCTTCGGCACCATCTCCGGCTCGTCGATCGCCAACACCGTCTCCACGGGCTCGCTGACCATCCCCAACATGAAGCGCCTCGGCTATCCCGGTCACTTCGCCGGCGGCGTCGAGGCCGCGTCCAGCGCCGGCGGACAGATCACGCCGCCGATCATGGGCGCGGCGTCGTTCCTGATGGCCGAGTTCCTGGAGGTGCCCTACACGACGATCGTCATCGCCGCCGTGGTGCCGGCCGCCATGCATTACGTCGGCGTCCTGTCGATCGTGCACTTCACGGCCAAGCGGCTCGGCCTCAGCGGCTATGCGAAGGACCAGCTGCCCAAGTTCCTGCAGATCTGGCGCGAGGGCTGGCACACGGTGCTGCCGCTCTTGGCGCTGCTGATCGTCCTGTTCAGCGGCTATTCGCCGAACATGGCCGCCTTCATGGGGCTGATGTTCTGTATCGTCGTCGGCTTCACCTCGTTTCAAAAGCCGCTGACGCTGATCGTGCCCGCCGGGCTGATGACCTTCATCCTGTGGAAGGCCTCGGACGGCGGCTTCTCGCCCGCTCTCGCGGGCATCCTCGCGGGCGGCCTCATCCTCAGCCTCCTGCACAAGCGCGAGCGCCAGGATTTCCAGAAGCTGTTCGACAGTTTCCATGTCGGCGTCCAGTACGCGCTCGCGGTCGGCGCCGCCTGCGCCGCCGTGGGCATCGTCGTCGGCGTCATCAACACGACCGGCGTCGCCTTCCGCCTCGGCTTCATGGTCACCAACGGCGCCCGCGACATGGCCGAGACCCTCCACCTGCTGATCGGCTGGATCCCGCTCGAGGTGTTCGGGCAGGCCTCGATACAGCAGTTCCTGTCGTTGGTCCTGATCGCCATCGCCTGCATCCTGATGGGGGCCGGCCTGCCGACCACGGCGCTCTACATCATGCTGGTCTCGGTCGCCCAGCCGGCGCTGGCGCAGTTGGGCGTGCCGGCGCTGGCGACGCATATGTTCGTGCTCTACTACGGCGTCATCTCCGAGATCACGCCGCCGGTCTGCGCCTCGGCCTACGCGGCCGCCGGCATAGCCGGCTCCAACCCCTTCCGCACCGGCGTCAACGCGTTTACGCTCGGCATCGGCAAGCTTATGGTGCCGATGGTCTTCGTCTACGCGCCGACCATGCTGATCGTCCTGCCCGAGTATTTCACCTGGGCCTCGTTCATTCAGGTCTCCGTGACCTGCGCCTTCGGGGTCTTCGCGATCGCCACGGCGGTCTCCGGGTTCTTCCTGGCGCGGCTGGACGCCGGCTGGCGCTTCCTCATGGGCGTCGGCGGGTTGCTGCTGGTGGCGCCGAGCTGGGAGAGCGACCTCGCCGCCCTGGCCGTCATGGCGCCAGTCGTCCTGGTGCAGCTGGCGGCGCGACGGCGCGATACCGCCCCCGCCACCGCCGGCGGCGAGTCCGGCTGACCGGCGCGGAGAGGAACCGAGGAGCCGCCCATGCCCCGCAAGATACTCGTGCCCATCGACCTGGAACACGGCGAACGCGTCAACGAAGTGCTCGGCATCGCCGCGGACTTCGCCACGGCCGACGACACCGAGGTGGAACTGCTGACCGTCATCCAGGCGGGTCCGGTGATCGTCTCGCAGTTCCTGGCCGAAAACTACGAGGCCATGGCCTCGACGAAGGCCGAGCAGGAGCTCGCCGCCCTCGTTGCCGGCATGGGCGCGGCGGCCGACAAGGTGACGACGACCGTCCGCTTCGGCGGCACCTATCAGGAAATCCTCGCCTACGCGGAGAAGATCGGCGCCGACCTGATCGTCATCGGATCGCACAAGCCGAACGTCGCCGACTATCTGCTGGGCAGCACCGCCGCGCGCGTCGTCCGCCATGCCAAGTGTTCCGTCTACGTGGTGCGGTAGAAGTGTGTTGTACCAAGCGAGGCCGTCGTGGGGCCCGGCGAAGATGCAGACAGGGGAGAGACTGTCATGAGGCACGTCATATTCGCCCTCGCCCTCGCCCTGACGGTAGGGCTGGCGGCGCCGGTCTGGGCGGACCAGCACGCGGCGGCGGTCCGGACGCTGGCCGAACAGGGGAACGCCCAGGCCCAGTTCGCCCTCGGCACCATGTACCGCGACGGCCAGGGCGTGGCACGGGACTACGCCGAGGCGCTGCGGTGGTGGGGCAAGGCGGCCGAGCAGGGGGTCGTCGACGCCCAGTACGCCCTCGGCAACGCCTATTCCGGCGGCACCGGCATCGCGCGGGACAACGTCCTGGCCTACATGTGGTACGACATCGCGGCGGCGCAGACGGGGGCCGGATGGCTCTCTTCGATCGCCGGCACCAACCGCGACGTCCTCGTTGCGCGCATGACCCCCGCCGACCTCGCCAAGGCCAAGCGCCTGGCGGCGGAGTGGATCGCGACGCACGGCAAGTGACGGCGCGTCGCGCCTTCGGGCGCTCGTAAATCGGGGACACAATACTAATTTCCGGGCTTGCCCGCGGCGCGGCCTTGGAGCGGCCGCGAGGGAGCGCTCACCGGACGGCCCGGTGGCGGGCTGCCATGACCAGGGCGGCGACGAGCACCAGGATCGGAACGATCTCGAGCCGTCCCATCCACATGACGACGATCAGGCCGAGCTTGCCGGACCAGTGCAGGCCGGGACCGGTGATCCCGGTCGAGAGGCCGACGTTGCCGAGCGCCGAGGTGACCTCGAGCACCACGTGATCGAGGGCGATTTCGGGACCGGCGGCGTGCAGCAGCAGCAGGGTGCCGGCGAAGACCGCGGCCGCCCAGAGCGCCGCCATGACGATCGCCGCCTCGAAGGTCCGCGCGGTATGCGCCTCGACCGCCGCGTCGGCCATGGGCTTGTGGTCCATCAGCCGCCAGGGATGGAGCGCCACGCCGCGGACCCGGGCGAAGGCGCCGCTGGCGAGCCGGACCACGCGCCGCAGCTTGAGCCCCCCGGTCGTGGCGCCGGCCGCCCCGCCGCAGGCCATGGCCAGGCTGAGGAGAACGAGCGCCGTCGGGCTCCAGGTCTCCAAGGGCACCGTCGAGAACCCGGCCGTGGCCAGGGCCGAGGTCCACTGGAAGACGCTGTCCAGCCAACCCGCGCCGCTGCCGTACCAGAGGTTCTCGAGCGCCAGCAGCCCGGCGCCGAGGACCAGCAGCAGAACGAGGGCGTGATTTTCCGCGTCCTTCCACAGCAGGCCGACCCGGTCCCGGGTCAGCAGCCGGTAGTGCGTCGCGAAGCTGACCGCGCCGGCCAGCATGATCAGGACCATCGCCAGGCGCGGGCCCGCGCCGAAGTCGGCCAGGCTGTTGTCCGTGACGCCGAAGCCGCCCGTCGCGATGCCGGTCATGGCGTAGTTGACGGCCTGCCAGCCGGTCATGCCGGTCGCCCGGAGCAGCAGGACTCCCAGCACCGTATAGAGCAGATAGATCCACCATATCGTGCGCACCGTGGCGGCGATGTCCGGGACGATCGTCTGCTCGCGCGCCTCGGAGAAGTAGAGCCGGTAGGCGTCGCCCGAGGGGTGGAACACCGAGAGCATGAGCACGACGACGCCGACGCCGCCGACCCACTGCATGAAGGAGCGCCACCACTGCAGGCAGTGCGGCAGCGCGCTCGGCCGCGGCGCCATGGTGAGCCCCGTGCTGGTGAAGCCGGACATGGATTCGAAGAGCGCGTTCCAGAAGTCGCGGAAGACAAGCACGCTGTCGCTCGCGGCCGGCTGCGCGCCCAGCGCCCCCGCGATCAGCAGGAACGGCAGGGTGCCGATCAGCGGCACGGCGATCCACGAGACCACGACCGTGACCATGGCGTGTCGCAGGCGCATCGCCGGCGCCCGCCGGCAGCTCCAGTAGAGCGCCTGACCCGGCAGCAGCGCGGCCGCGGCCGTGATCAGCAGCGGCCCCGCCGCGGTGCCCTCGTCGAAGAGCCAGGCCAGCGGCAGCGAGACCAGCGCCATCAGCCCGGGCACGTGCAGCACGACCCCCAGGTCGCGCAGAACCGTCTTGCCGTGTGGCGACACGGGGGAGCGCTCCTTGTCAGTGCAAGAGACTTAGCGCGGTGCGGGGCGCGGGGACTTGATGCAGGTCAAGGCAGGAGCGGCAAGGACGCCCCTGCGGTCGAAGCGCGGGCCCCGGCCGGCGACCGCTATTCTGTTCCCGGTACTCACCCGGAACTCAACCGTTCGAAACAGCCGACGCAACATCGGCGAAGCGCGACCGCATTTGGCGGTGAACCCAACCAATATCAGAGTTCATTGTCGATGGCCTCTGGTATAACGAGAGCGACTCCTCCAGCCCCTCCTTTGATCGAACAGACCCTACGGCATGCAAGACCTGCTTCATGATAGCCTTGGCACTCTCGAACGGCTTGCGCTGATCGCCGTTGTCGTGGTCGTCGCGCATCTGGCCGTCCGTTTGGTCCGCGCCGTCAGCGAGCGGGTCATGGAGCGGACGATGGACCGCTCCCTCAGCAAGGCCCGGACGGTCAACAGCTTGATTACCAGTCTTTTGGTCTTTTCCCTCTACTTCGGCGCCCTGGGGTGGGCGCTTAACGAGCTTGGAATACCCCTGACGGCCTATTTGGCGAGCGCGTCGATCGTCGGGCTTGCCGTCGGGTTCGGCTCCCAAGGAATCGTACAGGACGTCGTGACCGGGCTGACCGTTGTCCTGACGGACCAGTTCGATGTCGGCGACATGGTGCAGATCGGCGATCAGGTCGGGGTCGTCCAGCGCGTCGGCATGCGGTTCACGGTGCTGCAGAACGCGATGGGCGCCGAGGTGTTGATACCCAATCGGTCAATCACGAACGTCATCAACTTCCCCCGCGGCTATGTCCGGATCCAGGCGGACGTGACCCTTACGGGCGAGCCGGAGCGGGCCGCGGAAATGGAGAAAGTGGCGAGAGCCGTGACCGACTCGGTCGTCGAGCAGTTCGCCGCCGTCTTCCGCGCGCCGTCGGAAGCGGTCGGCCGGTTCCAGACACCGAGCGGAAAGAGCTATCTGCGGATCAAGTTCCGCATCTGGCCCGGCCGCGGCGGCCCGATCGAAACCGCGTTCAAGCAGGAGCTCACACAGTCGCTCAAGAAGATAGACCAAGACTATGCCGACTGGATGGTGGCCGTGAACTATGAGGTCGAGAAGGCGGTTCCGAAGGCGAAAAGGAGAACTTAGCGTGCCTCCGGCCCCGGAACTCCCGTCAAGGGCCGGCGCGGAGACATTTTGATCGCCGCCGCTTGATCGCCGTGAAATCCGGGGCATCTATACCTGCAGGCGGGCCCGCTCGGGGCCCGCAACGAGACGGAGAAAGGCGGACGCGGTCATGGCGGCAGCGAAATCCAAGGGCGGGCGCGGCAAGGCGAAGGGCGCGAAACAGAACGGGACGGAGGACCGCAAGGACGCCGCCAAGGCGGCGGAGGCCGGCGGCGACCCGCACGCGACGGACGCGCCGGAGCCGGAGACGGCGGCGCCTGGGCCGGCGGCGCCAGAGCCGGAGACCGGCGGCGCGTCGCCCGACGAAGCGCCGCGTGAGACGGCCGAGGCGAAGGCCGCGGCCGCAGCCAAGGCGACTGCGGCCGCGGGGCCGGCGCCGGCCGCGAAATCCGCCGCCGCGGCCAAGCCGGGGGCGCCCGGCGCCCCGCCGCCGGCCGCCCCGAAGCGCCCGCGCCGGTCGGGCGGCGAGCGGCTCGCCTGGGCGGTCGCGGCGCTGCTGGCGGTCGCGCTGGTCGGCGGCGGACTGGCCTTGGTCGGCGGCTACGAGTCCAGGATCGCCGAGCTCGAGGCCGAGGGCCGGGCGATCGAGGCGTACCCGAGCGCGGTGGCGGCGCTCGAGGCCGTTCGGGGCGAGGCCGCCGAGGCCGAGGCCGCGCGCGACGGCGCGCGCGAGGAAACCGCTGCCCTGGCCGCCGAGCGCGACGAGACGGCGCAGCGGCTGGCCGCCCTGGAAAGCGAGCTCGCGGCCGCCGGCGAGGCCCTGGAGGCGAGCCGCCAGGAGGTTCGCTCGAACCAGGAGCAGCTCGCCGCCCTGCGCGGCGAGCAGGAGGCGCTGCTGGCCGAGCTGGCCTCGACCCAGTCGGCGCTCGAGGCCGCGCCCGCGCGTCTGCAGGCGCTCAACGAGGAGCTCGGCACCCTGGAACAGCGGCGCGACGCCCTCGCCGCGGAGGTCGAGACGGCGCGCACGGAAACGGCCGAACTCGCCGCCACGCGGGAGGAGGCCCGTCTTGCGCTCGAGGCGGCCCGGGCCGAGCAGCAGTCCGTCGATCAGGCCATCGCCGGATTGAACACGCGGATCGCCGAGCTCGAGGACGAGCGCGCAAAGCTCGCCGCCGTGGTCGAGAGCATCGGCGAGGACCTCGGGTCGGCCATGGCCCTGCTCGAACAGGCACGCGGCCGGCTGAGCCCGTGACCGGCAGGCGCGCGCGCCGGCGCGGCCTGCGCCGTTACCCGGCCCCCGCGCGCCGGCCCGCCCGCCTCTCCAGGCGTTTCAGCGCCCTTCGCTGCTGGCGGTTCAAGCTGGCTTCGGGGGCGGGCGGCGGCTCCGGCACTGGGGACGGTGGGTGGCGTGGCCTCCGGCGCCTCGTCCACCTCGCCCCCCAGTTCCATCATGCGCTCGAGCTCGGCGGTGAACGCGCTGCCGCGGGCGAGTTGCTCGTTCGTCGCGTGCGCCTCCTTGCGCAAGGCCCGACGCTCGGCGGATTCGTCTTCGCGGCGGCGCTGGTCGCGCAGGCGCGCCAGGGTCGCGAGCTGGCGGCCGGTCAGGGCCATCATCTGGGCGGCGAAGCGCTGGGCTTTTTCGCGGACCTGGTCGACCAAGTGCGGCGAGTTGGCCTGGCCCTGCCAGTCCATGGCGGCCGAATGGGCGCAGAGGAACTGGACGGCCTGGAGGCGCTCGCCGAGCCAGGCGCCGGCGGGCGCCAGCTGCTCGAGCGCCGCCTTGGCGCCCTCGAGGAGGAACTGGCGGCGCTCCTCGCTCTCGTCCTCGGGCAGGCGCAGGCCCGCGCTCAGCGTCACGCTCAGCCAGCCGGCGATCAGCGTCTCGCCACCCTCCGCGATCACTTGAAAGGAGTCCATGGTTGCCTCCCTGATTTCCCTATTATAGGAACAATAGCACTTCCCGAGGCGTTTATCAAGAACAAACCGGAACCGCGTCGCTTTCGGATAAAGGGAAGGGTCACCACAGAGAAGGCGCAGAGACACAGAGGAACAACCTGAATTCTTGCGCGCGGACGGGAGCGAAAACGAGCCAGTCCCTGTTTCCCTCTTTGGTTTTCGCGCGCTCTACGCGCAAACCAAGCCCTCTTCTCGGTTCTCTACGCTCTCCGCGCCTCCGTGGTAAAATTCTTTTGTTTCAAAGGCTTACGCGTCGGCGCTGCCTTCCGGACACCCCATAACCCCTTGAAAACAAACGATCTTTTACTGTGCATGGGCTCGTTTGCTCCAAACCGCCCGCGGCCGGCTACATGCGGAACTCGGCCGGGCCGGGGCCGCCGCGGGCCAGCGCGACCAGGGTCTCGAGCGCGGCGGACAAGAGCTCCTCGTCGAGCGCGCTCAGGCAGAGGCGGACGGCCGCGGGGGCGCGGCTGGGATCGATCGCGAAGTGCTCGGCGGGGGTCACCAGGATGCGATGGCCGGCGGCCTTGGCCGCGAACTCGGCGCCGGACCAGGGGGCTTCGAGCGGCAGCCAGAGGTGGGCGTTGTGCGGCTCGCGCCGGTAAGCGGCGCCCTCGAGCGCGGTCTCGGCGACGCCGTGCAGCCGGCGGGTGACCGCTTCGCGCTGGCGCTCCAGGGCCTCGGCCGTGCCGTCCTCGATCCAGCGGCAGGCGAGCTCGGCCATCAGCGGCGGCGCCATCCAGCTGGTCGTCTGGGTCACGGCGACCAGATCCGGGTAGAGCCGCGCCGGCGCCGTGATCGAGCCGACGCGCAGGCCCGGCGCCACGGTCTTGGACAGGCTGCTTATATAGACGGTCTGCTCCGGGCGGATCTCGGCGATGGCCCAGGACGCCGTGGCGCTCGGCGATCTCGGCGACCTCGCGGCGCCGCGCCTCGCTCAGGGTCGCGGTCGTCGGGTTGTGCACGTTGGGCATGCAGTAGAGGACGCGGGCGCCCTCGTCGCGGCAGGCCGCGCGGAGGTCCCCGGGATCGAGGCCGTCGCGGTCGAGGGCAAGCGGCCGCAGCTTGAGCCCGAAGAGCCGCGCCAGGTTCTTGATGCCGGGATAGGTCAGCGCCTCGACCATCAGGGTGTCGCCGGCCCGGGTCAGCGCCCCCAGCGCGATGGTCAGCGCCTGCTGGGCGCCGCTGGTCACGATCATGCGCTCCGGGTCGGCGGCGAAGCCGCGCCGGCGGATCCAGCGCGCCAGCACCTCGCGGTGGCGCGGCTGGCCCTGGCTGAAGCCGTAGTCGAGCAGGCCTTCCAGGTCGCTCTCGCGGCCCATCTCGGCCAGGGTGCGCCGCAGGGTCGCGCCCAGCGGGATCTCGACCGGCTCGTTGCGGCTGAGGTCGACCGTGCCGTCCGCTGTGCCCTCTGCCGTGCTGTCCGCCGCGCCCCCGGCCGCCGGCGCCACGGCCAGGCCGCGCACGAAGGTGCCGCGGCCCATCTGGCGGACCACCAGGCCCTGGGTCTCGGCCAGCGCGTAGGCGCGGTAGACCGTGCCGACCGTGACCTCGAGGCGTTCGGCCAGAATGCGCATGGTCGGCAGGCGCTGGCCGGCCTCGAGCCGGCGCTCGCGGATGTCCTCGGCCAGGCGCTCCGCGATGGCGCGGTAGAGCGGGCCGCTTCGTTCCGTCAGGTCCGGCTGCCAGATTGTTTCCATAACAATAATTCAGTTGACTCAGGGCGTTACGGTGACATTAGTATCATACAGGGAACACAGACTCAAATTGTTTTGGTAACAATATCATGACAAAGCTCAGCGTCAACCTCAACAAGGTCGCCCTGCTGCGCAACCAGCGCGACATCGGCTACCCCTCCGTGCTCGAGGCCGCGCGCCTGGCGATCCGCGGCGGCGCCCAGGGCATCACCGTGCATCCCCGCCCCGACGAGCGGCACATTCGGAAGAGCGACGTGCGCGCGCTCGCGGCCCTGCTGCGCGAGGAGTACGGCGGCGCGGTCGAGTACAACATCGAGGGCTATCCGAGCCCGGACTGGCTGGACCTCGTCCACGAGGTGCGCCCGGACCAGGCGACCCTGGTGCCCGACGCGCCCGAGGCCCACACCTCGGACCACGGCTGGGACATCCCGGCCAACGCCGCGTTCCTTACGGAGGTGGTCGGCGGGCTGAAGGCGCAGGGCATAAGGGTCTCGCTCTTCGTCGACACGGACCCGGCCGTGGCGGCGCCCGCCAAGGCGACGGGCGCGGACCGGGTCGAGCTCTACACCGGGCCCTACGGCATGACCTTCGGCTCGCCCGCGGGGGAGGCCGAGTTCGCCAAGCTGGTCGCGACCGCCCGGGCCGTGCGCGCCGCGGGCCTCGGCCTCAACGCCGGCCACGACCTGAACCTCGACAACCTGCCCCGGCTGATCGAAGCGGCGCCCTGGATCGCCGAGACCTCGATCGGCCACGCGGTCACCGCCGACGCCCTCGTCTGGGGCTTCGAGACCGCGGTCGCCAAGTACCTCGAAGCCCTGGCCCCCGCCGCGCTCACCACCGCCGCGGCCTTCTGACGGCTCGGTACGGCCGCCATGGTTCGAGACGGCCGCCTGCGGCGGCCTCCTCACCAGGAGGAAGACGTTCATCAAAGGAACGACTCCTCATCCTCCGAGGCGACCCGAAGGGCCGTCTCGAAGGATCGCGACGGCTCATGACCTTGGCGTTTCGACATCACCCGGGTGCGAGCGGCCGTTGGGCAAGCGGCTCCACAATGGCCCGCCACGGAATCGTGAGGGCGCGCACACCCCGGCGCTCATTGTCGCCGTGCCGATCGTCCCCACATCTTATACATGCACGGCCTATTGAGAACCCTGATGCGGCCGGACCGCGAAGAGGACCCGGAGCGGACCCTGGTCGCCCAGGCCGCGAACATTCTGCAGACCGGCGAGTTCCAGGTCTTGCAGCTGGCCTACCACGATTGGTACGGCCAGGACCTGCCGGAGGCCCTCAGCGACCGCTTGTTCGAAGGCTACATGCTGCGCGGCGAGGTGCCGCATTGGGCGCGCGAGTTTGCCCTGCGCATCCTCCGCCAGGACGAGATCGACCTGATCGATTCGCGCGACCCGGCCTATCACCGCTACGACCATAACTATGTGACCCATGTTCCCAACGGCGTGCGGCACTTCACCTACGCCTGCCTGATCCTGAGCTCCGTGCTCGTGGTGGGCCTCGTGGTCGGGCAGATCGCGGGCGTCGAGGCGACCTCGGTCCTGCCTCCCTATTTCGAGGAGGACGAACTCAACCGCGGTCCCTAGGCGCAGGCGGACGGGTCTGGTAGAACCGGACGGTCTTGACAGCGGTCGAGGGTCGCGAGGGCCATGTTCGAATTCGCCGGCGCGTGGGAAATGCCGATCAACATCGTGTTCCTGGCGGCCACAGGGTTCATCGCCTGGAACGGCATCAGGTACCGCGACTCGGAGGGCAAGACGGACTTCGTGCGGATGCTGTTCGGCTGCATCGCGGCGACGTTCTTCTTCCTGGTGCTGTTCCAGGACGTGCTCGGCATCGTCCAGTTCGGCTGACGAAGGGCCTTCGGCCCGGTCAGGGCTTGTACATCCGCTGCTTGGCGTCCAACTCCGGGATGCGCAGGATCCGCTCGCCCTCCGGTTTCTGGAGTTGCTCGTAGATGTAGATCGCCCGGTCGCGCACGCTCGACACGCGGTCGGAGCCGTATAGGATCTTGTGAACCACGCCGGGGCCCTCGACCGTCTCGTTGTCGGTGTTGAGGGCCTGGACGTAGTCCTCGAGCGCCTGCTCGTAGCGTCCCAGCCGGTCGTGGACGATCCCCCGGTTGGCGTGGGCCGCGGCGAGCACGCCGAATCCGGTCTTGTCGTCGGGTTCGAGAGTCTTGTCCAGATAGTCGATGAGGTAGTCGAGCTCCGCGATGGCGTCGTCGTAGCGCTCGGTCTGGATGAACACCAAGGCCCGGCCCATCAGGGCGCCGCGGTGGTCCGGGGCCTCCTCGAGCGCCTTGTCGAAGTTGTCCAACGCCTCGTCGTAGAGCTCGTCGACCAGACGGTTGGAGCCGGCTTCGGTGTAGTAGTCGCCGGGTTCGCGCTGCACATAGTCCTCGAGCACGTCCCAGAAGACGAAGGCGCCGACGGTGAGCAGCGCCATGAGGACGATGAAGCGGCGCAAGACCCGCGGGTTCATGGCTGGGTCCCGAACAAGTGGTTCGTATAGAGCAGCGCGACGACGAGGCAGAGCAGTGCCGCCGTGACCGCGGCGCGCTTCTTGAGGCGAAGGCCCTCGGCCTCGTCGGGCGTTCCCTGGCGGTGGGCGCGGCGCATGTAGAGCACCCAGATCAACTGGCGGACCGGGAAGAACAAGGCGACGCCCAGGGCCGCCGCCCAGAACAGCACGTAGTCCTTGGTGAAGAGTGTCTCCATGGGTCTTCTATAGCGGCCGGACGCGTCCGCGCCAACACTTCCGAAGGGCCCCTCCGGGCCAAAGAAAAAGGGGGAAGGCAAGGCCTTCCCCCAGAGAGTATAGATTGCGTGGTGAGGAGGGCTTACCGCCCCGCCCCGCCGGCGCCCGCTTGGGCGGCCGGGGTCTGCACCACGTCGCCGATGTCTTCGACCAGCGCCTCGACCTCTTTGTCGGGCACCGTCGACATCTCCATCTTGTAGGCCAGGAGCCACATCATGCCGACGCCGAGCAGCCAGAACAGGATCTGCCAGGCCCAGATCGAGGGGATGCCGAAGGTCCAGCCCTCGACGCCCGCATCAGGCGCGCCGAAGATGTCGTTGCCGATCACCGCGCCCGGCCCTATGCCGAAGAACATCCAGGCGATGGTGACGATCCAGGCGACCGGGACCAAGCCCTTCTTGCCGGGCGACAGGCTGGCGTGCTCGCGCAGGAAGCCGTGGTACTTCATGCGGTGGGCCCTGTCCTCGGAGTTCTGGGTCATGGCCGAGACCGGGATGCACACGGCCAGGTTCAGGATCATGCCCCAGCCGGCCGAGTGGATGGTCCAGGGCCAACGGCCCCAGGCCAGCTCGATGCCGACCCAGCCCGCGATCGTCTGGCCGAAGGTCTCGGTGAAGATCACGCCGATCAAGCCGGCCGCCAGGCCCCAGGTTGCCCCCTGACGGGTGATCCAGGGGACCCAGCAGATCGCCGCCAGGGACGGCCACATCTGGAACCCGAAGGCCACCGCCAGACCGCCCAAGAGCACCAGAGCGTCCCGCGAGAAGGTCGCCACCAGCAAGGCCGACAGCACGATGAAGGCCACGCCCAGGCGCCCGAAAAGCTTCTGGGTGGTGTGGCTGGCGGTCGGGTTGAGGTAGCGCTTGTAGAGATCGCGGGTCAGCATGCCGCCGGCCGTCGACATATAGGCCGCGCCGGTGGACTGCATCGCCGCCAGCGCGCAGACCGCCAGGATGCCGACCAGCCAGGGCATGGTGTCCGCAATCTGGTTGAAGTAGTACGGGACCAGCGAGTCCGGCTTGGCCGAGATCGCGGCGCCGTCCAGGACGTTCGAAATCCCCAGTCCGGCCTCCGTCACCGCCGGGTTGGCGCCCAAGAGGTGCGCGCCCATGCCCTGGAACGCGGTGAAGAAGAACAGGATCAGGCCGATGCAGAACGACGAGGCCCAGACCTGCTGCGGCGCGAAGGGCTTGGGCGACTGGTTGCCGAAGGCCCACATGGAGAACGCCGGGGCCGATTGGATGCCCATCAGCGCGAACATGTAGGTCAGGCACATGATGCCGGTCCACAGCCCGCCGACCGGCGTCTCCTTGCCGAGGCCCGCGGTGAACTGGATCACGCCGGGAATGGCGAAGTAGGCGTTGTAGCCGTCCGGCGTTGCGCCCCACTTGCCGACGTCGGTCTTGCCGAGCTCGGCGAAGCCGGCGTTCAAGGCGTCCCAGCCGCCGGCCAGGTTGAGCGCGATGATGCCCGTGATCACGATGCCGAGCCCGAGCAGGATGCACTGCACGGTGTCCACGTAGGCCACCGCCCTGAGGCCCCCCGAGGCCACGTAGATCAGCACCACCAGCGACAGGACCCACATGCCCACATTGGTCGAGATCAGGTCGTCGGTCAGCACGTTGAACAGGAAGCCCGAGGCGCCGAGCTGAACGCCCAGGTACGGGATCGAGAACAACAGCGCGACCAGCACCACCAGGATGCGTATGGCGTCGCCCCGGAAGTAGTCCGACAGCATCTCGCCCGGCGTCACGTAGCCGAAGCGTTTGCCCAGCATCCACTGGCGCTTCAGGAACAGCACGCCGGTGAAGGGAATGGTGATGGTGTAGAACGAGGCATAGGCGTACTGGAACCCGTCGCGGTAGACGAGGCCCGGGTGACCCATGAACGTCCAGCCGGAGAACGACGTCGCCGTCGCCGCCAGGACGAATACCCAGAGCGACAGGCGCCGTCCCGCGATGAAGTAGTCCGAGGCCGTCTTCGCCGCCATCGCCGACTTGACGCCCCAGAAGATGCAGTAGGCCCAGTACAGCGCGACGAACACGAAGAGCCAGATAACCTTCGGTGCCATATGTAACGTCCCCCTTCTTGAAGGCCCCGGCCCTGTTGGTGTTGATTCTTCTGGGCCCTGGACCGGATTCGCTCCCGCCGGTCCGCCCGCGAGGCGGCTCGGCGAAAACCTGAAAGTACTTACACAGATCCGAAGGTAACCTATTCGTTAATTCGGCACAGCGTCAATCGTGCGTTCGCCTGCCCAAGGAAATTTGTCAATCTTTTGACGCATGTTCACGAAAACGTGTAAAATCAGTCAAACAAGAACAAGAGGCGTTTGGGGAGGCATCGCCATGCCGCGACAGGCCATGTTGGGCAACAGGGTGCGCCGGCTGCGCCATCGGCAGGGCCTGACCCAGGTCGCCATGGCCTCGCAGCTGGGCATATCGCCCAGCTATCTGAACCTGATCGAGCACAACCAGCGCAGCCTGAACCGCCCGCTGCTGCTGAAACTCTCGGAGTGTTTCGATATCGACCTTCAGGCCTTCTCGGGCAACGAGGAGGCCCGGCTGCTCGCCGACATCGCCGAGCTTTTCGGCGATCCGCTGTTCCGCGACATCGAGATCGAGGCCGGCGAGCTGAACGAATTGGTCGGCAGCGCGCCGGCGGCCTGCCAGGCGTTCCTCGCGCTCTACCGGGCCTACCGGAACGCCCGGGAGGACCTTCGGGGCCTCAGCGCGCGTCTTGCCGAGGATCCCTATCTGGCCGCCTCCAGCCACCAGCTGCTGACCCTGCTGACCTCGATCCGCTCCTTTGCCGAGATCCTGCACGACAACGTCGACCTGGCGGCGCGCAAGCGCCAGCAGTTCGTCGCAATCCTGGTCGAGGAAAGCGAAAAGCTGACCGATCTCGTCAACCAGCTGTTCGAGTTCATCACCGGCGAGGGGTTTCAGGACCTGCGCGGCGCCGACTCGCCGGTCGACGAGGTCACCGACGCCCTGCACGCTCGGCACAACCATTTCCCCGATCTGGAGGACGCGGCCGACGCGGCGCGGCGCGAAATCGGGCTGCGCAAGGCCGGCGCCTTCGAGTCGCTCTCCGCCGTGCTGGCCGAGCGCCACGGCATCACCGTCGTTCTCGGCGCGCAGGACACCGGCGCGGAACCCGAGGAGGGTCTCAACGGCGAGCGGCCGTGCTTCGGTATCCCCGAGGCGCTGCCGGCCAGCAGCGCCACCTTCCGCGTCGCGCGGCAGATCGGGCTCTCGACCCTGGGCCCCCTGTTCGAGGCCAGGCTGGCCGAGACCCAGCTTTCGACGCAGGCGGCGCGTGACATGTACCGCCGTGCGCTGGCAAGCTACTTCGCGGGCGCCCTCTTGATGCCCTATGACGAATTCCTGGAGGCGGCATGCACCCTGCGCCACGACATCGAACTGCTCGGCCGGCGTTTCGGCGTCAGCTTCGAGCAGGTCTGTCACAGGCTGACCACCTTGCGGCGCCCCGGCGCGGAGGGCGTGCCGTTTCACTTCCTGCGGGTCGACATCGCCGGCAATGTCTCGAAGAGATTCAGCGGCTCCGGCCTGCGCATTCCACGCTACGGCGGCACCTGCCCACGCTGGAACGTGCATGGCGCCTTCATGAGGCCCGGCCGCATAGACCGGCAACTGGCACGCCTGCCCGATGGCGCCACCTACTTCTGCATAGCGAAGACCGAGACCAAGTCCGGCGGCGGGTACCGGGCGCCGAGCAGCCACTATTCGATCGGGGTCGGCTGCGAAGTGTCTTTCGCACCGCAGCTCGTTTATGCAGACGGCATGGACCTGGGGAATCCCGAAATCGCCGTGCCGGTCGGCGTTCATTGCCGGCTGTGCGAACGACGCGACTGCGCGCAGCGCGCCTACCCGTCGTTCGTTCGATGACCGGACCGCGCGTTGGGGGGCCGCGAGGATGACCCGAAGTGTCCTGGTCGTGGAAGACGAGCCCAATATCGTCGATTCGCTCAGCTTCCTCATGAAACAGGCCGGCTACGGCGTGCAGGTCGCGCGCGACGGCGACGCGGCGCTCCGGGTCATGGAGAGCCGGATGCCCGATCTGGTCCTGCTCGACGTCATGCTGCCGCGACGCGACGGCTACGACGTGTGCCGCGCGATACGCGCCAACCCGGCCTGGGACGGGGTCAAGATCATCATGCTGACCGCCAAGGGCCGGGAGCTGGACCGCCGCAAGGGCCTCGAGCTGGGCGCGGACGACTATGTGACCAAGCCGTTTTCGACCCGCGAGATCGTCGAGCGGGCGCGCAAGCTTCTGGAGGGTGCGGAGGAATGAGCGCCGCGGCGCCGGGCCTGGCCCCGCTTTATCCGGCCGGCCGTTCCGGGCGATCATACCGCCCGGATGCCTCAGGATGCCGGGCACCGCGGGCCGAGGGTCCGCGCCCCCGGCGGGAGCCGTAGGAATGTATCGGCCGGGTCTCGTCGGCGAGCGTGCGATCGCCCTCTTTCTCCTCGCGTTTCTCGCCTTCAATCCGCCGCTGCTGTCGATCTTCAGCGCCGACGTCATTCTCTTCGGCGTGCCGCTGCTCTACTTCTATCTGTTCTGTGTCTGGGCCGGGACTATCGCGTTGATCGGGCTGCACGCGGTTTCGGGAACCCGGGCCGCGGGAGAAGAGCCGCCCGCTCCGCCCGGCGGCGGGGAGCTCGGGGGGCGCTGAGCGTGCTGAGCGGCTGGTCCATACTGCTGACGTCCCTGGCCTATCTCTGCCTGCTGTTCGCGATCGCCTATTATGTCGACAAGAGGGCCGACGCCGGGCGCAGCGTCATCGCCAACCCCTATATCTACGCCCTGTCGATCGCCGTCTACTGCACCTCGTGGACATTCTACGGCAGCGTCGGACGCGCCGCCTCGAGCGGCATCGATTTCCTGCCGATCTATCTCGGCCCGACCCTGACCTTCGTGGTCTGGTGGTTCGTGCTGCGCAAGATCATTCGGATCAGCAAGGCCCACCGCATCACCTCGATCGCCGACTTCATTTCCTCTCGCTACGGCAAGAGCACGCAGCTGGGCGTCCTCGTGACGGTGATCGCCGTGGTCGGCATCATGCCCTACATTTCCCTGCAGCTGAAAGCCGTCTCCACCAGCTTCAACGTGCTGCTGCAGTATCCGGAGGTGATCACGCCGCACCCCTCTGGCCGGGTTCCGGTATTGCAGGACACCGCCTTTCTCGTCGCCTTGGTCATGGCGGCCTTCGCCATCCTCTTCGGCACCCGGCACATAGACGCCAGCGAGCATCACGAAGGCATGGTCGCGGCGATCGCCTTCGAATCCCTGGTCAAGCTGATCGCGTTCCTGGCCGTGGGCCTGTTCGTCACCTTCGGGCTGTACGACGGCTTTGCGGACCTGTTCGCTACAGCCAGGGCCACGCCGGAGGTCGCGAACCTGCTCACCTTGAGCGGCGCGAGCTACGGACAGTGGATGACGCTCACCCTGCTGTCCATGGCGGCGATCGTCTGCCTGCCCCGGCAGTTCCAGGTGACCGTGGTGGAGAACGTGAACGAGGCCCACCTGGAGAAGGCGGTCTGGCTGTTCCCGCTGTACCTGCTGATCATCAACATCTTCGTCCTGCCGATCGCGCTCGGCGGACGCCTGGCCTTCCCGGACGGCGGGGTCGACGCCGATACCTTCGTGCTCACCTTGCCGATGTTCGATCAGCAGGAATTCCTCGCGCTCTTCGCGTTCATCGGCGGCCTTTCCGCGGCCACCGGGATGGTGATCGTCGCCGCCATCGCTCTCAGCACCATGGTCAGCAACGACCTGGTCATGCCGGTGCTGTTGCGCCTGACCTGGCTCAGGCTGACCGAGCGGGGCGATCTCACCGTGCTGCTGCTGTTCATTCGCCGGGCCAGCATCATTCTGATTCTGCTGCTCGGCTATGCCTACTTCCACCTGATCGGAGAATCCGACGCCCTGGTGACGATCGGGCTGGTGTCCTTCGCCGCCGCCGCGCAGTTCGCGCCGGCCATCATCGGCGGCATTTTCTGGAAGGCCGGCACGCGCCGCGGCGCCGTGACCGGCTTGAGCCTCGGCTTCGCGGTCTGGGCCTACACGCTTCTGCTGCCGTCCTTTGCCCGCTCCGGCTGGCTGCCGATCGAGTTCATCGATGCCGGGCCGCTGGGCATGGGGCTGTTGAAGCCGCACGAGCTGTTCGGCCTGCAGGGCATGGACAGTCTGTCGCATGCCCTGTTCTGGAGCATGCTGGTCAATATCGGCGGCTACGTCGCGCTCTCCCTGAGGAGCCACCCAAGCGCCATCGAACGCATCCAGGCGGCGCTCTTCGTCGACGTGTTCCGGCAGTCGAGCGCGCAAGGCGGGTCGCGCTTCTGGCGCGGGTCCGCCACGGTGGCCGACCTGCGCGCCCTGATCGTCCGCTTCGTCGGCAAGAGCACGGCCCAACGTGCGCTGGGCGGCTACGCCCGCGCCCGCGGTCTAAACCTCGCCAAGCTGCGCCAGGCCGACGCCGACCTGGTGAACTTCGCCGAACGCCTGCTGGCCGGTGCCATCGGCGCCGCCTCGGCGCGGGTCATGGTGGCTTCGGTGGCCAAGGGCGAGGTCGTCGGCATCGAGGAGGTCATGAAGATCCTCGAAGAGACCTCGCAGGTGATCGAATACAGCCACACCCTGGAGCAGAAATCGCGAGAGCTGGAGGCGACCACCGCCGAGCTGCGGGCGGCCAACGAGCGCCTCAAGGAGCTCGACCGGCTAAAGGACGATTTCCTGTCGACGGTCAGCCACGAGCTGCGCACGCCGCTGACCTCGATCCGCTCGTTCAGCGAGATCCTGTTCGACAACCCGGACCTCGACACCGAGGAACGGAGCCGGTTCCTCACCATCATCGTCAAGGAGAGCGAGCGCCTCACCCGCCTGATCAACCAGATCCTCGACCTGGCCAAGATGGAGGCCGGCCGGATGGAGTGGGAGCTGGACGACATCGATCCGAGAGCGGTGATCGACGAAGCCCTGGCCGTCAGCAGCGGCCTGTTGGCCGAAAAGTCGGTCCGGCTGGAAGTCAAGCTCGACGGCCACCTGCCGAGGGTCCACGTGGACCGCGACCGCTTGATGCAGGTTATCGTCAACCTGCTGTCCAACGCGGTGAAGTTCTGCCACCAAACCCATGGCCTCGTCGTCGTCTCGGCCGAGACGCGGGACGAGGGCCTCTACGTCAGCGTGGCCGACAACGGCCCCGGGGTCGCGCCCGAAAACCGCCGGATGATCTTCGAGAAGTTTCAGCAGGCGAACGAGGCCCTGACCGACCGGCCGGGCGGCAGCGGCCTGGGCCTCGCCATCTCGCGCCAGATCGTCGAGTACTTCGGCGGCCGCATCTGGGTCGAGAGCGTGCCCGGCCACGGCGCGAAGTTCGCCTTCACGATCCCGCTCGAAAGAGCCCCCGTCGCGCAGAGCGCGGAGTGACCCATGGCGGACTCCGGCCTCATGCAACCGCGCACCCGGATCTTCTCGCACCTGGTTCGCGACTATATGCGCGGGTCGCCGGTGGTTCTGCCGGGCGAAGCCACGGTGGCCGAGCTGTTGGGGCGCATGGCCGCGGCCAAGCAGACCAGCGCGCTGATCACGAACCGGGCGGGGCGGCTGGCGGGCATCGTCACCGAGCAGGACGTCACCCGGCGGATCGCGTTGCGCTGCGACGGCAGCGAAGCGATCGGCAACGTCATGAGCACGCCGGTGCGCACCATCGACGCCGACGACTATCTCTACTACGCCATCGCGCGCATGCGCCGCTTCGGCTGGCATCACATGCCGGTGACCGACCGCCGGGGCCACCCGCTCGGCGTCATCAACCTGTCGGACGCGCTGGCGGTCGCCGGCGATCAGGTGCTGCGCGAGATCGATCTGATCAGCCACCAGGACACGCTGGACGGCCTGCGCGAGATCAAGGCCGCCCAGGTCGACCTGGCCGACAGCCTGTTCTTGGACAATGTGCCGGCCCCGGAGATCCAGGCGGTGATCACGCACATCAACCGCGATATCCATCGCCGGCTCCTCGAGACCCATCTCGAGGCCATGGCGCAGGCGGGTTGGGGCGAGGCGCCGGTGCCGTTCTCGCTGATCATCATGGGCTCGGGCGGGCGCGGCGAGAACTTCCTCTATCCGGACCAGGACAACGGCTTCATCCTCGAGGACTATCCGGACAAAGAGCATGGGCCGATCGATATCTTCTTCATCGAGCTGGCCGAGCGCATGACCCGCGACCTCGACGCCGTCGGCTTCCCGTACTGCGGGGGCTACGTGATGGCGACCAACCCGGTGTGGCGCAAGACCCGGACCCAGTGGCGCGACCAGATCAGGATGTGGGGCCGCAAACGCAGCGTCATCGCGATCCAGCTCTCCGACATCTTCTTCGACTTCCAGGGCGCTTTCGGCGAGGTCTGGATGGCCGAGGAGCTGCGCCGGCACGTGACCAAGATGGCAAAGTCCAGCCACGCGTTCCTGGGCGAGCTTCACCGCGAGGTGTCTCAGGCCGGGGTCGCCCTCGGCTGGTTCGGCCGCTTCCGCACGGACACGGAGAAGCCCGAGCACAAGGGAGAGATCAACCTGAAGCATGCCGGCACGCTGGCCCTGGTGAGCAACGTGCGGCTGCTGTGCCTGCGCGAGGGCATCGCGGTGACCACGACCTTGGGCCGGATCGCGGCGCTGCATGGCGCCGGCGTGTTCGACAAGGACGAGCAGGACTATCTCACCGGCGCCTTCCACCACATCACGCGCCTGTTGCTGCGCCAGCAGATAACCGACTTCAAGGCGGGCAAGAAGGTGGGCAATCATGTTCATCCCGACGCCCTCTCCGAGCGCGAAAAGGACATCCTGGTGGATTCGCTGAAGGCCATAGAGACTCTGCGCAAGCGCGTGAGCAACGAGTTCGCGGGCGAGCTGTTCTGACCGGTCCGCAGGGGAGGAGACAACAGATGACGCATTCCGTGCTGGTGGTGGACGACGAGCCCCACATCCTCCATTCGCTGGAATTCCTGATGAAGCACGAGAACTATGACGTGCGCGTCGCCCGCGACGGCGAGGCCGCCCTGCTGGCCATCGAGGAAAAGTGTCCGGATCTCATCCTGCTCGACGTAATGATGCCGAAGCGGGACGGCTACTCGGTCTGCCAGACGATCCGCGCCAACCCCGATTGGCAGGACGTTCGTGTCATCATGCTGACCGCCAAGGGCCGGGATATCGAGCGGGAGAAGGGCTTGGCCCTGGGCGCCGACGACTACATCACCAAGCCGTTTTCGACACGTGACCTGCTGAGCCTGGTCAGACGGTACCTCGAGCCGGACGAGGACCCGGCTTGACCGATCGGCCGAGGGACCGGCGATGAGTTTGAAAGTCGTTCTTGTCGTCGTGCTGGGGGGCCTCGCCGCGGCCATGGGCCTTCTGCTGGCCGGCGGCTTGTGGCTCGCCGCCGGGTCCGGTCCCGCCTCGCAAGCCGTCGAGCCGCAGCTGATCGTCTACGCCGTCTTCTCTGCGCTGGGGGTCGCGGCGCTCTGCGTCCTGGCGTGGGTCGTCCTGCAGCTCCGCCTGGTCAGGCCCCTGGCCATGCTGACCCGGGAGATCCAGACGCTGACCCATTCGCGGGCGGGTCGCGCCGTCGAGCTGCCGGAATCCCACTTCCTGGGCGGCCTGCCCGACGCCGCCAACGAGCTGGCCCGCGAGCTCAGCGGGGCGCGGCGCGCGGTCGTCAAGTCCGTGACCTCGGCCACCGCCGACGTCGAGGAACAGAAGAACCGCCTGGCCGCGATCCTGCTGGACCTCAGCGAAGGCGTCATCGTCTGTGATACGGCTCACAGGATAGTGCTCTACAATCAGATGGCGGCGCGGATTCTCGGCTCGCCGGAAGCGCTCGGCCTGGGCCGCCCCCTGTTCGAGCTGCTGGCCCGGGAACCGGTGATTCACACCTTGGAGCAGCTCGCCGAGCCGCTCGAGGAGGGCAGGAACCGCGAGTCCAGCCGCTCGACGGTCCAGTTCGTCTGCGCCACCGCCGACTCCCAGATGCTGCTGCAGGGGCGCATGAGCCTGATCCTCGATGCCGCCGGCGCCACCACCGGCTACGTCCTCTCCCTCACCGACGTGAGCGAGGAGGTCAAGGACCTCGCCAAGCGCGACTCGATGCTGCGCTCGATCACCGAGGAGTGGCGGGCTCCGATCGCCAACCTGCGCATCGCGGGGGAGACCCTGCAGTCCAACCCGGACATGGACCAGGACGAACGAAGCAGGTTCCAGGACGTGATCGGCGCGGAGGCCGAGTCGCTCAGCGAGCGCCTCGAGTCCCTGGCCGACGCGTACCGCTCGCTGACCGCCGGCCACTGGCTCATGTCGGACGTCTATTCGGTCGATCTGCTCGGCTGCGTGATCGGCCGGCTGCGCGGCCGGCTGGGCATCGACGCCACCATGATCGGCATGCCGCTGTGGCTGCGGGGCGACAGCCATTCCCTGGTGCTTGCCCTCGAACACCTCGTCGGGCGGATCCACGCGCATACGGCCGCCGAGCGCTTCGACGTCGAGGCCCTGCTCGGCGACCGGAACGTCTATATCGAGATCGTCTGGCCCGGCCAGCCGATCCCCGCCGACGTTCTCGACTCCTGGCTCGACGTCCCGCTCGAGGGCGCGATCGGCGGCCATACGGTCAGGGAGATCATGGAGCATCACGGCAGCGAGCTGTGGAGCAGCGCGCAGCGCGCCGGCCATGCCTACCTGCGGATGCCGCTGGCCGTGCCGGTCCGCCCGCAGTTCCAGCAGCCGCAGGAGGCGCTTCCGCCGCGCCCGGAGTTCTACGACTTCGACCTCTTCGGCGAAACCGGCGCCGACACGTCGCTGGGGGAGACGCCGCTGCGCCAGCTGAACTACGTGGTCTTCGACACCGAGGCCACCGGGCTCAGGCCCTCGGCCGGCGACGAGACGATCTCGATCGGCGGGGTGCGCATCGCCAAGGGGCGGGTCCTGACCGGCGAGACCTTCGACCGGCTGATCAACCCCGGCCGGCGCATCCCGAAGGCGTCGATCCGCATTCACGGCATCACCGACGACATGGTCCGCGACAAGCCGCCGATGGAAGTGGTGCTGCCGCAGTTCAAGGCCTTCGTCGGCGACGCCGTCCTGGTCGCCCACAACGCCGCCTTCGACATGAAGTTCATCAAGCTCAAGGAGGCGGCCTGCGGCCTTTCCTTCGACAACCCGGTGCTCGACACCCTGCTGCTGTCGGTCTTTCTGCACGACCACGCGCCGGACCACACCCTGGACGGCATCGCCGAGCGCTTCGGCGTCGAGGTCGCCAACCGCCATTCGGCGCTCAGCGACGCGATGATCACCGCCGGGGTCTTCGTGCACATGCTCGACCTGCTCGACTCGCGGGGCATCCATACCCTGGACCAGGCCATCGAGGCCTCCAGCCGGATCGTGGAGATCCGCAAGCTGCAGGCCCAGTTCTGACACCGGCGCGCCGGCAAGCGCGACCGCGCGCCCTGAGCGAAGCGAGGACAGCCAAGCGGACGGATGTCTGCGCCCGGCGCCCGAGGGGCAACGGGCGAGTCCAATTTGGGCCGGACTCTCAGACGGATCGCCGCGCGGCGTCAGAGACCGGACGCCGCCGCAGGCGCGAAAGCAACCGCCCGTCGACCGCGGCGAGGCCGGCGAAGATCAGGGCCATGCCCGCGAAGGCGGTCCACTGCGGCCGCTCGCCGAGCACCAGCACGCCGAGCAGCAGCGCGCTGACCGGAATCAGGAAGGTGACCAGCAGGAGGTTCGTCGCCCCCGCGCTGGCCAGGATGCGGAAGTAGATCTGATAGGCGACCGCGGTGCTGAGCAGCGCGAGCCCGAGCATGGCGCCCCAGGTTTCGCCCGAGGGGCTCAGGCTCCAGGGCCGCTCGACGGCGAGCGCCAGCGGCAGGATCATGACCGTCGTTGCCGTCAGCATTCCGGCCGCGGCGACGGCGGGCGGCAGGCCCTTGAAGCGGCGCCCGAAGATCCCGGCGAAGGCATAGGAGAGGGCGGCGGCGAGGACGGCGACCTGGCCGAGGCCGGCCAGGCCCAGGCCGGCCAGCGCCTCGGGCCCGATCAGCACGGCGACGCCCGAGAGCCCGAGCAGGACGCCGGCCAGGCGGCCCGGCGTGAGGCGCTCCTCGGCCGTCAGGAAATGCGCCAGGACCACGGTGAACAGCGGGGTCGTGGCGTTGAGGATCGAGGCCAGGCCGCTGTCGATATGGACCTGGCCCCAGGCGATCAGGCTGAAGGGAATCAGGTTGTTGAGCGCGCCCATGACCAGGAAGGCGCCCCAGAGGCGCGGCGCGCCGGGCATGCGCCCGCCGCCGAGATAGACCAGGCCGATCAGCGCCGCCGCGGCCAGGGCGACCCGCCCCGTCACCACGGTGAGCGGCCCCAGCTCCGCGAGCGCGACCTCGACGAAGAAGAACGACCCGCCCCACAGCACGGAGAGCACGAGCAGCAGCAGCCAGTCCCTGGAACTCATCGTCGGATTCATCGTCGCGGCACTCCTCGCTCCCTTGCTGACCACGCAGCCTAGACCGGCGGCCGGCCCCCGGCCTATCCGCTTCTTGCGTGCGACTAGGCCAACAAACTTGGGGCCTGGCTCCCGTTTGTTGGCCATTGCGCTGAGAGCGTGAAGCGGATTCGGCTTGTCTCGTTGACTCGCTTGTTAGGCTATCACTGTGCGAGCAAGCAATGTCTCATGGTGCACAATGCCTTGCGACTTTGTGATCCTCGAGATCTTCCGGAACAGGAGGTAAGACCGATTTCCAGCGTTGACTATGTCCTGAGTGATGGAAACTGTGCCAAGTGTGCCAAGGTATGCACGGTAAATGACGATTTGCTGGTCGCGCGTGGCAAGGTGGGGCCCGCGGTCAATGCGGGCAAACTCTTGTATGGCGCGCACGAGTGCCAGACGCGCCAAATTCTCGTTCACGAACTCGGGCAACGAAAACACGGCCAGATAACTCAGACGTAAGAAGCTCGTCAGTTGATGCCCCAACTGACACTCGACGTCACAGTTCTGAAAGAGCAGCGGGAGTCGCTCGTGGTAGCTGTGGACTTGAAACGGCGTCTCCTTAATCTTTGCGAGAGTCTCCGCGACGGAGAGCGGAAAGAAACGCTCGCGCTTCGGCTTAGAAATCTCGTCGCGAGGGGGCACAGTCATGACGGTTGCCTGATTGTTTGCAAATCAGCGGCTATTTCCATCAGCGCCAGGGTAACAACGCAAGGTATCAGCTCTTCAATTCTGAACGCCCATATCCGGGGCGGGAACGGCCACGGCGGCGCGCTGCCCTTGCACCGCTGCGCTGGCCGGCGCCTATGGATCGCGCACAGGCCCATAAGCGGAGAGCTCTATGCCGGGTCGTCAGTCCGTGTTCTGAGAAAGGCGATCAAAACGTCGTCCTGAGCCTCACCGTGAAGGCAAACAGATCATCAAAGGTTTCCGTGCCTGGCGAGGCTTCTTCAACAACAGGGATGAATGCAGGATCGATCATGTATTGCGCATCAAACGTTAAGTCGATGTTGGGAAAAAGCGGGAAGCGATAGTAAACCTCAAGATTGTATTCGCTCCTTGCTCCGGAGACGGCAGGATCAACCCATGAGGCACCGAGTCCTAGCCGATCGCCGGCCAAATCGACACTTGGGTTGATGAATCGGAACGGATCCTCGATGACCAACCTTCCAGTCAGTTGATTCCTAGCAGGTGCACCGTCCCAGCTGTGACCATAGTTTAGAACGCCGATAAAACGTCCCTCCGGGTCCAATTCTTGCTCGATTTTACTTAGGACACCATAGCCTGAATCGATTCCTTCTTTGTCTTGCTCATCCGCATGCCAGACCGCGAATCGCCATAATGGCGCGTTGTCAGTTTGCGGGAAGGGCCGAAAGCCAATCTCAGCGCCCTTATAGAATTCTCCCTCGCCGATGTCACCGGAGTCCTGTCTGTCGCCGTTCTGATCGGAAATATAGAGCTGAAGGTGTGGCTGGTGCTTACTCTCGCCTTCCGGATAGAAACCTGCCGCCGCTCCAAAACCAGCGTCGGCAAATCTCGACGATAGTTTGACCACCTGCCCCAGCGCTAAGAAATCAAGATTTGCGCTATCGAACTGAGATACGGTTCCGACGATCGTATCCGGCGCTATCTTGCCGATGCGGTACTGAAAACCAGCATCCTTAGACCCCTGTTGCCACCATATCTCCCGCAGGACGAAGCCCTGGTCGTCGTCAAAGGAGTCAACGGGGCCCGCCAAGGAACCAGCATTGACAAATAATGAACCAGGGGCATCGTCAGTGAACAGACTATTTCTGCCCTGAACCAAGAAACTGAGAAATCCTTCCCACTCCGTCTCCTTTGCCAGCAAAGGCCACTGACCGTAGAACCCGACATCATAGCCAAAGGCATTATCATCGGTTCCAGGAAGAGATTCGGTCATTTGTGTGAAGGCCGCTGTTAGACTCAGACCAAGATTGAGGCCCGTTTCTTCTTCAATTCGACCATCAGCGTAATCCCATGCGTCGTGCAATGGCTGCAACGGTGCGAAGGGAATCAAGGACTTCCTAATTACCGGATCAGGCGTCAATAGGCTTTCGATGTCTTCGGCAATCGGACTAAAGGAATTGTTCAGCTTGGCCGATTCAGCTAATGCGTCGAGACTGATGGCATGCGTCAGGCAGAACACAAGGAGCAAAGGGACTCCGGATAGATGTCGCGCAATGCTACGGTTCATTGACCTCACTCAGACGGCAGCCTGTGAAGGATCGCCTCGGCTATAAAGTCGGGAGCCTCAATCGAAGGCCAGTGCCCGATGCCATCCAGCTTGTAGAGATCGGTTTCCGGGCGCCAAGCCTTTACGCGATCCGCCATGGGCTCGACGGCGACGGGATCGTCCTTGCCCCAGATCACCGTCATCGGCGCGCTGCTGAAATTCGTGAATGTTCCGACCCAGCGATCGTAGAACTCTTTCCGCTCAAGGAGATAGCGGACGATATTACTCATCACCTTGCCACCATCATTCGCGTAGATCTGGGCGACCTGGCAATCAAGAGCCATATTGAGCTTGTCTTTCGAGCTCTGCATCTTGGAGCCATAGCTCGGGGCAATGTCCTTGTGCCACTCCTCAGGAGGAGCGGCTTTGGCGAGAGCTTCATCCGGCATCTTCAACGACTTCTGCTGCCCTGGTGTCAGCTGGACCATATCGACTAACGTTGACCCGTTTAACAAGATCGCATGCTTGATCCGAAACGGCAATTTGCCTTCCTCTTGACGGGCCATGAGTTCAAGACCGACGGTCTGGCCCATATCGTGCGCCACGAGGATGACGGTCTCCAAGCGTTCATTCGCAGCCACAGCCTCGTATAAGTCGGCCTGCTTTAGCAGCGAGAAGTTATTCTTGAACGTGCCTTTTAGCGGCGTATCGCTTTGGCCGAAACCGAGCATGTCGGGCACCACGATGCGCGTCTTCTCCGAAACCGGACCGACCACGCCGGCGAAGTCCCAGGACGAGCCGGGGTAGCCGTGTACCACCAACACCCCTTCCTTCCCCTCCGGACCCGAGGCATGCACGAAGATCTTGTGTCCGTTGAATTCCATGAAGTAGCCTTGCGCAGCCCACTCCTTGATGCACTGTGGCATCTCTTCTGCGGCCTGTGTTATCGGGATCGCACCGAGTGCGGTCCAACCTATCAGTCCCGCTATCAGTCCAAACTTCACAAGAATAGGGCTCTTCATGGTCCGCTCCTGATTTGATCAGCCGTTTAAGAAATTGAACTGGGATTCTCCATGTGGACTCATCCACGCAGAAAAACGTGCCGTAATTGCTTTCGATTGGCAAGCCGTGTGCTTCTGCCGGTTGGCAACGGTCAAATTGTAATGCGATAGAGGGCCCGCTGGCCCTGGTGGTGTCCGGTATTGGGTTCGACACGACATTCGAGACACACCCGTCCCGTCGGCAGCACGGACCGTCAGTATCCCCCCGGTCATGTCGGAGCAGGCTTCGGTCTGAGCCGGTCGATACGGCGCAGGATGTCGCCGAACAGGTCACCGGGGATGGCGACCTCGGCCATCTGGAACGTGACGTACCGGCCATGGGCGACGACCTTGGCCCCGATCTTGACCAGCTTCTCCCGCAACGTCGTCAGCGACCAGTGCTCCACCTCTTTCGGCAGCGCCAAGGTCCGCATGAAGTTGGCCAGGTTGTACGCCAGGGCGTGAAGCTGGAGCCGGACCTCGTTGTTGCGGAACTTGCGGCAGGACAGGCGGGTCCACTTGATGGCGTACTTGCCTTCCTTGATCCATTGCTCCGCCGTGCCCCGCTGGTTGTAGAAGGCAACGACCCGTTCGGCTGGGCGGCTCAGGTTGGTGACGATGAAACCGACGCGGGGATAGAGTTCGCCGGGATGCCATTCGACCTTGGCGACCACGCGGCGTTTCCGGTCCCACGATCCGGCCTGATAGCTGAAGTTGGCATGGAAGCGCTGTACATGCTTGGGCGGGCGTCCGACCGGGCCGGTTAGCAGATGGGCGATGCTTTCCTGGAGCACCCTGTTGGCGGGCAACCGGATCGCATAGAAAATTCCCTCGGCTTCGAGGTATTCGCAAATGTCCGGCGAGGCGAACGCCGCGTCGCCGCGAAAGTAAACCCGAACCTGCCGTTCCTTGTAACGTTCGACAACCGGCACCAGGACATCCCGCCAGCCGCCGGCACTGTGGACGTTGCCGGGACGCAGGCGGCGCCGTTCCAGGTCGCCCATGTGGTTGAACAGGAACAGAGGATGATAGCAGGTGCTGCCGAAGTGCCCGTTGTAGGCCGTCCCTTCCTGGTCGCCGTAGGTCGGGCTGACGCTGGCATCTATATCGAGGACCACCATCTTCGGCGGACGACGGTCGTGGACCCGATCGATCCAATCCCCCGAAAGGTCGGCAAGCGCCGCAAGGTTGTCGTCGGTAGCCAGGAACTCGGTCTCGAACCGTCCCATTTGGCTGGCCGATGCCGCTTGCTTG
>CAMYKD010000058.1:789-21662 GCA_947258885.1 uncultured Kiloniellales bacterium | reverse complement strand
TCGGCCAGGTGCGGGGTCTCGGAGAGGATGACCCCGGCGGTGTCCGCGCCGACATGGCCGGCGATGCAGGGCAGCACGTAGACCCGGGCGTTCGGGTTGATGTCGAGGTCGAGCTCCGTGGCCCAGAGTGTCATGCCGGAATTGGCGGCCAGCGCGAAGGGCGCGCCGCCCAGCTCGGTCGGGTCGATGCCGAGCAGCAGGTGGTGCATGATCGGGTTGCCGACGAAGGCGGCGTTGAGGATCTCCTGGCGGTCGATGCCCGCCTCTTGCGCGACCTCGTGGGTCAGCGTGTTGACCGCCTCGCGCACGGCCGCGGTCATCTCCTTGTCTCCGCCCGGGTTCATCATGACGTAGGAGACCCGGCTCATCAGGTCCTCGCCGAAGCGGATCTGCGGGTTCATGATGCCCGAGGAGGCGAGCACCTCGCCGGTCGAGAGGCGGCAGAGGTGCGCCGCCACCGTGGTCGAGCCGACGTCGACCGCAAGGCCGTAGGCGCGGTCGTGGAAGCCGGGCCAGATCGCGGTGATGACCTGGCCGCGGTGGACCGCCACGGTGACCGTCCAGTCGCCCTGGCGCAGCGCCTTCTGCAGGCCCTGCAGGCCGCGCAGGTCGCACTCGAGGCCGGTCAGTCCCCATTGCGCCTCGAGCGCGGCGAGCAGCCGCTCCAGGTCGCCGGTCGGGTTGTGCATGTCGGGCTCGATCACCTCGACGTAGTGCAGCCGGATCGCCGGGTCGACCTCGATGTCGCGGACCTCGGCGCGCTTGCGCACGACCTGCTTGTGCACCTGGCTGTCGGGCGGCACGTCGATCACCGTATCGCCCTGGAGCAGCGCCTGACACGACAGCCGGCGGCCGGGCTTCATGCCCTTCTTGGAGTCGTAGCGGGCCTCGACTTCGTTGAAGGCGGTCAGGTGGGCCGCCCGGCTGACGATGCCGTGCTTGGCGAACTCGCCCTCGCCGAGGGTGATCTGGCAGCGGCCGCAGAGGCCGCGCCCGCCGCAGACCGAATCGATGTCGACGCCGAGGCCGCGCGCCGCCTCCAGCAGCGGCGTGCCGAGGGCGAAGCGGCCGCGCCGGCCCGAGGGTGTGAAGACGACGAGCGCGTCCGCGGCCAAGTCGCGCTATCCCCGCCGCCGTCGGCGTTCGCGGCGCGCGCGCGTCTCGCCGCCATCCGTGATCGTGGTCGGCGGCGCCTGGCGGAACGTCTTGAGCCAGCGGGCGCAGTTTTGATCGACGCCGTTCAGCACGTCGGCCCCCTTGATGCCGGTCATCTCCTCCTGGTGCAGGGGGTTCATGATCGCCGAGGTCATGCCGGCGCCGGCGGCCATGGCCAGGAAGCTGGCGTTGAGGGCGTGGCGGTTGGGCAGGCCGAAGCTGATGTTGGAGGCGCCGCAGGTCGTGTTGACGCCCAGCTCCTCGCGCAGCCGGCGGATCAGGCGGAAGGCCGAGGTGCCGGCGTTGCCCAGCGCGCCGATCGGCATGACCAGAGGGTCGATGACCACGTCCGCGGCCGGGATCCCGTAGTCGGCGGCGTGCCGGACGATCGTCTTGGCAACCTCGAAGCGCACGTCCGGGTCCTCGGAAATCCCGGTCTCGTCGTTCGAGATGCCGACCACGGCGGCGCCGTACTTCTTGACCAGGGGCAGAACGCTCTCCAGGCGCTCCTCTTCGGCGGTCACCGAGTTGACCAGCGCCTTGCCCTGATAGGCCTCGAGGCCGCGCTCGAGCGCCTCGACGATCGAGGAGTCGATCGACAGCGGCACGTCGACCAGGGACTGCACCAGCTTGATCGTCTCGGCCAGGATCGCCGGCTCGTCGGCCAGCGGGATGCCGGCGTTGACGTCGAGCATGTGGGCGCCCGACGCCACCTGGGCCAGCGCGTCGGCCTCGACCGTGCTGTAGTCGCCCGCCGCCATCTCGGCGGCCAGCTTCTTGCGGCCGGTCGGGTTGATGCGTTCGCCGATGACGCAGAACGGGCGGTCGAAGCCGATGACCACCTCCTTCTTGGGCGAGCTGACGACGGTATGCGTCATGGCGGATCGAACTCCTTCAACAAGGCCGCTTTGGGCGCGATTCCCGGCAAACTGCTGCCGGCCGGCGGTCGCGGATCGGACCGGCGCAAGCATGCGCGGAAGTCCGGCGGCGGCTGGCGCAGGCGCGACCTCCACTTGCCGATCCGCGCATGAAAAAAGGGGACGTTCTACTTTTTTCACCGCGCCGTCGAGCAGTTGCGCCGACGCCCTCGAGACGACAATACTTGCCTAGCCAAAAAAGTTGAATGTCCCCTTTTTTCAGGCGAATTCCCGGTGCACGGTGAAGCCCTTGCCGTCCCGGCGCGGCGTGAACTCGCCGTCGGCTACCGCATAGGTCCACAGGGCCGACTTCTTGAGGCCGCCCAGCGGATAGACGTGGATCTTGCGAATACCGCAGTCCGGATCGCTCGCCCGGTAGCGGGCCAGGTCGAGCAGCAGACGGTCCGGCGTGCTTACGGTCATCAGCTTGGCCACATTGCGGGCCTGGCGGGTCAGGAAGCGCATCGAGGGACCGATGCCGCAGGCCTTGGAGTGGTTGATCAGGGTCTTGAGCGTTGCCAGCCCGGGCATGCCGATGTGGATCGGCAGCGTGTTGCCCTCGGCGCGGATCGCCTGGTCCCAGGCGATGATCGGCGCCGCCTGGAAGCAGAACTGTGTCGCGATGTAGACCTGGGCATCGCTGCGCGCCGCGAAGGCGTTCTTCCAGTCGAGCGCCGCCCTCAGGTCCTCGTCGGAGATGTCGAGGTTGCCCTCGGGATGGCCGGCGACGCCGATGCGGGTGATCCCGTACTTGTCGAACAGGCCGGTCTCGAGGAGCTGCATCGAGTTCTCGAACTCGCCCAGGGGCTGGTCGACGGCGCCGGCCAGGGCGACGGCCTGGGTGGCCCCGGCCTCGCCCTGGAGGCGTTTCAGGTATTCCTCCAGGTCGCGCTTGCCGGCGATCGAGCGCGCCGCGACATGCGGGGCCGGGTCGAAGCCTTCGTCCCTGAGGCGCTTGGCGGTGGCGACCGTGTCCGCGAAGTCCGACCCGGGAAGGAAGGTCACGGCGACGGTCGTGCCCGGTCGCAGGTGCTCGCGATAGTCCGGAATCTTGGCGGCCGAGCCCGGCGTGGTCTCAATCGAAAATCCGTCGAGCAGATTCATGACCTGCTGCTTGCGGTCGTCCGCCACGACAGGCGCGACGGCGCGGTTGAAGTTCATTGCTGTCGCTCCCTCAGGCCGGCTCGATCCCGCCCGCGGCCACCAGGGCCTGCAGGCGGTCGTCCGTATAGTCCCGCTCCAGACGCTCGGCCGCAGCCTGGGCCTCGGCCTCCAGGTCCTCGCCGCAGGTCTCCGGGGCCGCCCGGCGCCATTCCGCGAGGTAGGAATCCGTGTCGCGCAGCTTCGCCTTCATGGCGGCGCGGTCGATCGCCGTCTCGAAGCGCTCGCTGAGCTGCCGCTTGGCGGCTTGGCGGCCGGCCTTGACGATCACCTGGGCCGGGATGTCGCGCCAGTAGACGACGGTCAGTTGCGCCATGGTCCGCTTTCCATCAGCTTGCCGCCTGCATGAACCGGCCGAGGTCGCCGTAGCCGGTAAACCGGTAACGGTAGGCGAGCCCCAGCTTCGCCGCGGCTGTTTCGGCCTGGCGCCGCAGGGCTTCGTCCTCGCTCTGCGCCAGGTAGACCACCGTCGTGTAGTTGCCGAAATAGTCTTTCAGCAGCTCCGGGTGCCGGTCGATTCCCAGGCCCTCGATGATCAGGCGGTCGAAATGCCGGACCAGGTAGTCGGTCAGGTAGAAGCAGGTCGGATCCGCGTCGGCGAGCTCGGCGAAGTCCGCTAAGCCGGTGTAGAAGGCGTAGCAGTGCGGCCCGTCGATCCGCTCGACGCCTTCTTGCTCCAGCACCCGGTCGAGCAGGCCGCCGCTGCCGCAGTCGCCGTAGAGGACCAGGATTCGGTCGTAGTCCCGCCTGGCCGCGCGAATCTTCTGGCGCACGGCCTCGGGGATCTTGTCCGGCGTGTTGTGCCAGATGGCCGGCAGGCAGGTGACGGTCATGTGCGTCCAGCCGTTGAGGCGGATCAACTCGACCACTTCCCGGGCTAGCGCGCCGCAGGTGATCAGCAGGGTCTCCGGCGGGCCGCCGGGACCCTGGCGGCCTGTCATGCCCCCATCTCCGCCATCCAGGCGCCGCTACTGCGCCGCCGCCTTCTTGCCGCGCAGATTGTGCCGGCGCGCGACGAAGTCCTTGGCGGTCTCCACCGCCACCGCGGCGTCGCGGCAGTAGGCGTCGGCGCCGACCGCTTCGGCGAAGGCCTCGTTCAGCGGCGCGCCGCCGACCAGGACGATGTAGTCGTCCCGGATGCCCTTTTCCTTCAGCGTATCGATCACGACCTTCATGTAGGGCATGGTCGTGGTCAGCAGCGCCGACATGCCCAGGATGTCCGGCTGGTGCCGTTCCAGCGCCTCGAGGTAGTTCTCGACAGGATTGTTGATGCCGAGATCGAAAACCTCGAAGCCGGCGCCCTCCATCATCATGCCGACTAGGTTCTTGCCGATGTCGTGGATGTCGCCCTTGACGGTGCCGATCACCACCTTGCCGACCTGCTCGGCGCCGGTCTCGGCAAGGAGCGGGCGCAGGATCACCATCCCACCCTTCATGGCGTTGGCCGCGAGCAGCACCTCGGGAACGAAGAGGATACCGTCGCGGAAGTCGATGCCGACGATCCGCATGCCTTCGACCAGAACCTCGGTCAGGATCCTGTAGGGCGTCCAACCGCGCTCGAGAAAGATGTTCACACCCTCCTCGATTTCTTCCTTGAGCCCATCGTAGAGATCGTCCTGCATCTGCTTGTTCAGATCATCGTCGTCGAGCGAACGCAGGTCGAGATCGTCCATGTCCGGCATGGCAAGTCCCCACAAAAAAAACGCAGGCGGATCTGCGTATTCGATCACTCTGTTAAGGTCCGGCCTCGAAGAAGGCTTATTCTGGCGCGACAAATCCTAGCTAAATTGCGACAGTCCTTGGAATTCCGATGTAACCCCGGGGCACGGCCCGGGTTTACCGTCGGGTCATCGGGCCAAGTATTTTTCCCATTTCTTCTCGTCGGCCAGGAGGTCTTCCATGGTCCCGTGCAGCGCCATCCGGCCGTTGTCTATGATATAGGCCCGGTCGGCGACAACGCTGGCGAAGTGTAGGTTCTGCTCCGCAATCACTATTGTCACTCCTTCCTCCTTGAGGAAGTTGATCGTGTCAACCATCTCCTCGGCGGTACCCGAATCCAGGCCTTCGCTGGGCTCGTCGATCAGAACTAGGCGTGGATTGCCCATCAGGGCGCGGGCTAGCGAGAGGATCTTCTGCTCGCTGCCGCCGAGCTCGCCGCCGCGCCGCGCGCGCCGCTTGGCGAGGCCGGGGAACAACTGGAATATGGTCTTGAGGTTCCAGGCCGGAACGCCGCGCCGCCGCCCCTGCCGTGCGATCTTGAGGTTCTCGCTGACCGAAAGCTCGGCGAAGATCCGGCGATCGGCGGGCACATAGGCGATGCCGCGCCGGGCCACGGTCTCCGCCGCACGGCCCCGGATCGAACGCTGCTGGAAGGTGACCTTTCCCGCCGTTGCGGGCACTAGGCCCATGATTGCCTCGAACGCCGTGGTCTTGCCCGCGCCGTTGCGGCCGAGCAGGGCGACGACCTCGCTTTCGACCGCCTCGAGGGACAGGCCGAAGAGCGCCTGTGCGCTGCCGTAAAAAGCATCGAGGTCAGATACGTGCAGCATGATCTGTAACCTGCAGATGACTGAAATCGGCGCCCAGGTAAGCCGCTCGAACCCGCTCGTCGTCGCGCACTTCCAGCGGCGACCCCTCGGCCACGACCTGGCCGTGGTCGAGCACGACGACGCGTCCGGCGAAGTGAAATACCATATCCAGGTCGCGCTCGCTGAACAGCACGGCGGCCCCGCCGCGCAACGCCAACTCCAGGCAGATCTCCATGAAGGCGGCTCGCTCCGGCGCGGGGATGCCGTCGGCCGGCTCGTCCATCAACAACAGCTTGGGACCGTGCGCCAGGGCGACCGCCAGCTCGGCGCGCCTGAGGTCGCCATAGGCCAGCCGCGCGCAAGGCAGGTCGGCCTTGTCGGTCACGCGGACCTCGTCCAAGAGGGCCAAGGCGTCCTCGCGGTACAGCTTGGCCGCCCTCGGCGACATCGCCTTGAGGCGCCCCTCGGCGGAGATCATCGCCATCTGGACATTCTCGACGACGGTCATGGATCCGAAGAGCGCGGGGGTCTGGAAGGTCCGTCCGATCCCCAGGTGACAGATCTGGTGCGGCGGGCGCCCGGTGATGTCGCGGTCCCGCAACACGACACGCCCGGCGCTCGGTTTGAGCTGTCCGGTGATCAGGTTGAAGCAGGTGGTCTTGCCGGCGCCGTTCGGGCCGATCATCGCCATGACGTCGCTACGCAGGACGGTGAAGTCGACGCCGTCCACGGCGCGGAACTTGCCGAAGTCCTTGGTCAGGTCCTCGACCGTCAGAATGGCGTCTCGCGACGAAAAAGCGTTCACCGACCCAGACCTCCCGGCCTTTGCAGGCTGCCCACGATGCCGCGCGGCAGCAGCAGCGACAGGGCGACGATGAGCAGTCCGGTGGCCAGCGGCCAGTACCCCGCGTAGGGCGTGCCGCTGAGCAGTTGGGTCTCGGCACCGTGATAGAGCGCGGCGCCGAGCAACGGCCCCGTCAGGGTCTGGACGCCGCCGAGCAGGACCATGGCCAGGGCGTCGACCGAGACCGGCAGGGCCATGACCGCGGGTGCGACGCTGCCCTCGAGGTAGAGCTGGAGCCCGCCGGCCAGCCCGGCGAAAGCGCCGGCCAGAATGAAGGCCATCCATCGGTGGCTCTGCCGGTCGATGCCGATCGCGCCCGCCCGGAGCGGCGAATCCCGGGTGGCCCGCAACGCGTAACCGAAGGGCGAGAAGACGATACCGCGCAGCGCCAAGAGGACCAGCGCGACCAGCCCCATAACGAGGTAATAGAAGATCGCGGCATCCGTCAGCAAACCGCCGGGGACCAGCCCGCGCATCCAGGCGCTGGGTGACAGCCCCTGGACACCGGCCGTGGCGCCGCCCTGCGCTGCCCACCAGGCTGCGCCGGCCCACGCGACCTGGGCGAACAGCAGGGTCAGGACCGCCACGTAGACGCCCGGCTGGCGCAGGCAGAACCAGCCGAAGACCAGGGCAGCCGCGGCGGCGGCGATGGGCGCGACCAGGAGCGCGGCTTCCGCCGGCAGGGCGAGGTGTACGACCGCCAGACCGGCCCCATAGGCGCCCAGCCCGAGGAAGGCCGCGTGACCGAACGAGGCCATGCCGCCGAGTCCGATGAGGAACTGCAGCGAGGCGGCGAAGAGCGCCAGGATCAAGACCTCGCTGACCGTGACCAGGATCGCGTCGCCGCCGATGTGGGGTGCGGCGAAGGGCAGGGCGCTCAGCGTGGCCAGTACGAGCATCGCGACGCTCCGCGTCTGCCAGCCGCCGGGCGCGAGCGGCCGCGCCGCAGCGCCCTGCAGCCCTTCCGTCAGGACCAGGCGCCCGCCGAGCAGTCCCTGCGGCCGCGCGATCAGAACCGCCGCGACCGCCAGGAACAGGAGTCCCAGGGTGAACTGGGGAAGCACCAGGACGCCGAAGGCGCGGAGCAGGGCGATCAGCAAGGCGCCCAGAAAGGCCCCGGGAACGCTGCCCATGCCGCCGATCACCACGGCCATGAAGGCCGCGACGAGCATATCCAGGTCCATGCCGAGGGCCGCGTGGGCGCGCGGCATCTGCAGCGCGCCGCCGAGCCCGGCCAAGGCCGTGCCCAGGAACACCACGGAGGTGACCAGCAGCTTCCGCCGGACGCCGAGCGCCGAGAGCATGTCCGGGTCCCTCGTCGCGGCGCGCACCAGGGCACCCCACGGCGTGCCGTAGAGCAGGAGCAAGAGCAACCCCAGCACCGACGGTCCCAGCGCGAATACGACAAGATCGTAGTCAGCCAGCGTCCCGCCGGCGACGACGACCGGCCCGAAGACCTCCGGGACTTGCGGGGTCGCCAGCGGACCCGCACCCCAGCGGCGCGGCACCAGGTCGCGCACGACCAGCATCACGCCGAGGCCCGCGAGCAGCTGGTAGAGCTCCGGAGCGCGGTAGAGGCGGCGCAGCAGCACGACTTCCATCGCGGCACCGAGCACACCAACGGCCAGGGCGGCCGCCAGCAGCGCGAACCAGGTACCCGTTTCGCCCGTCCCGGGTGCCGGACTGCCGACCAGCGTGACGGCCAGATAGGCCCCCACCATGTAGAACGAACCCTGAGCGAAGTTCACGACCCGCGTGACGGCGAATACCAGCGACAACCCGACCGCGACCAGGAACAGCGGCGTCGCATCGGCCAGTCCGGAAAGGATGTGCGGGAGTGAAAGGCTCATGGCGAGGAAGCTAGCGGCTCATCGTAAAGGAATAGGTAACCGTATCGGGGCTCCGGCGAAACGGCGCCCGTTGGTCCCCGCCGCTGCCGCGGTACGACCGTTCCACCGGCGATTGCCGGCGCCGCGCCGTCTCGTGGCAACGTTGATCGCAGGCCCCGAGTCGGTCAAGCCGAAGCTCGGCGGACACACCATGGTCACCATACGAAATCTCGGGTGTCATCGCCGCCGCGATGTGCTAGAGCGGGCTCCCAGGGCAAGCGCGAGTCACTCCCGATGATGCAACGGCGGACGCCATGCCGGTCACAATAGCTATCGTCGGTGCCGGACCGAGCGGCTTCTACGCGGCCGAGGCGCTGGCCAGGGCGGCCGTCGACTGCCGCATCGATATCATCGAGCGCCTGCCAGCCCCCTATGGGCTGATCCGCTATGGCGTCGCCCCCGATCACGAGAAAACGAAGAAGGTCACACGCAGCTTCGAACGCACGGCCGGGCACGAGCGGGTCGGCTACTACGGCAACGTCGAGCTCGGCCGCGACCTGACGCTGGAGGAGCTGCGCGGCCTCTACGACGCGGTCGTGGTGGCGACCGGCGCGCCGCTGGACCGCCCTTTGGGCATTCCCGGTTCGGACAAGGCCGGGGTCTATGGCGCGGCCGCCTTCGTCGGTTGGTACAACGGCCATCCGGACTTCCGGGATCTGGACCCGCGGCTCGACTCGCCGGGCGTCGCAATCATCGGCAATGGCAACGTGGCGCTCGACGTGGCGCGCATCCTGGCCAAGACCCCGGAGGAGCTTTCGAGCACCGATCTGCCGGACTATGCCGCCGAGGCACTTCGCCGGGCGCCGATCGTCGAACTCAATCTGTTCGGCCGGCGCGGTCCGGTCCAGGCCAAGTGGGCCAACGTGGAGCTACGCGAGATGGGCCACCTGGCGGACTGTCTGCCGGTGGTCGACCCGGCGCAACTGCCCGAGAGCATCGCCGACGGCCTGTCCGAACGCGACCGCCGCCTCCAGGAGAAGAACTTGGCCACGCTGCGCGGCTTCGCCGGGCTCGAGGCCGGCAAGCAGCGCAAGCGTGTGTATTTCTCTTTCTATGCCAAGCCGCTGGAAGTTCTGGGCGGCGGTCGGGTGGAAGCCCTGCGCCTGGAACGCACCCGAGTGGAGGCGGGCCGGGCGGTCGGCACCGGCGAGACCTTCGAGGTGCCCTGTGGCCTGGTCGTCAGCTCGATCGGCTACCGCGCCGAGCCGATCGAGGGTTTGCCCTTCGACGAGGGGGCCGGCGCCGTGATCAACCGCGACGGCCGTGTGGCAGGGGGCCTCTATGTCATAGGCTGGGCCAAGCGTGGGCCGATCGGCGTCATCAGCAGCAACAAGCCGGACGGAGTCACGCTCGCCCGGCAGATCACCGGGGACATCGACCAGGGACGGAAGCCCGGGGGCCCGGCGCTCGAAAGGCTGCTGGCCGGGCGCGGCGCGCGCTGGGTCGGTTTCGCCGACTGGAAGACGATCGAGGCCGCCGAGGTCGCCGCCGCGCCACCCGGCGCACCTCGCAGAAAGTTGATTGGGGTGGACGATATGCTTGCGGTGCTCGATGCCGCGGCGGGCCCGCCGGGCGGGGCGGGTTGAGGGTATTCCGCCGGCCCTAGGCATGGTGCCTTCGGTCCTCCCGCGCCTGGTTCGGCGAGATCGGGTGACAAGGGCGGGGGGCGACCCTATATGTGGCGCTGCACCGTCAAGGGGACCCGGCGCGCGCCGGCCCATGGAGGATAGGGACCATGGAAGGGTCCGCGGCGCTGGAAGGCGCCGATTCATCGAACCGCACTCTGGAGTCGGCCGTGGTCCGCTTCGCCGGGGATTCCGGCGACGGCATGCAGCTGACCGGCAGCCAGTTCACGCTCGCCACCGCGCTGGCTGGCAACGACCTGGCGACCTTCGCCGACTTTCCCGCCGAGATCCGCGCGCCGGCCGGCACGACCTTCGGCGTTTCCGCCTTCCAGATCAATTTTGGGGCGCGCGAGATCCTGACCTCGGGCGATGCCCTGGATGTCCTCGTCGCCATGAACCCGGCGGCGCTCAAGGTCAACCTGGCGGACATCAAGGACGGTGGCCTGGTGATCGTCGATCTGGGTGCCTTCAACGACAAGACCCTGCGCAAAGCCGGCTGCGAGACCGATCCGCTGGAAGACGGGAGCCTGGCCGCCTTCCGCGTGCTGAAGCTGGACGTCTCGCGGCTGACCCTCGAGGCGGTCAAGGACCTCGGGGTGTCGAAGAAGGAGAGTTTGCGCTGCAGGAACATGTGGGCGCTGGGCCTGCTCTATTGGATGTTTGGCCGCAAGCGCCAAGCGACGGTCGAGTGGTTCGAGCGCAAGTTCGCCGCGCGGCCCGAGATCGCCACGGCCAACATCGCCGCGCTCAACGCCGGCCATGCCTTCGGCGAGACGGCGGAGCTGCCGGCGGAGATCGCCAGTCTGGTCGTGCCGCCGGCCGCGATCGCGCCGGGCCTGTACCGCAACGTGACCGGCTCCGAGACGCTTGCCTGGGGACTGGTCGCGGGCGCCCAGTTCGCCGGACTGGACTTGGCCTTCTGCTCCTACCCGATCACGCCGGCCTCCCAGGTGCTGCACGTCCTGGCCAAGCTCAAGGATTACGGCGTGCTGACTTTCCAGGCCGAGGACGAGATCGCGGCGATCTGTGCGGCGATCGGCGCGTCCTATGCGGGTTCGCTCGGGGTGACCTCGAGCTCCGGCCCGGGCATCGCGCTGAAGACCGAAGCTCTCGGACTCGCGGTGGCGGCCGAGCTGCCGCTGGTCGTGATCAATTCGCAGCGCGCCGGCCCTTCGACCGGGATGCCGACCAAGACCGAGCAATCCGATCTCTACCAGGCCGTCTTCGGGCGCAATGCCGACAGCCCGCTGGTCGTGCTGGCGGCGCGCTCGCCGGCCGACTGCTTCGAAGTCGCTATCGAGGCTGTGCGCCTGGCGGTCACCTACATGACTCCCGTGATGGTCTTGTCGGACGGCTACATCGCCAACGCCTCCGAGCCGTGGCGAATTCCCGACGTCGACACCATGCCCCGCTTCCCGGTGCGCTTCGAGACCGAGGCGGCGGGCTTCGCGCCCTTCCGTCGCGACCCGGACACCCTGGCGCGGCCCTGGGCGGTGCCGGGCACGCCAGGATTGGCCCACCGCGTCGGCGGCCTGGAGCGGGCCGAGGACAGCGGAGCCGTGTCCTACGATGCGGCCAACCACCAGCGCATGACCGATCTGCGCGCGGCCAAGATCGCCGGCATCGCTAACGACCTTCCCGAGCAGGCCGTCGAACTGGGCGCCTCGAGCGGGCGTTTGGCCGTGGTCGGCTGGGGCTCGACCTACGGACCAATCAACCGCGCGGTGAGCAACCTGCGCGCCCGCGGCCTCGAGGTGTCGCACGTTCACCTGCGCCACTTGTCGCCGTTGCCCCGAAACCTAGGTGAATTGCTCGGCGGCTTCGACCGGGTCCTGGTGCCCGAGATGAACCAGGGCCAGCTGCTCACCCTGCTGCGCAGCGTCTATCTGCTGCCGGCCGAAGGGCTCCACAAGGTGACCGGCAAGCCCTTCAAGATCGCCGAGATCGAGCAGGCGATCCTCGAACGCTTGGAGACGGCCTGATGAACGTCGCAAGCCCGTCGCCGCCCCCGGCGGCCAAGGACTATGCCTCGGACCAGGAGGTACGCTGGTGCCCGGGCTGTGGCGACTACGCCATCCTGAAGGCGGTGCAGCGCAGCCTCGCCGAGCTCCGGGCGGAGCCGGACAAGACGGTCTTCGTCTCCGGCATCGGCTGCGCGGCGCGCTTCCCTTACTATCTGTCGACCTATGGCTTCCATACGATCCACGGCCGCGCGCCGGCGATCGCCACGGGTATCAAGCTGGCCAATCCGGAGCTCGACGTCTGGGTCGTCAGCGGCGACGGGGACGCGCTTTCGATCGGCGGCAACCACTTGCTGCACGTCCTGCGCCGCAACGTCGATCTGCAGATCCTGCTGTTCAACAACGAGATCTACGGCCTGACCAAGGGACAGTATTCGCCGACCTCGCGGCCCGGCACGCGTTCGCCCTCGACGCCGCAGGGCTCGCTCGAGGCGCCGGTCTCGGCCGCTGCCTTCGCCTTGGGTGCCGGCGCGCGCTTCGTCGCCCGCTCGGTCGACACGCTGCAGAAGCACCTGCCCGGGGTCCTGAGACGTGCCCGGACGCACCGGGGCGCCTCCTTCGTCGAGATCCTGCAGAACTGCATCGTCTACAACGACAACGTCTTTGGCGATATCACCGACCGCGCGGTCGCCGAGGACGCCCAGGTCCACGTGGCGCACGGCCAGCCGCTGGTATTCGGCAAGGACCGCGGCAAGGGCCTGCGCCTCCGACCAGGCACAGTGGAGCTGGAGGTCGTGGCCCTGGGCGCGGGCGGCCCGGGCGAATCCGAGCTGTTGCGGCACGACGAGACAAGCCGGCCGCTGGCCGCCCTGCTGGCGGCCATGGCGCCGCCGGACCTGCCCATGGCCCTGGGCGTGCTCTACTGCGACCCGGCGCCGAGCTACGATGGTCAGGTGGGCGAGCAGATGGCCGCGGCCCAATCCAACGGCCGCGACCGGGATCTCGACCGGCTATTGCGCGGCGGGCACACCTGGACCGTGCCCGGCTAATACCTCGGGAATACGGTCGGAGCCTGTGTCAGGATTCAGGCCAGACGCCTCAGGAATCCCAGAAAGAGCTCTCTTTCGCCCGCGTTGAGCGGGGCCAGGATGGCATCGTTGGTCTCGACCATCCGGACCTGCAACGTCTCGATCACCGCGCTGCCGGCGGCAGTCAGCTGGAGGACGATGCGCCGCCGGTTGTTGCGGTCGGGTGTCCGCGTGATGAGGCCGCGCTCGCAGAGACGCTGGATGACGCCCTGGATGGTCGCCGGGTGCATCGCGGTCATGCGGCCCAGATGGTTCTGCGACAGTCGGCCGACCTCGGACAAACGGACCATGGCGAAGTACTGGGGCGGCGTCAGTTGATGGTCGCTCAGAATCGAGGCGAAGATGGCCGAGGCGCGCTTGTGCGCGCAGCGCAGCAGGTGCCCGGTCTGGTCGTCGAGCGCCACGCTGCTGGTCTTGCGGAGGGGACTAACGGTGGTCTCTGTGCTGAAAGCATTCACTGTCGAGGCATCCTATCTTGCTATCTTGGCAAAGCTCACCGGTGCCGAGAACCGGGGCAGGCGATCCGCCCTGTGACGGCAGATGTCACAAGGGTGGTGTTGATTAAGTACGCTAACATAAAAAGATTAATGATTTTCGTCTAGTCGATTTTCCGGAAAATAGGGCGATGTCCTTCGTTCGGCCAGAGGTGTCCCAGGAACCAGCCGCTTTCCACCAGGGCGTGAGCCGCGGTGATGTCGGGAGCCAGGGGGCGGTCCTGGTCGAGAAAGGCGGTGCGCGTGCGCAGCTCCGTCATGACCGCCAGAAGGGCGGGGCTGGTCGCCAGCGGCCGGCGCAGGTCGAGCCCCTGAGCCGCGGCGAGCAGTTCGATGGCGACGATCCGACCGCCGTTCTGCGCCATTTCGAAGAGCCGCCGCGCCGCATAGGCCGCCATGGACACATGGTCCTCCTGGTTGGCCGAGGTGGGCAGGCTGTCGACGCTGGCCGGGTGCGCCAGGGCCTTGTTCTCGCTGACCAGGGCCGCGGCGGTCACCTGGACGATCATGAAGCCGGAGTTGAGCCCCGGTTCGGCCACCAGAAACGCCGGCAGGCTCGACATGTGCGCATCGGTCAAGAGCGCGACGCGCCGCTCCGACAGCGCCCCGATTTCGGCCAGCGCCAGCGCGATCATGTCGGCAGCCATGGCGACCGGCTCGGCGTGGAAGTTACCGCCCGAAAGGATCTCGTTCTGCTCGGGGAAGACCAACGGATTGTCGGAGACAGCGTTGGCCTCGCATGCCAGCATGCCGGCCGCGGCTTCGAGCACATCGAGCGCGGCGCCCATGACCTGCGGTTGACAGCGCAGGGAGTAGGGGTCCTGGACCCGGTCGCATTCCAGGTGTGAGGCGCGAATCTCGCTGTCGGCCAGCAGCCCTCGGAGCACCTCGGCGACCTGGATCTGGCCCGGCTGACCACGAACCGCCTGGATCCGCGCGTCGAAGGGCGCGTCGCTGCCGAGCGCCGCGTCGACACTCATCGCACCGGCGGCGAGCGCTGCGGCGAACACGTCCAGCGCGGCAAACAAACCTTCCAGGGCGAGCGCAGCGGAAACCTGCGTTCCGTTCAGCAGCGCCAGGCCCTCCTTGGCCGCCAGCCGGAGCGGGGTCAGACCGAGCCGCTGCAAGGCCTCGCCTGCCGGCAGGCGTTCGCCGTCCAGGTCCAGCTCCCCGAGGCCGATCAACGGCGCCGAGAGATGGGCGAGCGGCGCCAGGTCGCCCGAGGCGCCGACCGAGCCTTTGGCCGGGACCACCGGCAGGGCGCCGGCGTTGAGCAGGGCGAGCAGCAGCTCGATCACCTCGCGCCGGACCCCGGAATGACCGCGCGCCAGGGCGTTGATCTTGAGCGTCAGGGTCATGCGAACCGTTTCCGGACGGAGCGCCTCGCCGACCCCGGCGCAGTGCGACCGGATCAGCCGGTGCTGGAGCTCGGTCACCTGGTCCTCGGAGATGCTGGTGCGCGCCAGGCTGCCGAAACCGGTGGTGATGCCATAGACCCGGCGTCCCTCGCGGACCACGGCGGCAACGGTCTCCGCCGCGGCCTCGATGGCGGGCCAGGCCCCCGGATCGAGGGTCAACGGGCGCGGGTTGCGCCACTGGGAATGCAGGTCGGCCAGCCCAAGCCGGCCGGGGACAAGTCCAAAGAAAGAATCGTCAGCCATGGCGCGGTCCCAGTTGTCTATACAACTTAAGACCGATCTTTAACATGACGGATTGGCACGGCCAAATGCTGTCTCGCCGACCGCTCGGGCTCGCTCAGGCACGCGTCTCGGGATATACGGACCGTGGCCTCGACGGGGGCTCCGTATAGCTTGGGGAAAATCGGCCTGAGAGGCTAACCGCCGGTCGCGCTATCGATGCTGTCCATCACGTTGCTGGAAACGGTATCGAACATGTTGCTGACGGAGGTTCCCAAGCCTTTGATGCTCCCCACGATCGCCAGTGTCATGAGTCCAAGGATAAGCGCGTATTCGACAGCGGTCGCGCCGGTTTCATCCTGAAAGAACTGTACAATTTTAGGCAAAACAATTACTTTCTAGCTGTTCAGCAGCTGGTTATAATAAACTACAAATACTTTAACAGATATTTAACATGGCTGCTACGTTATAATTTTTCGTCGACTTATCTATATTTCAGATTCAAGCGGACAATAGCCTCTCCGCGCGAGGCGTCTTCTGAAAGAACTCACGGTAGCATTTTGAGAAGTGGGATGCCGAGACGAAGCCGCAGGCGAGTGCCACGTCCAGCACCGAAAGGGCGGTCTGGGCGAGCAGCGTGCGGGCCGCGCGCCGGGTGGTGCTGGCCGAGCATTGGCCCAGGTAATCGCGCCCGAGCTGGATGCCGAGCTGCGCAGGCGGTTCAAGATCCCGTTGCCGGCGAGCCGGATGTGCCCGGCCGCCTGACGGGGAAGCGATGGCCGGGAGCGTTCCGTTCGTCACCCAAAGGCCCGAGGACGTGAACTCGGCACTGGACGCGCCGCCGTTGCTGCGCTAATCGCCTTGGTTCATGGATATCGCAACCATCGAACAAGCTGCGGCGGCCGAGGGTCTGACGCTGCGCGGGGCCTTCCACCCGACGGCGGCGGATGCGGTGCCCGGCCTGCTGGACGGTCGGCCGACGTGCACCCTGGTGCTGCTCGGCAACGTCGGTCCCGACCTGTGGTCGGCCTTTGCCGCCGCGCCGGAATACGGCGACGGCGCGCCGGATCCGCTCAACCGTTGGAGCGAGCGGGTGGTCGGCGCCTTGGCCGACGCCTTGGGCGCCCGGCCGCTGTTCCCCTTCGGCCGACCGCCGTACCGCCCCTTCGTTGCCTGGGCCAAGCGCGCCGAGCCGGTCGCCGAGTCACCGCTCGGCATGCTGATCCATCCCGACCACGGCCTGTGGCATGCCTACCGGGGCGCGTTGGCCTTCGCCGGTAAGATCGCGCTGCCGGCGCCGGGCCGGCGGCTGCGGCCCTGCGATACCTGCGCCACGACGCCCTGCCTCACGGGCTGTCCGGTGGGCGCCTTCACGACCGAGGGGTATGACGTTGCGGCCTGCGCCAGGCACGTTGCCGCGCCGGCCGGCGCCGACTGCCTGGAGCTCGGTTGCCGGGCCCGGCGCGCCTGTCCGGTCGGTCCGGAGCGACAGTACCATCCGGCCCAGGCGCGCTTTCACATGGCGGCCTTCCTCGCGGCGCGTCGTGCGGAGGCGCGGGCATGAGCGGGACGATCGTTCTGATCGACCATCCGGTCGGCCGCCGCGACGACCGCGCCTCGCGGATCCTGACCGAACGCGGCTATCGGGTCGAATGGGTGTCTCCGGGCAAGGGCGACACGCTGCCGGACCCGGCGGACCACCATTTGGCCGCGTTGGTCTACGGCGGCGCCGAGGACCTGAGCAAGGACGAGAGCCTATCCTATCTGCGGGCGGAGATCGACTGGGTGGCCCGCTGGATGCAAACCGGCAGGCCGTTTCTCGGTATCTGCCTGGGCAGCCAGATCCTGGCGCGTGCGCTGGGTGCCCAGGTCGCGCCGCATCCCGAAAGGGTGTCCGAAATCGGCTTTGTGCAGATCGTGCCCACCGCCGCGGCCGACGGTTTCCTGGATCGGCCACTGCATGTCTATCAGTGGCACAAGGAAGGCTTCGAACTGCCCGAGGGGGCCGAGCTGCTGGCGACCGGCGAGACCTTTCCGAACCAGGCCTTCCGCTATGGTCCGCGGGCCTTCGGCCTGCAGTTTCACCCCGAGGTCTCGTCTGCGGTCATGACCCGCTGGATAAACGAGGCCGGCCACATGCTGGCCAACCCCGGCGCCCATCCGCGCGACCGCCAACTGGCCGATTCCGGGACCTACGACGCCGCCATGGCCGCCTGGCTGGAGGGTTTCCTCGAGCGCTGGCTGGACGGCGCGAGCTAGGGCGGTTAGAATCGGTATTTGGCGGTGAACCCGACGATCGGATAGAAACCCAGGAAATTCGGGTCTTCCTCGAGGCTGGTGCTGCCCGAGGCAGGGCTCGTGCCCGCGCTGGCTTCGCCGGAGGTTCCTTCGCCATTCAGGTCGGCACGGGAGTTGCCTTGGTAGTACACGCCGAGATCGAAGGCCAGTTCGAGACGTCCTTCCCAGAAGCTGCTCTGCAAGCCGACGCCGCCGTAAGGCGCGTAGCCTACGAAATTGGACCCGCTCCCCGGCATTCCGGTTTGGCTGGGCGTGAAGGGCAGGCCGCCGATCGTGAGGCCGTCGGCCGGCACTACGGAGTCCGGCCCCTCGGCGTTGTACCGCAAACCGCCGCTCAGCCGGAAGCCGCCCTGGAACGGATAGTAGTCCAGCACCGCGCCGGCCGCGGTCGGCGTGACGCCGATGTCGGTGTCGACGCGCTCGCGCACCGCATCCAGAGGGGCATGGCTGGCGCCGAAGCGAAGGCCGAAGTGATCGCTCAAGCGCAGGCCTGCCTCGCTGCCCAGGCCGAGCGTCCCGGCGTTCGGGCCGAGGGTCAGCCGGGGCCGGGTCGTTTCGCCGTCCTGAGCCGCAGCCGGACTGGAAATCGCCAGCGCTATACAGAACGTGAGGCCTAAGACAGAGCGCACGATAGTCCCCCAAGTAGCACCCCTGCTTCGGATCACCCGACGCAGGCACCCGCAGTGAACAGGATAGGCGCAATTCCTTAACAGACCTTAACGAGTGAGCGTATTTATCTGCGGGCCGGTTTGGCGATCGCTCGGGTTGTTCGTGTACGAACGATTGAAAGAAAAGGACAATTCCGCTCCGATCGGCGCCGTCGGGCAAAAATCCGAACGCAATCGAAGAGTGCAAAACGACGACCGGACAAGCGTTGTTCGACCGGCGGGGATGGAGAATCAAGGGTCCGGGAATCGGGCCGAGCCCGTTGATCCGCTGACGGGAATCCGGGTGGACACTCAACTCCACGGGAAAGGACTGTGGGAGACCGGGTGCAGCCGGCCTTCGGCGTAGCGCGCGAAACGGAAGGGACCGAGCAGTGCGGAACCACCGCCCAGCAGCTCCTCGGCGACCAGCTTGCCGACCCCGATCATCTTGTAGCCGTGGTTGGAGTCCGCGATCACGAACACGTTCTCGCGGAACCGGTCGAACACCGGGAAGGAATCCGGCGTGAAGCAGCCGAGCCCGCCAGAAGGCTCCTTCTTGTACCTGCCGATCTGCCCCTGGAAGCGTTTTTGGCAGAAGGCGAGCGCCGAGCACCACATGTGAGCGAAATTGTCGTCGACCACGAAATCCGGCGAGTCCGGACCGTAGGGATCGACGGCGACCCGGTCCGCGGGCACCTCGACCTTCTGCGGCATGGCGCCGCCCTGGATGCCGCCGAAGTTGAAGTCCGGCTTGTAGTAGATGCCCCACATCTGCTCGGTGATCAGCGAGCCGTCCACGTCGGAGCGGAGCGGCGCGTCGGTGTCCACGTGGATCACCGGCGGCATGGCCCCGTCGTTGGTCTTCTGAAGATTCGGATCGACCCCCAGCGTACCTTCCTCGAGCGCCCAGTAGCGCCACATGGGGATGTCCTCGTGCAGCCCGCCGCCGCGGCCCTTGATGGTCACGGACTTGGGCAGCTCGAGCAGAGTCCAGAGCCGGTTGATCCAGGGGCCCACCGCGACCACGATTTGATCGCACTCGATCACCCCCTTGTCGGTTTCGACCGCCGCGACCGCGGCCGCGGCATGGCCGCTCCGAAAGCCGGTCACTTCGATGCCGGTCGCGATGCGCACGCCCAGATCCTCCGCCTTCTTGGCCAGGCCGTACATCGCGGCGGCGTTGTTGGCGTAGCCGCCCTTCTTCTCGTGCAGCACCGAGGTGATGCCCCGAGCCTGCCAGTCGTCGAACAGGCCCTTCATGTAGACCTCGGAGGCACCCGCGCCCTCGACGAAGACCGACTCGTAGCCGATCGCCTTCTGCTGCTCGTGGATCGCGGCCACGTCGTCGCGCATGGCCTCGGGGCTGATCTGCATGTAGCCCACGGAGTGATAGCTGAAAGCCGCGGGATCGCTCTCCCAGACCGCGACGCTGTGGGCCATGAGCTCGCGCATGGCCGGCTGGTAGTAGTTGTTGCGCACCACGCCGCAGGCGATCCCGCTGGCCCCGGCGGCAATCGCGGTCTTGTCGAGCACCAGGATGTCCTTGCCGCCGCCCTTGCCCCGGGCCTTCAGCTTCGCGGCCAGGTGCCAGGCGGTCGAGAGGCCGTGGATCCCGGCGCCGATGACGACGGTCTTGACGTGCGAGGGCAGGGCCATCGGGGACGCTCCTTATCGGGCTTCGATCGCGATTGACCGCCTAGCAATAGCCCAGCGGAGACTCGGGTCATGGCACCAAAGCGACAACCGCCAGCGGCAAATCGACAACTTCGCGTTCAAGAAGCACAGGAAACCACAAGCCAAGGCTCTCGGTTGCTCTCCTCCGGGCATTGCCCTGCCCCGGTCGGCAAGAGGGCCCGGCCGCCCAAGGCCGGACCCTCTTCCGTGTTGGCTCCGCGGGTAGGACTCGAACCTACGACCCGGTGGTTAACAGCCACCTGCTCTACCAACTGAGCTACCGCGGATCAGGGGCACCCGGGCTCCCGCCGGTATGCGCGTCGGCCCAGCCCAGCGGGCGGGCGGCGGGGTTATAACAAACCGCCGAGGGCCCTGCAAATTGTTTGGTGTGGCGGACGCTTCGCCTCGCCCCACCTCACCTGCCGGCCACCATGGCAAGCAGGCGTTGGGTGACTGGCAGGTAGTCCGAATTCGGCCTGTGGAACCAACCCAGGAACTCGGACGTGGAGAGCGAGTCGGATAGCCATTGCTCGAAGAACATCCGGCTCACCGGGTGAAGCCGATCCGGCCGGCAGGTCAGCAGGGCCAGGTCGATCACGGCAAATCGCTCCGTGTAGTGGACAGCAGTAACCCTAGGGCCGGTCCATCAACGGCTTACGGGCCGCCGCGGGCCGTGCAAGCCGACGACCGGGCTCGATCTCAGGCCGTGCTTAATCATACCTTGATATTTGGCGGCGTAGAAACTGGTCACGGTCTTCGGCTTCTCACCGCACCCCCTTAGAGACCGAGTTTTGGAGAAACCGGAGGGCGCCAGTCTATTTCTTGGAAGTCATGAGGGAGATCATGTGATGAATACGGCTGCTTCCAAGGTCGGGATACTTTGCTTGGCCGCCGGTCTGCTGGCCGGTTGCGAGTCGGTCAAGGAGATGGCCGCCACATCCTCGGACACGGTCAG
>CAMYKD010000058.1:0-782 GCA_947258885.1 uncultured Kiloniellales bacterium | reverse complement strand
CAGGTCCGCGGCGACTTGAGCGAGGAAGATGCGCTCGCCATCGAGAAGGCCTCGGCCCGGGCGCTGGAATGGACCCCCGCAGGCAAGACGGTTACCTGGAGCAATCCCAAGACCGGGACCCGTGCGGTCATCACCCCCGGCAAGAAGGAGATGGACGAGCGCCAGATCCAGACTGCCCGGAACAAGGGGATCGCGGCCTCGCCCGGCTTGGAGTTGATCGCTCAGGTCTGGTCGGCGCAGCGCAATGCCAACCTGCGCGCGGCACCCGGCACCGGCAACCGGATCGTCGGCGGCCTGGCCAAAGGTGAGAAGTTCACCGCGATCGGCAAGGTCGAGGGCGGCAAGTGGATCATGGTCGGCATCGACGGCAAGGCCGTCGGCTACGTCTTCGCCAAGCTGGTCGGCCCGGTCAAGTCGAAACGAGCCCCCGTGTTGCGCGAGGACGAGGTCGACCTGGACATCGACAAGCTGGGCAAGGGCGTGGTGGTCGAGGATTCGACCGTCGCGACCGCCTGCCGTACGGTCGACTACACCGTGATCGTGGGCCGCGGCGAGCCGGCGAAAGAGTCGTTCCGCGCCTGCAAGGCGAGCGACGGCGCCTGGGAGATCAACTGACTCCGGCAACCGGCCGGGGGCCAGCGCCACGTTGCAGGATTCGGGTCAATGCCGGTCGGCCTTGCAGGCCGCCGGCGGCCCGCCCTGCGCGCACGGAGCCGCGTGCGCGTAGACCCTAGGTGGTCGACGCCGGCAAGAAAAACCCCCGCCTGGGCGGGGGGCAGGTT
>CAMYKD010000057.1 GCA_947258885.1 uncultured Kiloniellales bacterium | reverse complement strand
GGGCGGCCTTCGGCGAAGCGCGCGAAGCGGAAGGCGGCGAGGTCGTGGGAGGGCTCGTCTCCGGCGATCCGCTCGGCCATGAGCCGGCCGGCGATCGGTCCGATGCCGAAGCCGTGGCCGCTGAAGCCCGTCGCAACGAAGAGGCCGGACAAGCCCGGCGGCGCGTCCAGCACCGGGATCGCGTCGGGCGTCGCCTCGATGACGCCGGCCCAGCCGACATCGACCTCGAGATCGGCGAACTCGGGCAGCAGCGCGCGAAAGGCGCCAAGGCCCTTGCGCATCTTCGCCGGATCGGGCGCCGGCGCCAGTACGCGGTGCTTGGCCAGGCGGCGCGCGAGCGCGGCCCGGCTGTCGAACAGGGCCGCGATGTCCTCGACCAAAGGCCGCCCGAGATGCAGGCGGAACTGCCGGCGGTGCTGCCGGAAGCCCTGGCGGAAGGCCCAGCCGTAGCGCAGGCTGTCGAGCCCGATGTCGTGGTCGACCAAACCGCCGGCGGCGACGTTGGCCGTCCCGGCGCTGGCGGAAGCCGAGGCCCGGCGACCAGACGCCGAGCGCCGTCTTGTCGGGCGCCCGTCTGGTGCGCAGGACCGTAGCCCGGATCCGCAGCTGTGGCAGGTCGAGGCCGAGGCCGCGCAGCAGCGGGTTGCTCCAGACCCCGGCGGCGACCAGCACCGCCTTGGCCTTCACCTCGCCCGCCTCGGTGCGCAGGCCCGTGACGGCGCCGCCGCCGGTCTCGATCGCCTGCACGATGCAGCCGGTGCGGATCGCGGCGCCGCGGCGGGCCGCGGCGGCGGCGAAGGCGCTCGTCGTCTTGACTGGATCGGCCTGGCCGTCGCCCGGCGTATAGAGCCCACCCGCCCAATCGCGGGCCATGCCGGGCAGCAGCTCGGCCGCCTCGCGGCCCGACAGCAGGCGGCTGTCCAGGCCGTGGGCGCGGGCGTGGTCCAGCCAGCCCTCGTAGTCGGCCATCTCGGCCTCGCCCTCGGCCAGGTATAGGATGCCGCCCCGGCGCCACTCGATGTCGGCTTCGAGCGCGGCCGGCAGCTCCCGCCAGAGGCGGTTGCAGGCCATCATCAGCGGGATCTCGCGCGGGTCGCGCCCCTGCTGGCGCACAAAGCCCCAGTTGCGCCCCGACTGCTCGCCGGCGATTTCGCCCTTCTCCAGGAGCACGACGCCGAGCCCCCGCTCGGCCAGGAAGTAGGCGGCCGCACAGCCGGCGATCCCGCCGCCGATCACCGCCACGTCGTAGGTGTTCCCCGACTTCACCGCCCGCTCCTCCCTGCTGACCATAGGATGACTTCTATCAGGTGCGCCGGCGGGCGGGAAACCCTGGCGCCAGCGGCGCCGGAACGCTAGGTATCGGGAATGCAGCCGCAAGCCCCACCCGACGAATCGCTGCGCCCGGCGCTGGACGCCTTGGCCGAATGCGACGCGGACATCGCGCGCGCTTACGAGGTCTGCGGCCTACCGCCCGAGCGCCGCCGTCCGACCGGCTTCGCCGGGCTGCTCACGATCATGACGGCGCAGCAGGTCTCGGCCCAGGCGGCGCGGGCGATCATCGGCCGCTTGCTGGCGGCGGCCGACCCGCTGACACCCCGGACCGTACTGGCGCTCGACGAGGCGGCGTTCAAACAGATCGGGTTCAGCCGCCAGAAGGTCCGCTACGGCCGGGCGCTGGCCGAAGACGTTTTGGCAGGGCGGATCGACCTGGAAGCGGTCGCCCGCATGGACGACGAGGCGGCGATCGAGACCTTGGTCCGGGTCAAGGGGGTCGGGCGCTGGACGGCGGAGATCTATCTGCTGTTCGCGCTCCGCCGGCCGGACGTCTGGCCGGTCGACGATTTGGCGGTCTGCGCCGGGGTACAGCGTCTCAAAGGCCTCGCGGAGCGGCCGTCCCGCGACTGCATGCTCGAGATCGGCGAACCCTGGCGGCCTCACCGCAGCGCCGCGGCCCGCTTCCTCTGGCACTTCTACCATCATCCCGGCGTGCCCGACTGATACCTTTGGTATGAGCGGGTGACGGGCCGCCGCCGATGCCCTAACAATGGCGGCGATCACCTCTGGAGGGCGTTCACGACGATGACCGAAGGTTTCGAACTCGACGGCCCGCGCTTCGGCCCCGCCAGGGGCGGCCCGCCGGACGCCCTGGTCGTCCTCGCCCACGGCCTGGGGGCCGACGGCAACGACCTGATCGGCCTGGCGCCGCAGTTGGGACAGGTCCTGCCGGGCGCCGCCTTCGCTTCGCCCCACGCGCCCTTTCCCTGCGACATGGCGCCTTTCGGCCGCCAGTGGTTCAGCCTGCAGGACCGCGCGCCCGACGCGATCCTGGCCGGGGTGCGCGCGGCGGCGCCGATCCTGGACGGCTTCGTCAACGCCGAGCTGGCGCGCCACGAGTTCGGCGACGATCGCCTGGCGCTGATCGGTTTCTCGCAGGGCACCATGATGTCGCTTTACATCGCGCTGCGCCGGGCCGAGGCCTGCGCCGGGGTGCTCGGCTATTCCGGCGCGCTGATCGGCGCGGAGCACCTGGCCGCCGAGATCACGAGCAAGCCGCCGGTCCTGCTGATTCACGGCGAGGCGGACGAGATCGTGCCGGTCCAGGCCCTGCCCCACGCCGTGGCCGCGCTCGAGGCGTGCGGCGTCCCGGTCACCGGCGAGCGCCGCCCGCGCCTCGGCCACGGCATCGACCCGGAAGGCCTTACCCTGGGCGCCCGGTTCCTCACCGAACGGCTCGGCGGTTGACGGGAGGAACGCCCGCGCGCGGGACCAAATCGTTAACGATGTTCTAAACCCGATATTAGGAAAAGTGTTGTATGACAGTGTCATGAAGACTGTCTGCTTGGAACACCACATCTTGTGTTCGCCCGGCGGCTCAAGTATCACAGAGGCCGGTCCAGCGGCGCCTTCGACCGTGCCGCGCGAACAGGAAGGATAGAAAGACCCGCTGCCATGACCGCGGTCCAGGCATTTCCGGCGCTGGTGCTCAACGCGGACTTCCGGCCGTTGAGCTACTTCCCCCTGTCGCTCTGGTGCTGGCAGGACACGGTCAAGGCCGTTTTCCTCGACCGGGTCGACATCGTCTCGGAATACGACCGAGTGGTGCGCTCGCCCAGCTTCGAGATGCGCCTGCCCAGCGTCATCTCGCTGAAGGAATACGTGCACCTGGACCGGCGGCCGGCGTTCACGCGCTTCAACGTTTTCCTGCGCGACCACTTCGACTGCCAGTACTGCGGCCGGAATTTCTATTCCGAGGAGCTGACCTTCGACCACGTGGTGCCCCGCTCGCGCGGCGGACGGACGACCTGGGCCAACGTGGTCACCGCCTGCCAGGGCTGCAACCTGCGGAAGGGCGACCGCTTGCCGCGCGAGTGCCGCATGCACCCGCTGCGGCCGCCCGCGCAGCCGACCACCTATCAGCTGCAGGAAAACGGCCGCGGCTTCCCGCCCAACTTCCTGCACGAGAGCTGGAACGACTATCTCTACTGGGATACCGAGCTGGAAGATTGATAGGGTGCCGGACTCCGGACGGGACCGTTGGTATCAGCTTCTCTCCGCCGTGGCCCGCCGCCCGGCCTCGCTCAGCGCGATGCCCGAGAGGATCAGCGCCAGGGCGCCCAGGGCCCGCCACTCCGGCGTTTCGCCGAGGAAGACCATTCCGACGACGACCGCCCAGAGCGGGATCAGGTAGTTGATCAGCGACACGAAGGTCGGGCCGGCCACGCTGACCAGCTTGAAGTAGACCACCGCTGCCAGGGCGGTCGAGACGATGCCCAGGACGGCCACGGCGAGGGCCGCCGCCGCCGGAATCGCCGCGATCGCCGGCGGCCCGCCGGCCACGGCCAGGGGAACCATGATGACGCTGGCCAGAAGCGTCACGCCGGCGCCGGCCACCAGGGGGTCGCCGTCCGGACGGCGGCGGGCGACGATCGTGTTGACCGCGTAGCAGACCGCGCCGCCCAGCACCGAAAGCTCGGACAGGAGCGCGGTGCCACCGGTCTCGAGCTCCAGCAGGGCGTCCGGACCCACGAGCGCCACGATGCCAAAGAAGCCGAGGACGAAGCCGGCGAGCCGGATCGGGTTGAGCCGTTCCCCGGCGACGAAGAAGTGCGCCAGTACCAGCGTCGTCAGCGGCATGATCGCCATGAGGATGCCGGCCAGTCCGCTGTCGATCCGCTGCTGACCCCAGGAGATCAGCCAGAACGGCAGGGCGTTCCCCAGCACCGCCAGGGCCAGGAAGAATAGCCACGGACGCCGCCCGCCCGGCAGGGACTTGCCCAGCGCGAAGAGCAGCGCGGTCAGGCCGGCTGCGGCGATCACCAGGCGCCCGGCGACCACGGTTTCCGGCGGCAGGGCGCTCACCGCGACCTTGGTGAACATGAACGAGCTGCCCCACATGGCGACCAGCGCCGCCAGCAGCAGCCAGTGCGGGAGAGGCCGGCGGCCGGCCACGTCCGGCGGGCCTAGTACCGAGGAGCGGAGATAACGACCCCTTTCATGGCGCGTATCGGGCCGCCCGGGTAGGCGCGGTGTGAAGCGCGATGCCTTGCGCATCGGGCAAGCACCGCAACGCACCCGGCGGCCCGATACGCGCCACCGAAGGCCGGGCGCTCTTGACCGCCGGCCGCGTTGCGCACTGCTTGCTGTGCGAACACAACGGCGCAGCACGCGCCTTGCCGGCGGTCGAAATCGCTCCGGCGAAAGGGGTCATTATCTCCGCTCCTCGGTACTAGAACCGTTCCGCCAGCCAGATGGCGGTGCGGGAGCCGGCCTTGATGAGCCCGGCCAACAGGGGATAGCCGGGCGCCTGTTGCGCCTCGTGCTCGAGGCCGGTATCGCGGTGCTCGGCCTCGGTGGCGCGGAACTCCTCGATGGTCTCCTTCAGCGCCGCCTCGTCCGGGCCCAGCTGCTCGGCCTGGCGGGCGTAGTGCTCGTCGATCACCTCCTCGACCGCCACGGTGCAGGCCATGGCCGCCCGCTCGCCCATCAGCGCGGTGGCCGCGCCCAGGGCGAACCCGGCGACGTGCCAGAACGGCTGCAGCAGGGACGGGCGGACCCGGCGTTCGGCCACCAGGGCATCGAAGGTCTCGAGGTGGAGAAGTTCCTCTTCGTACATGTGACGGACGACCTTGCCGCTCGGGCGGTCGCCCAGCACCGCCAGCTGGCCCTCGTAGATGCGCCGGGCGCCGTACTCGCCGGCCTGGTCGACACGGATCATGCGCGCGACCAGGGCCTCGCGCTCCGGGTCGCCGGGCAGGCGCGGCTCGCCGGTCGGCTCGTGCCGGGCTTCCCTCGCCGTCTCGGTGTCGCGCTTCGCGCTCATGCCGCGGACCCTCTCGAAATTCGACTCGCCGCCCAGAGGCTCGCGGAGCCCAAGGCGAGCGAAACCAGCAGATTGTAGCCCGCGAGCGACACGCCGAACAGCGACCAGCTCACCTGGTCGCAGGGAACGAAGTCGGTGGCCAGGAGCTGCTCGCGCAGCTGCTCGATCGGCAGGCTCATGTCGAGCTCCGGGGCGTGGCACTCGGCGGTCCCGCGCCACCAGTGCTGCTCCACGCCGACATGGAAAGCGGCGATGGCCGCGCCGCTCAGGAAGGCGAGGCCGGCGAGCGCGACCAGCAGGCGGCGCGCGCCGGGATTGCCGCCGAACAGCACGCCGGCCAGCCCGAAGGCGCCCGCCGCGCCGCAGGCGTAGCGCTGATAGTAACAGAGTATGCAGGGCTTGATACCGCCCCAAACCTCGCTGGAATAAGCCGAGCCGAGAATGCTCAGGCTGACCAGCAGGATCAGCAGGGGCACCAGGCGCGGATGATCGATCGCTTTCTGCATGGCGGTTCCAGATATAGGGTGCAAGGGCCTGGGCGGCTAGAAGAGATAGCGGATCGCCAGGAACCCGCCGAACAGGAGGACGAAGAACAGCGTGGCCAGCAGCGGCAGGTTGGCCTCGATGAACCGGCGCACCGGCGGGCCGAAGTACCAGAGCAGCGCCGCCAGGAGAAAGAAGCGCGCGCCCCGCGAGATCAGCGACGCGAGCATGAACACGGCGAGGTTCAGCCCCGTGACCCCGCTGGCTATCGTGATGACCTTGTAGGGGAAGGGCGTGAATCCGGCGCCGGCGACGATCCAGGCGCCCCAGTCGTTGTAGGCGCCGCGGAACTCTTCGAACTTGGCGCCGTAGCCGTAGAACTCCAGCACCGGCCGGCCGACCGTCTCGTAGAGCCCGGCGCCGATCGCGTAGCCCAGCAGCCCGCCCAGGACGGAGGCCGCGGTGGCGACCGCGGCGATACGCCAGGCCCGGGGGCGGGCGGCGAGGACCATGGGAATGATCAGGATGTCCGGCGGGATCGGGAACAGCGAGCTTTCCACGAAGGCCACCACGGCCAGGGCCGGCAAGGCGTGCCGGTGGCCGGCCAGGCCCATGGTCCAGTCGTAGAGTCCGCGCAGCACGCGTGAATTCCCCCTTCCTGGTCTCGGGATGCGCCCCTTTAGCAGTCCGGGCACGGCACGGCAACGGCGCGAGGGCCACGGCCCCGTTTCGGCGGAGCAAAATTCTGCTAGTCTACCGGACCTAGGCGGACTATAGCTGCCGATGCAGAAAGGATGCTGGTATGACCGACCGCGCGGCGGTTCTCTTTGTCAACGAGGCCTTCTACGAGGCTTTCCGCGCCTGCGACATGGAGACCATGGACCATCTCTGGTCGCGCGAGGCGCCGGTCGCCTGCATTCATCCGGGCTGGCGGGCCTTGACCACGCGCGCCGAGGTGATGGACAGCTGGCGCGACATCCTGTCCAGCGAGGGCGTGCCGGACGTGGCTTGCCGGGGCGCCCAGGCTTTCTTGACCGGCGAGACGGCCTACGTGATCTGCTACGAGGTGATCGGCGGCGGGGTCCTGGTCGCGACCAACATCTACCGCAAGGAACAGGGGTCCTGGCGGCTGATCCACCATCAGGCCGGTCCCTGCGACCTGCCGACCGAGGCGATCCAGGACGAGGACGAGTTCGAGGAAGGCGCGATTCAGTAGGGAGCGACGCCGCGCTCTGCGAAAAACCGAACCTGCGGGGTCAGCTGCCGGCCTTGCCGCCGCCCGCGCAGGGCGGGCTGGCCAGAGTCGCGCCGCCGCGCGCGGTCCACTCGGCCCCGGTCAGGGTCTCCAGCGCGAGCGCGTGGATGTCCTCCTTCAGCTCCCGTTCCAGGACGGCGTTGACGGCCTGGTGGCGCTGGACCAGCCGCTTGCCTTCGAAGCGGTCGGAGACGACCACGACCTTGAAATGGGATTCCGAGCCGGGCGGCACGCTGTGCTTATGGCTCTCGTTGATCACCTCGAGGTGCAACGGCTCCAGATCCGCGGTGATCTTCGCCGTGATATTCTCCTGGACCTTCACGCTACTTGGCTCCTGCCGAAAATTGTTCCTGCCGGTCACTCTTAGGTGGCGTCGAAACGGCCCGAGACAAGACCCGGCCCGGGCCGCCGCCAAGCTGTTGCCAAGCGGGCGCTCTTGTCTATGATGCGGCCACCCTAAGATCGAGGATGGTGCCAGGCCGGCGTGGCGGAACTGGTAGACGCGCGTGACTCAAAATCACGTTCCCTCTGGGAGTGGGGGTTCGAGTCCCTCCGCCGGCACCAATTGATCCCAGCGCCCCTGCACAATTTCGGGAAGGCCACGATATGCACCTCCGAACGGAGCTGGAACAGCGCGTTGAGAGCGAGGAGAGCCTGTTCCGGGCGCAGCTTCTTCGCGAGGATATCGCGCGGCTGCGGCGGCTCGAGGCCATGGCGCGGGAGCACGCCGACCTCGAGAGCTTTGCCAAGGACGGCCTTTATATCGGCTGGACTCAGGGCGATTTCCGGACCCACGAGTTGGTGGAACCGATCCAGGCGCTGCTCGCCGCCTTCCACGCGTATGAAACCGGCGGCCGCAGCGGCGCGCAGGACCAGGCTTTGCGCGCCGCCTGGGAGGCCTTCGACCGTCAACGCATGGAAAAGCTGCTGGGCTGCCTCTAGCCCCGGCCGGGAGCCCCGGTCGGGCGGTTACAAGACCGCGAGCCCGCCACCATGCCGCGGACCGCTATTAAGGCTTGTCATCGGACCCTGGCCTTGGCACATTACGTATTCACATTTTTGTAAGTGTTGCCGTCCGGCGACGGATGGCCGCGCCCTGCTAGCCCGCCACAGAAGCGCGCGAGCCGGGGACTTCGGGAGACGAGCTTCATGGAGGACTTCCCGCTGGGCGCGCTGGTCGCGCTGCTCGGTTTCGGTCTCGGCCTGGCATTCGGCGCGACGGCCCAACGGACCAATTTCTGCACCATGGGCGCCATATCGGACATGGTGTTGATCGGCGACCTGAACCGCTTCCGCGCCTGGATGCTGACCATTGCCGTGGCGGTGCTGGGCAGCCAGGCGCTGCAGCTGTTCGAGGCGGTCGACCTCGGCGAGTCGATCTATCTCATGCCCGCTCTCGGCTGGGCCGGGGCGATCCTCGGCGGGCTGATGTTCGGCTTCGGCATGACGCAGGCCGGCGGCTGCGGCAACAAGACCCTGGTGCGCCTCGGCGCGGGAAACCTGAAGTCGCTGGTCGTGGCGCTCGTGCTCGGGATCTTCGCCTACATGACCCTGCGCGGCCTGATCGGTCCGGCGCGGGTGCAGCTCGACGCGATGACCAGTCTGAACCTCGCGGAGGCCGGCTTCGAAACGCAAGGCCTGCCGGACCTGCTCGCCGGCGCCACGGGGGCCTCCCTGGAGGTCCTGCGCTGGGTGGTGGCTTTGGCCGTGGCTGGGGGACTATTGTGGTTCTGTTTCAAGAGCGCGGCGTTCCGCGCCTCGCCCCGCAATATCGCCGCCGGCTTGATCATCGGCGCGCTGATCCCGCTGGGCTGGTTCGTCACCGGCGTGGTCGGTTTCGACGAGTTCGAGCCGACGCCGCTCGCCTCCTTCACCTTCGTCGCCCCGACCGGCGAGGGCCTCGTCTACCTGATGACCTTTACGGGCGCGACGGTCAACTTCGGCATCGCCGCCGTCGGCGGGGTCATCGCGGGCTCGTTCCTCATGGCCCTTGCGACCCGCACCTTCCAGGTCGAAGGCTTCACCGACACCGGCGACATGATCCGCCATGTCGTCGGCGGCGCCCTCATGGGCACGGGCGGCGTCCTGGCGATGGGCTGCACGATCGGCCAGGGGATCACCGGGATGTCGACCCTGGCGCTCGGGTCGCTGATCGCGCTGCTGTCGATCATCGCCGGCGGCGTCTACGGCATGAAGTATCTGGAGGAGGGCAGCTTCGGCGGCGCCTTCCGGGCGATCCTCGCGCGCGGCTAATCCGGCGCTTGCGCCTCAGGCCGTTTTCCTGATCAACAGGTGGATCACGCCGCCGTCTTCGCTGTGTTCGACCAGCTCATGCCCGGTCGTGCGGGCGAAGGACTGGAAGTTCGAGATCGCGCTGGGGTCGGTGGCCAGAATCTCGAGCGTCTGCCCGGGTTCGAGGGAGTCCAGCTGGGTCCTGGCCCACATCACGGGCATGGGGCAGTTGACCCCCTTGATGTTCAGGATCTGAGTCGCGCCCTTTTTCTTCATCCAACCAATCCCCCGCTCGCGACCTCTCCCGGTTGCGGCGTCCCCGCGTAGGACGCGGCGTCCGCGTCCGGCCGACGAGAGCGCAGCTCGGCGGGCTGGCGACAAAACAGACCGTAGAGGGTGTCCATCAACGCGAGGGCCTCGGGGCTGGCCACGGAGTAGTTCACCGTCGTCGCCGAGCGCCGCGTTTCGACCAACTTGTCACGGCGCAGTATGGCCAGGTGTTGCGAGAGCGCCGACTGGCTCAGTCCGATCTCCTCCCGCAACGCCCCGACGGATTTCTCCCCCTCCGCCAAATGGCACAGGATCAGCAAGCGCTGCTTGTTGGCCATCGCCTTGAGGAGCGTGCTCGCGCGCGACGCGTTTTCTCGCAGTTCGGACAGTTCGCTCACGGCTTCCGCCTGGTGATCCCCGGAAGGGGCCGTCCTAGCCCGTAGTCTTTCCATCCTGGAGGTTTCCTTGCGTTACGCGCAGCCGTCGAATCCGTCGGCCGCCATCTTGGCCTCGTACTTGTCCGCGACCTCGGCGCCCGGGATCAACGCGGCCTTGACGCCGTCCCAGTCCTCGGGCTTGAGGACGACCAACCAGCCGGCATCGTAGGGATCGTCGTTGGCGGCACCGGGGTTCTTGGTCAGCTCTTCGTTGACCTCGACGACTTCGCCGGCCGCGGCGGACTTCGCCGGGCCGACCCACTTGCCGGACTCGACCGTGGCGCAGGACTTGCCCGCCTTCACGCTGCGCCCGACCTTTTTCGGCGTGAACGCCACCAAGCGGCCGGCCATGGCCGTGGCAACGGTGGTCATGCCGATTCGCACGTTGCCGTCGCCGACCTCCTTGAACCAGATGTGATTTTCCACGTCGTAGAGCAGTTCGTCGGGCAAGTGACATCCGCGTACGTCGGGCATGGGTCTTCTCCTCGTTTAGACACCAACTTCCCCGCTCTTATCCCTTAGCTCATATTGGCATGCAATGGCCTCGAAGAGCAGCAAAACTCGCCCAGCTGTTCGACCTCCATCTTGCCGCTGACGAAGAGGTACAGATGGTTCGCGACCAGGGCGGCCATGGCCAGACGGCCGGCCGTGTCCGGGTGGCCGGGGTCCATCGTGATGAGATTGTGGTGATAGACCAGTTCCCGGCAGGTCTCGCGGCAGGCGTTGAAGCTGGGCTCGCCCTTGGCGCCCTGACGGTGCAGGGCGAGCAATCGAAATCCCTCGCGGCGGGCGGCCGTCGGCGTGCCGCCGCGCGCGGCGATCCAGTGTTCCAGCACGTCCTCGCCCAGGCTCAGCAGCTCGCGCGCCGCCGCGGCCGGGTCCGCGGCCGGGTTGGCGGCCGCCCCGCCCAGCCGGTCGATCCGCGCCTCGATATCGCCAAGCGGCCTCATGCGAGCCCCTTGTCCTTCACGAAGGCCATGGAGTCGGAGATGTTCTCGTGCACCCCGACCTTCCTCGGCTTGAGCCCGAGGGCCAGACCGAGCAGCTGGGTAAAGTACAGGATCTTCACGCGCGTCGTCACGCCAAAGCGCTTCTCCGCCCGGACCTGGTGCATCTCGAGGCCCGAGTGACAGGTCGGGCACTCCGTGGCGATGACCTCGGCGCCGCTGGCCTCGGCGGCGCGCAACAGGTTCAGGACCAGCTTGGTCGAAGTATCGGAGTCCGACAGCGTGTGGGCGCCGCCGCAGCAGGCGGTCTTCAGCGGGAAGTCGACGATTTCGGCGCCGGCGGCGGCCAGCAGGTCGTCCATGAAGTGGGGCTGGGTGGTGGATTCGCTGTCCGGTCCCTGATCCTTTTCCGGAAAGATATGGCGCGGCCGGGTGTACATACAGCCGTAGTAGTTGGCGATCTTGAGGTTCTTCAGGGAATTCTCGAGCCGCTCGCGAATGCCGTCCTCGCCGATGGCCTGCTTGATCCAGTCGAGCGCGTGGATCGTTTCGATCTCGCCGGCCTCGTAGGTCTCGTGCCCGGCCTTCTTGGACAGGCGGTCGACCACCCCGACCGAGTCCGGGTCGTTGGCCAGGTCGTATTCCGCCTTCTTGAGGTTGTGATAGCAGCCGTTGCAGGGCGCCATGACCGTGTCGAAGCCCATCTCCTTGGCGGCGATGGACATGACCCGGGAGGACAGATAAGTCTGCAGCTTGGGGTCGACGTTCTTGACCTCCATCGCGCCGCAGCAGTTCCAGTTCTTCACCTCGACCAGGTCCAGGCCCAACTTCTCGCCGACCGCCTTGGTCGAGCGGTTGTAGGCGTGGCCCGATCCCTCGAGGGCGCAGCCGGGATAATAGGCGACCTTCTTGTACTTCTCCTCCATCGGATGTCCTTCTCTACTCCGCCGCTTCGGCCAGAGGCCGCTCGGCGCCGGTGGCCGGTGGCCGGTCGAGCCCGAGCGCCTGGCGCTGCCTGGTTTCCTGCTCCTCCACGTATTCCTCGATCGCGGCGCGCGCGCCGGCCCAGCCCCGGGTGCGCGGCCGGATGACGTTGGCCAGTCCCAGGATGATCATCAGTTTGACTGGAAGGTGCCTGAGCAAACGCTTGATCATCTCGACCAGCCAGTCCTGGGTGAGCGACTGCCCGGTGCGCTGGAAGAAGCCGCGCAGAGTGCGCCCCTCTTCGATCTTGCCGGTGGCGAAGACCTGCTCGGAGAAGACCTCGTCGAACAGCATCGACGGCGACTTCGGCCGGTGGCCCTTCAGCTCGAGCCAGTGGGCGGTGGCCTTCATCACGCCCTCGGGGACCACGTCGCGCGGACAGACGTAGGTGCACTTGTGGCAGGACACGCACTGCCAGATGATGTCCTTGTCGCGCAGCAGCTCCTGCTCCATGCCCATGCGGACCAGGTAGATCCAGAAGCGTGGATTGAAATCGGGGTTCAAGGCGTTCACCGTGCAGGCGTTGGTGCAGGATCCGCACTGCCAGCAGCGGTGGATGTTCTCGCCGCCCGGCAGGGCCGCGATCTCGTCCTCGAGGGCCTCGTTGTAGTCCGTCACCACCCGGGACTCGATGAAGGTGCTCCAATGTCCCGAGACGTCGATCCCCTCGATCTCCAGGTTCTCGTGGGTGAGGAGATTCTCCGGGCGGATCAGGGACTTTTCGTGAATCGGCATGGGCGGGTCCCCAGGGTCAGTTCAACAGCTTGACATCGTCCAGCACGGGGCGGCCGCCGTCGGCGGCCTTGAAGCGGCTGCGCCCCGTCTGGGTATTGATGCCGTCGAGCCCGAGCAGGCGGCGGGTGTAGAGCAGCGGATCCTCGGGCGAAGAGAAATCCGCGCGTAGGTAGCTGCCGCCCTGGGAGGTGATGTACCCGGCGTAAATCTGAGCGCAGAGCAGGTCGACGTAGAAAGTGACCTCCCGGAACACGCCGTTCTCGGTGAGGAACTGGCTGAGCTCCTCGCGCAGCACCAGGTAGGTCTGATAGCCGTCCGGCACGTCGATCACCATGTGGTCCACGTTGTCCCCGTGCCAGATCTCGCGCAGGACGCCGGTGTTGGCCCGGGCGTCCCAGACCCAGCGGCACATCAGCGGATAGCGCTCCGGGTCGGTGTAGTGCAAAAGCTCGGCCGCCAGGTCGCGCACCCAGCGGTGCTTCTTGTCCTGCGGAAACCGGCCGCAGAATCCGTCCAGCCGGGCATCCGCCGTCGCGGTGTCCGAGGCGCCGTCGAGCAGCGCCGTCACCGCGTCGCGGATCGCGGGGAAACCATCTTCCTCGAGCCGCACGCCGATGCGTCGGCGGACCGGCGCGACGAAGGCGCAGAGCGCCTTGAAGGCGTCCTCGTCGAGCTGCGCGGCCTTGCCGTCGCCCAGGGTCCGTTGGAAGGCCGCGGTCTTGAGCTTGATACCCTCGATATAGACCTCGATCCCGCCGCCTTCCTCGCTGCTCGCCACCAGGGTCTCGAGGCTGGACGCGAGCGCGGGCCCGCTCAGGTCGAGCGTCGGCCGCGCGGTCTCGGGCGCCGGCAGGTGCGCGGGCGGGCGCCGGGCCATCAACATGCGCCCGTCACTCGGCCGCGGCCTTGACGGCGGGGGCCCCGGCGAGGGCCGCCATCGCGGCGCCCTGGCCCTGCGCGATGGAATCGTCGATGGTCTCCGGGCCGGTCGCCGCCCCCGCGACGAAGACGCCGGGGCGCGAGGTCGCGCCCATGGCGCTGTAGGTGCTGGCGCGGGCGATGTGGCCGTGCTTCTGCAGCTCGACGCCGAAGATCGACGACAGCAGCATGTTGTCGACGTTCGGATCCATGCCGATGGCGTGGACGACCAGGTCGAAGGGGATGGTGATCGGCCGCTTGACCAGGGTGTCCTCGCCCTTGACGATCAGCTTCTCGCCGTCGGAGGTGACCTCCGCGATGCGCGCCTTGATGTACTTGACCTTGAACTCCTCCTGGCTCTTCCAATAGTAGAGGTCTTCGTAGAGCCCGAAGGTGCGGATATCCATGTAGTAGATGTACACGTGGCAGTCGGGCAGCTCCTCGCGGATCTCCATCGCGATGTTGCAGGACACGGTACAGCAGACCTTGGAGCACCACTCGCGGCCGATCTGCCGGTCGCGCGAGCCGACGCAGAGCAGGATCGCCACGCGCTTGGGCTTGCGCCCGTCCGAGGGGCAGCGCACACCCTGGCCCGAGGAAAACATCTGCTCGACCTGGGTGGTGGTGACCACGTCGGGATAGGTGCCGAAGCCCCATTCCGGCTTGCTGACCGAGTCGAAGTGGGTGAATCCGGTGCAGAGCACGGCCGCGCCGGCCTCGATCGTCGAATCGTCGGCCAGCTTGGCCGTGAAGTTCCCGGGCTCGCCGGAGAATTCCTTGACGGTCATGGACGTGCGGACGTCGACAAGCCCGTTGCCGGCGACCCTCTCGACCATGCCGCCGATGGCGTCCTTGGCCCATTCGCGGCTCGGCACCAGCCTGGCGTAGCCCGACAGGATCGGGGCGCCGCCGAGGCGGTCTTCCTTCTCGACCAGGACGGACTTCTGGCCGATGCTGGCGAGGGCGTGCGCGGCGGTCAGTCCGGCCGGGCCTCCGCCCAGGATCAGGACGGGCTTGTTCATTGCTGTTGTCCGATCTTCTTGACCTCGGCCTTCTTGAAGCCCGGGCCCGAGGTGATCATCAGCCGCGGATCGTAGAGGTTCTCCTGGTTGCCGGCCTCGACCTCCTTGAGGTAGGCCTCGAATTCGGCCTTCTTTTTTTGCCAGTCGATGCCGAGCTTCTCCATCAGCGTTTCCGTCGGCGAGGCGTGCCAGTGCGACTGCACGATCTTGTAGGGGTGCGCGCCGCAGACCAGGGCCGCGAACTGACAGTCGGCCAGGATCGGCAGCTCGACGTCCTTGCCGGCGGCCTTGCCGATCCACTGGTTCTTGTCCAGCGTCGTGATGCAGCCGGTGTCGTGACCGATCATCACGTCGGCCTGGGCCTCCTCGACGGCCACGCGGATCTTGCGGTCGATCGCGAACGAGCGGGTGAACTCGCGCTCCGAGATGATGTGGCGGAAGCCGAAGCCGCAGCAGTCGTACCAGGTCGAGTAGTCGATCACCTGGGCGCCGAGGGCCTCGATGATGCCGGTCGACACGGCGACCCGGTTGCCCTCGAGGATCCCGTCGTCGTAGATCGCGTCCTCGGGCACCATCTTGTAGACGTGGCAGGCCGGATGAATCGTGGCCCGGACCTGGCCGCAGTCGATTTCCTGGTGGTTGCGGATGTCGCCGCGCATGACGTGCAGCCATTCGGAGTAGTGAACGACTTCCTCCGGAATCAGCAGCTTGCCGTCGACCAGCCGGTTCAGCTTGCCGAGGATCGCCTTCACGCGTTCGCGCAGCTCGGCCGAATGCAGGAGATAGCCCCGGACCTCCTTGTAGTTGCCGAAGGAGGTGCCGCAGTGGACCAGGGGATAGTAGTATCCGTCCGGCAGGCCCTGGGCCCGGGCCGCCACATAGGCCTGGTGGAAGTTGCGCAGGAAGACGGCCGCCAGGCTCTCCAGGTTGCCGATGCCCGAGCCGTGGTAGTTCCAGGCGGTGCAGGAGGTCTGGTCGGTCTCGTCCAGATAGGCGATGTCCATCTTGTTCATCAACCACAGCAGCGAGGCCGGATAGCCCGGGATGTTGCCGCACTGGCCGCAGGACTTGTGGTGCCAGAGCCGGGTCGTCGGAATTCTCTTGTCCCAGCCGTAGAGCGTCTTGGCGGTGACGGGCCTGTGCTCGTCGGCGATCCGGTGGACGACGATCTCGCCCTCCTTCTCCAGCTGCCACATGATGTCGCGCACGTCCTCGACGCGGTCCTTGTTGGTCAGCATCGAGCGCTTGTCGATCTTCTGCTCGACCCAGGCCGTAGCGGTGCGCGCCTGCGCGGGGCTCAGGCTCGAATCGGTCCATTCGGAGCCGTGCCCGGTAAAGCGTGTGCCGTCGTCGTTCTTGCCCTTGTCGGTGGCCATGGCGTTCTCCCTTTTTCGCCGCCCGGTCGATGCCGGCGCCGCGGTCTCATTCGTCCTCGTCGTCCTCGCCGTCGTCTTCCTGCTCGTCGCGCCAGTCGTCCAGGTCCTCGCGCTTCTCGTCCATGATGTCCGTGATGACGTCGAACAGGTTCTCGTCGATGGTCTCCAGCTGGTCGAGGACGCCGGTCATCTCCCAGATGGTGTAGAGCTCGACGGAGGTCGTGAGATTGACCTCCCAGGCGGTCGCCGTGGTGTTCAGCGTCGGCATCGGGATGGCCTTGCGCAGCAGCTTCAGGGGGGCGTCGACCTTGGAGATATTGGGGCCCCAGTCGGCGAAATGGTCGGCGTTGATCATGTCCGGCGACAGCTGGTTGCCGGTCGAGATCAGTTTCAACATGACGCGGCTAAACGGGCGCAGGACATCTTTGGCCGACTGCATGCCGTGCTTGATGGCCGCCTCGCGCATCAGCATGACCAGACCGCCCGGCGAGTTCCCGAAGGGGCAGCGCGCCGCGCAGGTGTAGCACTGGGCGCAGGCCCAGATCTTTTCCTGCATGGCGTCGTAGATGCCTTCGAGGTTCTCTGTCCACAGCAGCTGGACGATCTCGCGGGGGCTGAAGTCGTAGTAGTGCGCCGCCGGGCAGGTCGCGGTGCAGATGCCGCAGTTGAGGCAGCCGTTCAGCTCGTGGTCGTAGCGGAGATCGGCTTGTATGTCGCCGAAGATCTCCTCGAGGGTGTCCCGGTCGACCACGGGGGCCTCGGAGACGGGGTCCCCGATGAACTCCTGGACGCGGGTGCCGGTGGCGTGATCCATGGCTTTGCCGTTTTCCGCAGGGATCAGTATGTCAGGACCTTGCAGTCGCCCTCCATGACCTCCTCGACCAGATGGGCGCCGCCCACGATCCCCTCGCACTCGGGAATCAGGTCTTCCTGGGTCATGTCGAAGAGGTCGAGGTTGGGCGAGCAGCAGTAGAACTTCACCCCTGCCTCGTGGGCGTCCTTGATGAATTCGTAGACCGACTTCGGCGAGCCCTCTTTCACGTAGAGGTTCTCGGCGATCCCCTTCTTCATCAGGCGCCCGGAGGTGGCGGTGCAGATCACCTCGACCTCGTATTCCATGGCCGCCGCCACGGAGGCCTGGAAGATCGGCGCGCCCAGCTCCTCGCCGTTGCGAGGATCGGTGTTCGCCATGATGATGACCAGCTTCTCAGCCATAGCCGCTCCCAGATTGTCCGGATGCCCTACTTTCCGCTGAGGCGATTTCGCCCCAAGTTGGCCCCATGCTAGCCCTCTCGTGCACTGAGGGCAATCAAAATATTAGAAGATTATATAATATAAAACGTGAATATGTTAACCCCACGGGGATTGTGGGATATTAGCCGGCGTCTCAGGCCGGTTTGCCGGGTTCGGGCCCGGGGCGCATGAGACCGGTGATCTGCACGAGGCCGGTCATGATCCGGACCAGCGCGTCCTCGATCTCCGGCTGCGCCTTGCGCAGCGCTTCCATGGTTGCCCAGGGTGCCTCGGGCGATTCCTCGAACTCCATGATGAGGTCCTCGACCATGCCCAGCTTGGCCCCGGGATGGCCGGTGAAGCCGAGGCAGTTGCCGGCGACCTGGAACAGGGCCGGCCGGCCGGCCTGGTCCACGGCCAGGATCTCCGCGTCGTCCGGCGGCACCGGGCGGTCGCGCATGTAGACCGCAAGCGGGTAGCGCGCGGGCAGGTAGCCGTTGAGGGCGTCCTCCTTGACCCGCTTGGCTTTGCCCACCTCGAAGACCAGTTCCGCCTGTTCGCTGTCGCCGCCCGCGGCGATCGCCAGGACCTGCGCGCCCAGGCCGATGCCGACGACCGGCTTGCCGAGCGCGAGGCAGTCGCGGGTCAGCTCGAGCTCCTCGGTCAGCGTCGGCACGGCGCGGCCGCCCTTGGTGCCCCAGGGCCCGCCGCCCAGCAGGATCAGGCCGGCGCAGAAATCGACCGTGGCCGGCAGCTTGCCGTCCGCCGTGAAGGGCCGGAAATAGGTGAAGCGGACGCCCCGGCCCTCGAGGTGGTCCTCGATCAGGCCGAGAAACTCGCCCGAGGTATGCTGCACGACGAAAACCGGCGTCTTGGAGCGAGGCATGCGAAACCGTCCGGGCTTCTAATGCGTTACCGCGCGGCCAGCGCGGCCTCGATCACACTGCGGAAATCCGCCGGTGCGATGGTCAGGAGATCGACCGAGGCCTCGGCGAAGAATCGCTCCACGGCCGCGCCCGCCTCGGCTTGGTGGACGCCCCGCAGGCTCGCCTCCAGATCGAAAACGGTGCGCGGCGGCGTGACGAAGAAGTCCCCGGTGATCAGCACCTCGCGCAGGCGGTCCTGCGCCGGGCCTTCCAGGCGCAGATGGGCGGAGACCGTGCCGCCCGGACAGGTATGGCTGGCGCTCAGGACGTTCTCGCCGGCGCCGGGGTCGTCGATCTCGTGGACGAAGTCGTCGGTGCCGATCTCCTCGTCGTAGGCGCGTTTGGCGAGCGCTTCCTCGGCCTCGGTGATCTCGCCCCACTGGGGGTCGATTCCGAGCCCCTCGGCGAAGCCGCCCAGCATGGCCTTCTGAATGGCGGGCAGGTCCGGCAGGGCTTTCCCCAGCAACTCGCGCAGCGTGACCACGCGCTCAGCGGCGGAATCGAGCTTGCGCTTGGCCAGCTTGGCCTCGGGCACCCTGAGCGCGGCGACCATGTCGGCGGGATTCATGTCGATCAGCAGCGTGCCCTGATAGAACAGGGTGTCGCCGTCGAAGAACCCGCCCGTGCCGCAGAGCTTGCGGCCCTCCACCTCGATGTCGTTGCGCGGGCGGTACTTCGCGTCCACGCCCAGCGCGCCGATGCCGAGCGCCGCCGCCTCGCAAATCGCCTTGGTGAGCTCCGCCAGGCTGGAGATGCCGAGCGTGTTCCGGCCGAAGGCCAGCTCCCAGCCGAGCTGACCCTCGTCGAAGTAGATCGCGCCGCCGCCGGTGATGCGGCGCACCACGCCGATGCCGCGTTCGCGGCAATGATCCAGCTGCAACTCCTGGCTCAAGGCCTGGTGCCGGCCGACGAGCGCGGTCGGCGGGAAGCGCAGGAAACGGATGGTGTCCGAAACCTGGCCGGCCTTGTGCGCCTCGATCAGCGCCTGGTCGAAGGCGATGTTGGCCCGGCCCTCGCGGACCCCGGTGTCGATGACGCGGAAGCCGCGGCTCATGGCGTCGACTCGCGCTTCGGCAGGGCGAGCTGCCGGCGGACCTTGCGGAGATCCGTCTTGTTGGGCTGGAAGGGATAGCTGGCGATGTCGCTCGGCGGCGAATCCCCGTAGGGCCTGTCGCAGGCGGAGATGTCGTCTGCGAACTTGCCCGGGCAGCCGGAGGTGCGGAACGGGATGCCGCTGTCGACGATGGCGTCCAGCTCGCCCTGCGGTAGGCCGAAATCCGTGACCCGGCCCTCGCCGTCGAAGGTCATGTGCTCGACGCGCAGGCCGCGGTAGTCGATCAGGTAGCGGGCGAGCTGGACCCGGCGCCACTGGTCGCGCGGCGTGGCCGGCAGGTGGTCCATCAGCGAGCCCCTCTCCGGGAAGAAGCAGAACATGTGGCTGTGGCCGCCCAGGTCGACCAGCGTCTGCACCAAGCACAGCACGTCGTGTTCGCTCTCGCCCATGCCGACGATGATGTGGGCGCCGAACTTCTGCGGCCCGAAGATGTCGCGCGCGTCGTGCAGGATCTCCCAGTACTTCCTCCAGCTGTGCGGCGACTGCACGCCCTTGCCCCGGGTGCGGTCGAAGAGCTCCGGCGTCGCGGCGTCCAGCGCTACGGTGAAGATCTCGGCGCCCAGGTCGCGCAGGGTCCGCACGTCGCCGCGGGTCATCGTGGTCGGGTTGGACAGGATGGAGACCGGGATCCGCTCGGGCGGGATGCGCGCCGTCCAGGTCTTCAGGACCGTCACCGTGTCCGCGTCCGAGCTCGGGTGCGTGATCATGCTGATGCACATGCGGTGGAAGGGCGTGTTCTCGCCGTTGCGGGCGACGATCTCGACCACCTCCTCGGTCGGCACCGCCGGCCAGTCGACGCGGATGAAGTTGCGGTCGGCGTAGTCGCGCTCCGCCTCGCGGTGGCGCGCCAGCCCGCAGTAGGCGCAGTTGGCCCGGCAGCCCTCCGGATAGGTCAGCAGCAGGTTGAGGCAGCGACTGCAGGAACAGCGATACATCCTGCCCCGCGTGATGCCGAGGGTGATCGCCGCCGCCGTGGACATCTGCACATAGTCGGGCGAGCGCATGTGCGGCGTCAGGATGTTGTAGTCGGGCCGGTAGACCCCCTCGGGCGCGACGTCGTTGGCCTTGACGCGCGCGCCGTTGCGCACCCTCTGCGGGATGTCCCCCGGCGCGCGCGGCCGCATGGCCTCGTAGGGGTTGAAGTCCAAGCCGTCGGTCGGTTCGTCGGCCGGGGCCGTGCCTTCGGGTTTCAAACAGGTCATTGCAGGCCTCCCAGAATCGATACTCCAACTCTCATCGCACTACGCCGCCCAGTACTCCGGATAGGCGATCCAGCCGCGCCGCAGGGCGGCGGCGTCGGGACCCGGCGCGTCCTCGTAGCAGCGCAGGATTTCGCGCCGCCGCGCGACCGCCCGGTCGAGGGCGCCCTTGAACAGCTCTTCTATTTCCTCCGCGTAGTCGTCCAGGGCCCTGGCCGCGCCGCCGAGCCAGTCGGCTGCCGCTTGCCCCGCCAGGCCGCCGGACACCACCGCCGCGTTGATGCCGGCGCCGGTCACCGGGTTGGCGAGGCCCGCGGCGTCCCCGGCCAGCAGGACCGGCATCTCGCCGAGGCGGGCCCGGGGGCCGAGCAGGCCGCCCACCGGAATCGCGCCGCCGGTATGGCCCAGGACCTCGGCGCCCAGGCGTCCCTCCGCGACCAGACGGCGGTGCAGGTCCTCCAGCAGCGGCTTGAGCCGGGTTCTCGCGGCCGGGACCACGCCGACGCCCAAGTTGGCAACCTCGCCCTTCGGGAACAGCCAGCCGTAGCCGCCCGTGATCTCCGCCGAGAGAAAGATGTCCGTGGCCTCGTAGGGTTGGTTGAGCGGGACGGTGACCTGGCGGGTCTCGACCAGCTCGGTGTTCAGCCGGCCGGCCGCCCGGCCCACGGCGGACCTCGGTCCGTCGGCCCCGACGATCAGTCGCGGCCGGATCTCGCCGCCGTCGGAGAGCCGCGCCGTTCCGTCCCGGGCGAAGCCCTCGATCTGCGCGCCGAAACGGCAGTCGGCACCCGCCCGCCGCGCGGCCTCGACGAGGCCCCGGTCGAAGGTGGCGCGGTCGATCATATGGCCCGGGAAATTGTCCCAGAGGTCCGGCGGCCGGTCTTCGACGAAGGTCGCCATGGCGCGGATGCGCTGCCGGATCACGGAGTCGAGCGCGCGGAGCTCCTGGCCGATCATGGCGGGCACGAATTCCGCGCACTGCACGGGATATCCGGCCGCGCGCCGCCGGTCCACGGCGACCACCGAACGGCCGGCCTCCGCGGCGGCGGCGGCGGCCCGGCTGCCCGCGGGGCCCAGGCCGACGACCAGGATCTCGATGGACCGGTCGGCCATCATGCACCGCAGGCCATACTTGCGCCCTCGGAGAGGCTGCCGCCCAGCTTGATCGAACAACAGGCGTGTTCCTGATGCGCGGGGCGGCCGATGGTCCGGGCCACGGCGGTCACGCCGTCGGCGGGAAAGGCGATGCCGTCCAGCCCGGCCATCACCGCGTAGCTGTCCGTCACCCGCTTGTGCATGCCCGGCGGACGGGCGCAGCCGAGCAGGACCTGGCGGTCCGGTATACGCCGGCGCGCCTCGAGGAAGATGCGGCCGACCTCCGGCGTTTCCGGCGTCAGGAAGGTTCCGGCCTTGGCGTAGAACGGCATGACCACGACCAGGACCAGGGCATGGACCGGATGGCGGGCGACCATGTCCAGGGCATCGGCCTCGCCCAGCACCCGGCCGTAGTGCAGGCCGACGACGATGTGCGGCACGACCTCCAGGGAAGTCGCGCAGAGCGCGGCCAGGGTGGCCTCGAAATCCGCCACCGGCCGGTCCAGGTGATAGACGTCGCGGACCGTCTCCTGGGCGCCGATGACGTCCATCATCGCCGTGTCGACGCCGGCGCCCGCCATCCGTTTCGCCCCGGCCTCGTCGGTCAGCGCGGTATGTATCGCGATCTTCAGGTGCGGGAATTCGCGCTTCAGCCGCTCGACCACCGGATAGAAACGCTCGTAGCGGATTTCGTTCAGCCGGTTGGAGCCGCCGGAGAGCAGAAACCCCTGGAGGTCCTGAAGCAGGATCAGGTCGCGCACCTTGCGGTCCAGCATCTCCGGGCTGGTAGCCGGAATCATGGGCTCGAGGATCTTGGCTTCGCAGTGGTCGCACATCAGCGCGCAGCCGCCGGCGGTGACCGAGAAGGCCGGAAAGCTGTTCTTGCCGCAGCCTTGCAGCTCGGAGGTGGTGTAGTCCTTGAAGGTCGGGGTGGAGAAGCGGATGGGCCGGGCGACCGTGGCCGGCCCGGCGCGCTCGAACGCGGCCACGAGGCCGGCGTCGAACTCGGCGTCCTCCAGTTCCTCGATCTCCGAAATGCGTTCCAGCCAACCCATCACATACCTCGATCTAAACAGATAGCACCGCTGGGACGAGGGCCGCCACCTCGCCGCGCACCGCCCCGACATTGGGGCGGTCGGCGAGCGTCGTATGCCAGATGTCCGGGACCTCGTCCTCGTCGATCAGGTCGGACTCCAGACCGCGCAACAGGTCCCGGGCCCTGGCCGGCAGGGGGGCATCGACGTCGTGGCCGCGCAGCCGCCCCCACAGACCGGTCCAGCAGCGCGCCACGGTCCAGGGATTGTAGCCGCCGCCGCCGAGCACCACGCTGCGCGGCGACAGTCCGGTCAAGTCCTCGACCGCCCGCCACAGGGCGAGGTTGCTGAGCTCCATGGCCGACAGAGGATCGCCGGCCAGCCCGTCGGCGCCGCAGGTGACGACCACCGCCTCGGGGTCGAAGCGGCGGCCGAGCGGCAGCACCGCCCTTTTCATCAGGTAGCCGAACTCGCTGTCGTTGAAGCCCCGCGGGACCGGCAGGTTGCGCGCCGCGCCCCCCGCCCTGTCCTCCAAGGGTCCGGCGTAGGGCCAGCGGCCCGCCTCGTGGATGGACAGCGTGAGGACGCGGTCGTCCTCGGCGAAGGCATCCTGGACGCCGTCGCCGAAATGGGCGTCCAGGTCCACGTAGTAGATGCGCGCGACGCCGCCGTTCAACAGCGTTCGGATCGCAAAGACCGGGTCGTTGAAATAGCAGAAGCCGCTCGCTCGGTCCGGCCGCCCGTGGTGGGTGCCGCCGGCCGGGTGATAGGCGACGCGGCCGTCCAGGGCGAGCTCGGCGGCCAGGATCGAGCCGCCGACCGAGGTCGCCGCCCGCTCGTACATGCCGGCAAAGACCGGGTTCTCCATGGTGCCCAGGCCATGGCGCTCGCGGATGCCCCGGTCCGCCCGGCCCGCTTCGTCGGCCCGGCTGAGCGCGGCGATGTAGTCCGGGTCGTGGAACTCCGCGAGTTGCGCGGCGGTGGCCTGCGGACTGTCGTGGAAGGCGCCGTCGCCGAGCCAGCCCAGGATGTCGCACAGCTCCATGACCGTGGCCACGCGGGGTATCGCCAGGGGATGATTCCTGCCGTAGGCGGCGCGCCGGTAGACCTCGCCGCCGACGAAAACCGGCTGGGCCGCTGCGGCCTCTCGCCGGCCCGGACCAGCGGGTGCCTGCGCGGGCGCGTCGATCTCGCCACGCTGGCTCGGGGCGGTGGTCATGCGAGGGCTCATGCGGGGGTGGTCTCGGCCGCATCCGCACCGCTCTCGAGCGCGGGCAGGACCCGGTCCGCCAGAAGGTGCAGGCACTCGACGGCCTCGCCGGCGCTCAGGTCGCCGCCGCCGATCATCAGGTTCACCCGGTCGAGACCGCTCGCCTGCAGCGACGCGAGCCGTTTGGCCACGTGCTCCGGATTTCCCACCGCGGCCAGGCCCATCGCCTCGAGGACGCGAAGGGTCAGGACATCGTCGAACAGCGAGGCCAGGCGGCCCAGCTTGCGGTAGTGCTCGTAGCCGGCCGTCCGCGCGGCCAGCAGCGGGCGGGAGACCTCGAGGATCTTGCGGTAGATCCACAGGAGTCCCGGCTCGGCGCGGGCCCGCGCCGCCTCGTGGTCCTCCGCGCAATAGACCGCCAGCGTGAAGGACGTGGCGCCGCCCGAGGGCGCCGGCGACCGCGCGGCCAGGCGGCGGTAGCGCTTCAGGTCCTCCTTGACGAAGGGCCAGGGCTTGAACGGCCCGGTCATGGCGTTCAGCCCCAACTCGGCGGCCAGCTCGAAACTCTCGGGACTGACCGCCGCCAGCCAGCCGGTGCCCAACCGGGGACTCGGCGGCGGGCGAAGTTCGTAGCGCTCGCCGTCGCGCGTGAATTCGCCCGTTCGCAGGATATCGCCGAGTTCGCTGAAGCGCCGGCGGAAGACGTCCCGGCTGTCCGCCGGATCGACGCCGAATCCCTCGAGTTCGGTGACGGTGACGCCGCGGCCGACGCCCCAGTGCACGCGGCCGTCGGACAGGATGTCGAGGGTCGCCAGCCGCTCGGCGACACGCACCGGATCATGGATCGGCAGGGGGACGATCCCGAAGCCGAGCCCGATCCGCTTGGTCTCCCGCGCCATGGCCGCTAGCAGCATATCCGGGGCCGCGGCATTGCAATAATCGCCCAGGAAGTGGTGCTCGGCCAGCCAGACCGCGTCGAACCCCAGGGCATCCGCCGCGCGTACCAGCCCGAGGCCGTCCTCGATCACCCCGGACAAGGTCAGCTCCGCGTCGGGCGGCGAGGGAAACTCCATGAACAGGTCGATCTTCATGTGGCGGATGTCCGTCTCGAGTCACCCAGGTTCCGTTCCAGACCCTAAGCCGAGGCACAGTCGCATCAAGACGACATTCAGTCGAGCCCCGGTTCACCCGTTGTCCGAACCCCACCCGCGACAGCCGTCTTTTGCGGTTAATCACGAAATAGTGCGGCAGTTCGATTGACAGTCATATTCGATTTTTATAAATTAGCTTTACAGAATGTCAATTGGACAGGCCGAATGGGCGCGGGGCGCCGTCGGCCCGGGCGATGGCCGAAGCGAAGGGATTTGACGCAATGTCGGAGACTGCCAACAACGCCAAGAGCCTCTCGATCATCGTGACGAAAGGCACCCTGGATTGGGCCTACCCGCCCTTCATTCTGGCGACGACCGCCGCCGCCATGGGCCTGAACGTAACGATGTTCTTCACCTTCTACGGCCTGCCGCTGTTGTTGAAGAAGCTCGATCTGCAGCTCTCGACGCTCGGCAACCCGGCCATGAAGATGCCCATGATGGGCATGCACATGACGATGCCGAACGCGGTGTCGATGATCCCGGGCGTGGACGCCGCCGCGACGAAGATGATGAAGAACCTGACCAAGAAGAAAGGCGTGGCCTCCATCGAGGAGCTGCGCGAGGCCGCGGTCGACTCCGGCGTGCGCATGATCGCTTGCCAGATGACCCTGGACCTCTTCGAATACTCGCTCGACGACATGATCGAGGGCCCGGAGCTCGGCGGCGCCGCCACCTACATGGAGACCGCCACCAACTCCGACATCAACCTGTTCATCTAGCCCGGTCGACGGGCCATCAACCGCATCGCACAAGCAAGAGGGGGAGACAGACAAAATGGCCGAGCATCTGCTTGACGCAAAGGGGCTGAACTGCCCGCTGCCGATCCTGAAGGCGAAGAAAGCTCTTAAGGACGTGCCGACGGGCGAGGTGCTTCAGGTCCTCTCGACGGACCCCGGCTCGGTCGCGGACTTCGAGGCCTTCTGCCGCACCACCGGCAACGAGCTGCTCGACTCGAAGACCGAGGGTGGCCTCTATACCTTCCTGATCAAGCATACGGCGTGACATCGGCGCCTGCGTAACGCCCCGCAGTCGTGTGCGGGGCGGTGGGGGGACAAGACGGAAATAAACCACAAGTGGAATAAGGTTATAGGCCAAGAGCAGACCCCACACGAAGCCGATCCGGAAAATCAAGCGTACAGAAGGGAGTCGCTGATGAATTTCCCACAGTATCGGGCCGGACTTTTCGTTTCGGCCATCGCGATGGCGTTGACAGGCCTCGCCGCGATCGGCACGCCGGCGCAGGCGACGGAAGGTTATTTCCAGCACGGTTTCGGGGTGGTTTCCAAGATGATGGCGGGGACCGGCGCGGGCTATTCCCAGGACGCCATGTCCCAGGCCCTCAATCCCGCGGGGCTGGTCGGCATCGACAACCAGCTCAACGCCGACATCTCGTTCTTCAGCCCGCACCGGGAGGTCGACGCCGAGGGCGGTGGCCCTGGGGCGGTCGTGCCCAACGATAAGGTCAAGAGCGACAAGGAGCTGTTCTTCATCCCCAGCGTCGCGGCCAGCTATCAGATCGACGATCTCTCCGCGGCCGGCGTGGCGCTCTACGGCAACGGCGGCATGAATACGAGCTACGACGGGGGCGACGCGACGTGCAGCCTTGGCGCGGGCGGCGTGTTCTGCGACAGCACCGCCGGCGTCGATCTGATGCAGGCCTTCCTGCAGTTCACCTATGCGCGCGAGATACCTCAGCTCGAGGTCCCCGGGGTGCTCGAGAAGTTCTCCATAGGCGGCGGTCCGATCGTGGCGTATCAGCGTTTCGAAGCAAAGGGTCTGTCCCAGTTCGGTGCGTTCGGCTTTTCCTCCGATCCCTCGAACCTCACCAACAACGGCCACGACGAATCCTTCGGATTCGGCGCGCGCTTCGGCATACAGGCCGAGTTGCCCGCGAACGTGGGCATCGGCGTGACCTATCAGCTGCGCACCTACATGGACGAGTTCGACGACTACAAGGGGTTGTTCGCCGAGCAGGGCGATTTCGACGTCCCGCCGGCCCTGCAGGTGGGCGTCTCCTGGAACCCGATTCCCGAGCTGACCCTGCTCTTCGACTACAAGCGCATCTGGTACAACGACGTCGATGCCGTCGGCAACAGCTCGGGTTTTCCGACTCCCGGGGCGCTGCTCGGCGACGACAAAGGTCCCGGTTTCGGGTGGAACAACACCAACGTCTTCAAGTTCGGCGCCCAGTGGCAAGTCGACGACCAGTGGATGCTGCGGGCGGGCTACTCCTACACCGATCAGCCGATCGACGACTCCGAGGTGCTGTTCAACATCCTCGCGCCGGCCGTCATGGAGCACCACATTACCGGCGGCGTCGAGTACAAGCTGAACGAAAGCCACACCCTGCAGCTGGGCGGCATGTTCGCGCCCGAGGCCACCCAGTCGGGCCCCAACCCCTTCGACCCGTCGCAGAAGATCGAACTGAAGATGTATCAGTTCGAAGTCACGCTCGGCTACGCCTGGCATTTCTGAGGCCCGGTCTTGCAGGGGGGCCGGTCGGCGCGCAAGGGAGGCCGCATTCCGCCGACCGGCCGTCAGGTATGGCAGCAGCGAAGGACATCACCGGCGCGGCGGCCGGAATGGTCGAGAACGCCGGGACCGCCAGCAACCTGCTCAAGGCCCTGGCCAACGAGAACCGCTTGCGGCTGCTCTGCCTCCTGGCCAAGGGGGAGCGCTCGGTCACGGAGCTGGAAACCACGCTGGCGCTGCGCCAGCCGACCGTGTCCCAACAGCTCGCGCGGCTCAGGGCCGACGATCTCGTCGCCCACCGGCGTCAGGGCAAGACGATCTATTACTCCCTGGTCAGCGAAGAGGCGCGTCGGCTCCTGAAGGCGTTGGACAAGCTGTTTCGCTTTTGCACGCCCGGGAGGGGGAGGCCTGGATGCGGGGAGAGGGTTTCTGGGGCTACTGACGGCTGAGCGGAGCAAGATTCGCCCGGACCTTTGGTATCTCCCGTGGTCGGCGCCGTGGAGCCATTACAGGCTTTCGACGATGTCGCGCAGCTTGGCCCGCACGGTTTGGGCGACCTCGCCCAGGGCCGGATTGTCGATGGCCTGCATGGAGGCGATCGGGTCGATAGCCGAGACCTCGACCTGGCCGTCGTCGGTCTCCTGGACCAGCACGTTGCACGGCAGCATGGTGCCGATCTTGTTCTCGAGCTGCAGGGCCTGGTAGGCCAGCGGCGGGTTGCAGGCGCCCAGGATGCGGTATTGGCGGAAGTCCACGTCGAGCTTCTTCTTGAGGGTCGCCTTGACGTCGATCTCGGTCAGCACGCCGAAGCCCTCGGCCTGCAGGGCCGCCATCACGCGGTCGATCGCCTCGTCGAAGGACATCTGAAGTGTCTTGCTGAAATGGTAGCTCATTCCCGTGCTCCTTCCGCTTGCTCGTTCGTCTTGGGTCCGACAGGCTCAACATAGGTCGGAAAACGGCCCAGACAAGGGACGGCGATTCGGCGGCGGGCGGCGCTCAGGCGCCGAGCGCCGCGGCGACCGGCGAGCGCACCGGCGCAGCACCGAGACAGTCCTCGCCGTCGCGCAGCACGACCAGCGGATTCGCGAACTTGTTGGGCGAGACCAGGGCCTCGACCGCCGCGACCGGCCGGCGCGCCGCGACCGCGTCGAGGGTCTCCCGCGGCAGGCGCCGATCGGCCTCGACCGTCGGCGACCCGTCGACGTTGAGGCGCGGCAGGTGCACGGCCTCCTCCAGGGAAAGGCCGCAGTCGACCAGGAAGGAGACGAGCTGAAACACCGCCGGCAGGATACGCCGCCCGCCCGACGCACCGAGCGCGAACCAGGGGCCGCCTTTCCGGGTCGCGACGACCGGGCACATGTTGGAGAGCGGGCGGACGCCCGGCGCGATCGAGTTCGGCCGTCCGGGCCGCGGGTCGAACCACATGACGCCGTTGTTCATCAGCACGCCGGTCCCCGGCAACAGGACCTTCGAGCCGAAAAGCGACAGCAGCGTGTTGGTGCAGGCGACCATGTTGCCCGCGCGGTCGATCACGGAAATATGCGTTGTCGAGCCCTGGCCGGCCGTGTCGCCGCTGTGACCCATGGTCTCCAGCCGCTTTGCGGTGGCGGCGGCCAGCGCCTCGGCGTAGCCGGCGTAGGCGCTGGGGCCCGGCGATCCCTCGGCGATCGCCGGCAGCCGGGCGAGCGCATCGGCGAAGGTCGGGCCGGCGCTGAGGCCCGGCAGCAGGTGGATCCGCGCGCCGCCCCGTTCGGCCGTCAGGGGGGCGACGACCTCTGCCCGGTATCCGGCCAGGTCCTCGCGCGCCAGGACCGCGCCGGCGGCGCCCAGATCCACGGCCAGCCGCTCGGCCAGCCCGCCCTCGTAGAAGTCACGCCGGCCGGCGCTCGCCAAACGCTCGAAAGTGTCGGACAGGACGCCCAGGTCGAGGTGCTCTGTCCCGGTCTCGGCGGCGACCGGCGGCAGGCCGCCCGGCAGGTAGACGGCGCTGGCCGCCTCGTCGCGTGCCAGCGTTTTGGCCTCGCCGGCCACCTTCAGGGTCGTCCACCAGTCGACCGGGTGCCCCTTGCGGGCCAAGGCGATGGCCGGCTGGAGCACATCGCGCCAGGGCAGGGTGCCGAAGCGCTCCAGCGCCAGGCCGAAACCGTCGACCGCGCCCGGCGTCGCGATCGAGAGCGGTCCCGCGATGTTCCGCTCGCCCTCGACCGCGGGCCAGCCGAAGAGGTCGTCGTCCAGGCCGCCGCCGGCCAGCGGAAAGGCGGCCGGATCGAGCGCGCGCGGCGCGACCATCGAGAAGTCGACCGCGTGGACCCGGCCCTCGGCCGCCAGATAGACCAGCATGTAGCCGCCGCCGCCCAGGCCGCTCATCCAGGGTTCGACGACGCCGAGCGCGAAGCCCGTCGCCACCGCCGCGTCGACCGCGTTGCCGCCGCCCCGCAGCACCTCGACGCCGACCTCGGCCGCCCGGACGTTCTGGGCCGCGACCACGCCCTTCCGCGAGCGCGCGACCGGCTTCGTGATCTGCCACTGTTCGATGGGGCGGTCCATGGGCGCATTCCTGTTTCATGTTTCGTGATCCATCCCAAGCTCGGGCATCGGGCGGGAACAGACTAGCCTGCTCTTTCGATTGACCAAAGCGGGGATGCTTGGAACGCAGAAGAACGCCCCGGCGAGAACCGACGGCTCTCCCGGATCGTCGTCTCGGTCCCTATCCGAACCTGCGCCGGTGGACCGGCCGGATCACTGCAGCGGCTGCCAGGCGTCCGCTTCGGCCTCGGCCCGAACGATCTCCTCCACGTTGAGACGCTTGGACAGGATCTCCAGGTTCTGGCGGGCGCCGGGATAGCCCTTTCGGGCCGCCAGCAGGAACCACTTGTAGGCCTCGACCCAGGACTCCCAGGCGTGCTCGCGGGAGCCGAGCAGGACAGCCGCCTCGTACTGGGCCGCCGTGACGCCGCGGTCGGCGGCGGCGAGCGCCCAGCCGAGCGCCTTCTCGTCGTCCCGCGGCACGCCCTCGCCCTTCCGGTACAAGGAGGCCAGCAGGTACTGCGCCATGGCGTTGTCGCGCTCGGCCGCCGG
>CAMYKD010000056.1:20286-41541 GCA_947258885.1 uncultured Kiloniellales bacterium | reverse complement strand
TTCGTGTCGAGATCGAGTCGCAACGGCAATTATGGAATGCGGCACACCACTTGCCAAGCAGGATACTCTTGTCGGATCGCGTGTCACTTGCGATCTAGTACCGAGGAGCGGAGATAATGACCCCTTTCACCGGAGCGATTTTGACCGCCGGCAAGGCGCGTGCTGCGCCGTTGTGTTCGCACAACAAGCAGTGCGCAACGCGGCCGGCGGTCAAAAGCGCCCGGCCTTCGGTGGCGCGTATCGGGCCGCCGGGGTGCGTTGCGGTGCTTGCCCGATGCGCAAGGCATCGCGCTTCACACCGCGCCTACCCGGGCGACCCGATACGCGCCATGAAAGGGGTCATTATCTCCGCTCCTCGGTACTAGTCGGACTGCGGGATGCCCTCGTCGACGTCGGTGCGGAAGGTGCCGTCGAGGATCTCCTGCTTGCGTGCCGCGACCAGATCGGCCACGTCCTTCGGCAGCTTCGACTCCCAGGCCTGATAGGGCGCCAGGTAGGACCCTTCCTTGCCCATGAAGGAGAACTGTCCGAAGTCCTGCGACGAGAAGACCCCTGCCTTGACCAGGCTGATGACCTGCTTGACCGTCGGCCACATGTCCCAGACGACGCTGGTCACGACCGTCTCCGGCGACAGGCCGGACTGATCGGACATGTTGCCGATGGCGACGATCCCCTTCTCCTTGGCCGCCTCGATGACGCCGAAGCGCTCGGCATAGATCACGTCGACGCCGGCCTCGATCTGGGCGAGCGCCGCCTCCTTGGCCTTCGGCGGGTCGAAGAACGAGCCGATGAAGGAGAACTTGCACTTGGCCTTCTCGTTGACCTCCTTGGCCCCGGCGCAAAACGCGTTGGACAGGCGGTTGACCTCGGGGATCGGCATGGCCGCGACCACGCCCACGGTGTTCGACTTCGACAGCTTGCCGGCGATCATGCCGCTCAGGTAGGCCGGCTCGTGGATCCAGTTGTCGAACACGGCGAAGTTGGGCTCGGCCGGCCCTAGGCCCGAGCCGAAGACGAAGGCGACATCGGGGTACTGCCGCGCGACCCTTCGCGTGATCCGCTCGGTGCCGAAGGAGTCGCCCATGATCAGGTCGTAGCCGCCCTTGGCGTATTCGTGCAGCACCCGGGCAAAGTCGGCCGCCTTGACGTGCTCCGACCAGACGTACTCGATGTCGAATTCCTTCTTGGCCCTGAGCAGTGCCACGTGGATCTGGTTGACCCAGGGCTCCTCGATCGGCGTCTCGAAGACCGCCGCGACCCTGAGCTTCTCGGCCGCCGTGGCGTTCGCCGCGAAGCCCAGCCATCCGGCCGCCACCAGCGCCGCCGCCACAAGCAGGCGCAACGCCTGCCTCCCCAAAAATGTCATTGTTTGCCCTCCGAGTTCGTTTTCTGTGTTATGTCCGCGCCGCGCTTCCCGAACGCTTCGCGGCGGCGGCCATACTAGGGAAGAAATCGACTTCCGGCCAGTCGCAGCGGCACAAAAATATACGCGCCCCACTCAAGCCTGTAAGATGTACTGTCAATGGCTGTTACCCTCGTCTTGTTGGGAGATAATATGGGTGCGTGGGGTTACGGAAATTTCGAGAACGACGATGCCCTCGACTGGATCTACGAGCTTGAAGAAGCCTCCGATACGTCGGCCATCGTCGCAGCGCTGGCGCGCGTGACCGACGAGTCCGCGGACTATTTGGAAGCGCCCGAATGTTGCAATGCGTTGGCGGCCGCGGAGGTAGTCGCCGCCCTCAACGGCAAGGCCGCCTCTTCGCTTCCAGACGAAGTGACGACTTGGATCAAGGGCAAAGCCAAACCGGAATCAGCTTTGCTTGCCATGACGAAGCGGGCAGTTGGCGCCGTGCTTGGTGACTCCGAGCTAAAGGAGCTTTGGGAGGAAACCGAGCATTACGACGTTTGGCGTCAAACCGTCGAAGACCTGAAGGTTCGTCTTTCCTGAGGACGCCTACTTCGTGCCGTAGAGACGGTCGCCGGCGTCGCCCAGGCCGGGCACGATATAGCCGTGGTCGTTCAGGCGTTCGTCGATCGCCGCGGTGAAGATCGGCACGTCTGGGTGAGCCTCGCTCAACGCTTCGACGCCCTCGGGCGCGGCCAGCAGACAGACGTACTTGATGGTCTGCGCGCCCGCGGCCTTGATGCGCGAGAGGGCGGCCGAGGCAGAGTTGCCGGTCGCCAGCATGGGGTCGACGACGATCACCTGGCGCTCCTCCAGACTCTCCGGGACCTTGAAGTAGTACTCGACGGCGACCAGGGTCTCGGGATCCCGGTAGAGGCCGATGTGGCCGACCCGCGCCGAGGGCACCAAGTCCAGCATGCCCTCCAAGAGGCCGTTGCCGGCGCGCAGGATGGAGATCAGCACCATCTTCTTGCCTTCCAGCTTGGGTCCCTTGGTCCGGGCCAGCGGCGTCTCGATCTCGACCTCGGTGAGCGGCAGGTCGCGCGTCACCTCGTAGGCGAGCAGCAGCGAGATCTCGCGCAGCAGGGTGCGGAACTCCGCCGTCGTGGTCTCGCGGCGGCGCATCAGCGCCAGCTTGTGCTGCACCAGCGGATGATCGACGACGGTGACGTTCTTAGCCATGGTCTTCCCCTCCCGTTCCAGCGGCTACTTTAGAAAACCGTGCCGTCGCTGACGACATGAATCGGCGGCCCCCCGTCCGGGCGCCGCTCCCGGGCGATACGGCGGCCCGCGCTCCAGGTGCCGCCTTCGAGCACCTTGGCGAGCGGCAGCGCGGTTTCGCCCAGGCCGAGGCGGTCGCGCACCCGCTCGGCGAGCCGGTCGAGCAGGGCCACGGTCAAGGCGCGCCATTCGACGACCAGCTCCGAGCCGACCTCGTGGCGCCCGCCCAGCACCCCGTCGTGCTTGGGCCGCAGCACGCCCAGGTCGACGAAAAGGCCGCCGTTGCGGTATTCCGGCAGGCCGGTCAGGTCGTCGAGGCCGGTCACCGCGAAGCCGTCCTGCTCCAGGGGCTCGACCAGGGAATAGCTCAGCCACTGCGAGAGCTTGTGGAACGGCACCAGGCCGCCGGTGAGATCCTCGCTCGCCGCCGCCGGATGGCGCCAAACGTCGCCCAGGTTAACATCGCCCAGCGCGATCCGCCCGGGCCAGATCGGCCCGAGCCCGCGCAGCACGGCATCCAGGATCACCCCGGCCGGCAGGCGGCCGGCCGGGGCCTGGGCCGCCAGGTAGTCGTAGAGGTCGCCCAGGCGCGGCGCGCTGCCGCCGAACATCTCCGGCGCGGCGGCGAGCGCCGCGGCCAGTCCGCGAAGCAGTGCGGCGCGCCCCTCGAGCCCGACCAGCGGGTTGCCGTCGTCCGCCTGGAAGGCCTCGGCCAGGCGCGCCGCGGTCAGGCCGGCCAGGGCCTCGGCGTCCGCCCTCAGCGGCGTTTCCGGCCGCGCGGACAAGGCGCCGCCGAGGAAGAGATGGAAGCTGGCCACCGCGAGGCCTTCCGAGCGGCCGTAGACCTCGCCGGTCCCCGGTTCGGTGTAGCGCCAGTCCGCGCCGGCGCCTGCGTCCAGCAGCACGCTGGTCACCGCGAGGTCGATGCGGATGCGGGCGATCTCGTCCATCGGGCTGCCGGCCAGACGCCCGGCGAGCTCGGCCCAGCGGTCCCGCCCGCCCGCGGCGAAGTGGCGCCAACGGCTGTGGTAGGGGATATCGAGACTCGGATAGGCCTGTCGGATGGTATCGACGACATAGGCCGCCGCGGCGTCCAGACGCTCCATGTCGAGCGCGAAGTGCTCGAGGGCGTCCCGCTCGGCGGCGGCGAACACGGCGTTGCAGCGCAGCCGCACCGCCTGCGGCGTGCGCAGCCAGGCGACGGCCTTCGCGGGATTGTCGAGATCCGTCGACACCTAGTACTCGCCCAGGTCGCGTCCCTTGGTGTCGGCGAGGCCGGCGGCGTCTGGCGCCTCGTCCTCGGTGAAATAGCCGGCCGCCTTCTTGGCCTCCATTTCGACCTGGGCGTCCTCCGGGATCAGGTCGTCGGGGATCGGCACGCGCTCGACGATCTCGACGCCCTGGCGGACCAGCGGCTCGTGCTTCATGTTGCTCATGGAGACGAAGCGGTCGATGCGGGTGACGCCGAGCCAGTGCAGCGCGTCGGGCATGAGCTCCTGGAAGCGCACGTCCTGGACGCCGGCCACGCATTCGGTGCGCAAGAAGTAGGAGTCAGCGCTGTCGCCGCCCGCTTGGCGCTTGCGGGCGTTGTAGACCAGGAACTTGGTGACCTCGCCCAAGGCCCGGCCCTCCTTGCGGTTATAGACGATCAGGCCCGCGCCGTCCCGCTGCGCCGTCTCGATGCAGACCTCGATGCCGTGCACGAGATAGGGCCGGCAGGTGCAGATGTCCGAGCCGAAGACGTCCGAGCCGTTGCACTCGTCGTGCACCCGGCAGGCCAGCTCGCGCTTGGGGTCGGTGATCGCCGCCAGGTCGCCGAAGACATACATCGTGATGCCGCCGATCGGCGGCAGGAAGACGTGCAGGTCCGGGCGGGTGACCAGCTCCGGGAACATGCCGCCGGTGTGCTCGAAGAGGCTGCGCCGCAGGTCCGACTCGCCGACGCCGCAGCGCTTGGCCACACCCGGCAGGTGCCAGACCGGCTCGATCGCCATCTTGGTGCAATTCGCCTCGCCGCTGTCCAGCAGGACCTTTCCGTCGGGCTTCAGACGGCCCTCGCGCAGCGCCTCCTTCATCTCCGGCAGGGTCAGGCGCGCCCTCGTTACCGCGATGGTCGGGCGGATGTCCCAGCCGTCGGCCACCAGGTCCTTGAAGACCTCGCCCGCCAGGTGGCCGAAGGGATCGAGCGAGACGATCTTGTCCGGCTGGGACCACTGCGGATGGGGTCCGATGCCGGCGGCCGGCCCCGTGTCGGTCAGGTCGGCCTTGTGCAGCGGGCTCAAGCTGCCGGCCGCGATCGCCAGCGCCCGGTAGAGCGCGTAGGCCCCCGAATGCGCGCCGATCACGTTGCGCCGCGCCGGATCGGTCAGCGTGCCGATAACCGGGCCGCGCGCTTTGGCATCGGCCGCGCCCCAGTCGATCGGCAGCGGCTTCTGCCCGCCGCCCGGATGCGACGTCAGCACGATGTGCCGGTTCGGGGGCTTGGTCTCGTTCATGGCGTCCTGTTCTTCCGGGGCCTCTGGGTTATCCGGGGGCCATCGGCGAATACCTTGATTCTACGTCAGAAACGGCGGCGGCTACAATTGTTGAATGTAGCGGGCCCGTGTCCCGGTTCGAAATCCCGCCGAAACAAAGACCGGAAAGTCCGTTTCCTAGCAGTTCATGTCTGCGTTCCGACCGACTCTGCTGCAAAACCCCTGCCGGGTTTGGCCAACGAATAGGGCGCCGCCCCGCTTACGCACCGTTTTCCTGGCGGAATATCGAATCGCTGACATTGCTCCAGGTGCTGCCGAGATGTGCGCACATGATGCGCGCAAGGCGCGGCCCGTTGCGATCGTTCAGCGCCTCCAGGATCGAATCATGTTCCGTTATCGCGGCGTGCCACTTCGTGTTGTTCAGGTTCGACTGATAGCGCACGCGATAGAGCCGCGCATTGACCTGGGCATGGATCTCCTTGAGCGCTTCGTTATGGCTGGCCGCGACGATGCCGCGGTGGATCGATTGGTTCAGCTTGAAGTAGGTCAACCGGTCGCGGCGCTTGAACGAGGCCAGCATCTCGTAATGCAACGCATTGATTTCCTCCAGCTCGGCATCGGTCGCGTTGGCCGCGGCCTGCTCGCCGGCCAGCGCCTCCAGGACGCCGAGCACCGAAAGCAACTCACGCACTTCGCCGGCGCTGGGGTCGGCGACGATCGCCCCCTTGTTGGGCAGCAGTTCGACCAGACGTTCGGTCGCCAGGATACGCAGCGCCTCGCGCATCGGGGTTCGCGACACCTCGAGTTGCTGCGCCAACGTGCGCTCGCGTACCCGCGACCCCGGCGGCAGTATGTCCTGCACGATCATATCGCGCAGGCTTGCCGCAACGCGCTGGGCCAATGTTTTGCGTGCAACGCCGTTCGCGTCCCCGTCGGGCCCGTCACCCTCGCCCGTTTCCAATGATTCCGGCGGTCTGTCAGTCATGTCTTCTCATGCACCGATATGGCATACCATTCAGCCTATAGGATGAAGCAATCAACCATATTCCGGCAAGGATTTTGATCCTTGCCGCCCCATCATCCAATATTAATGTATTATATCAATTCACTAACTCGCACAATTGGATTTACGGTTGACTCACATTGAAATGGTATGCCATTTTTCCATTGTGTAAATGGTATACCATTTGTAACCCAACTTCAATCAAGCGGCATCGGGCCGCCTAAATGGGGAGAATAGCGTTATGCGTATCAAGTCTTCGGTTCTGGGAGCTTTGTTGGGCGGTGTCGCCTTGGTGACCTCGACCCTTCCCGCCCAGGCGGTGGAAGAAGTTATCTTCGGCATTTCCGCGCCGAGCGGATCGCTGCAACAGCAGACAGCCGCCGAGTTCACAAAGCGCGCCAACGCAAAGCTGTCCGGCGTCGCGGTCGTCAAGCTGTTCGATGGCGCCCAGTTGGGCAAGGACAAGGAGCTAATGCAGAAGTTGAAGCTCGGCACCGTGCATATCGCACTGCCCAGCTCGATCATGTCGTCGGTCGCCGACGAATTCGGTGTCTTCGACATGCCTTTCCTGGTCAAGGACCGCGCCCATCTGGCACGCATCGAGAAACAGTTGTTCTGGTCGGAGATGTCGCCGGCGGTCCAGGCAAAGGGCTATCAAGTCCTTGCCGTATGGGAAAACGGTATTCGCCACATCACCAACAACAAGCGCCCGATCAACACCCCCGCCGACCTCGATGGCATAAAGCTGCGCACGCCGAAATCGAAATGGCGTGTCAGGATGTTCGAGCATTGGGGCGCGAACCCGACGCCGATGTCCTTCTCGGAAGTGTTCGTAGCCTTGCAGACCGGCGTAATCGACGGCCAGGAGAATCCCTATACCAACATCTGGTCCGCCAAATTCGCCGAGGTCCAAAAATATCTGTCGGTCACCGGCCATGTGTATAGCCCCGCCTATCCGACCATGGGCAAGGCCGTTTACGATTCACTGGATCCAAAGATCCGCGACGTCCTGGAGAACACGGCGCGCGAGGTCGAGGCCTGGGCGCGGGCCAAGGGCGCCGCGGCCGACGACGACCTGCGAGGCAAGCTGGTCAAGGCCGGTATGAAGATGAACGTCGCTGACAGGGCGGCATTCGTCACAGCGTCCAAACCGATCTACGAGACCTACGCCTCGGAGTTCCCGAGAGGCGGCGAACTGGTCGAAAAGGCGCTCAAGCTGGCCGACGGCTCCTGACAGTACTCGCTCCGCCTCGTGGGCCCGGAACCGTGGCTTCGGGTCCACGCTTTTCTACAGGTGGGCAAGCACATTGCGCAGCGCGGCATTCATCCTGCACAGGATCCTCGAGTTCGTCACCATCGGCCTGCTGGTGACGCTGGCGGGGGTCGTCGTATCGGCGGTTGTCTCCCGGTACGTCTTCAACTCGTCGTTCCGGTGGTACGACGAAGTGGCATCGGTGATGCTGGCCTGGATCACCTATTACGGCGCCGCCTTGGCGGCGCTGCAACGCCGCCATCTCGGGTTTTCGGGGTTCTTGCTGAGCCTTGAGATCCGCCACCGGGCGGTCCTGTTCGTCATCGCCGAGGCCGTGGTTTACGCGGTGTTCGTCTCGATGGCCTGGGCCAGCTGGCATGTGCTGGGCGTCATGGCCGGCGATTCGCTGGTATCGCTGGAATGGGTGTCGCTGCAGTTCACCCAGTCGGTCGTGCCGATCGGTTGCGTATTGTTCGTGATCGCGCAGATCGTCTCGACGCCCGACGCCTGGAGCCGGATGAAGGCCGGACGGGACGCCGAGGCCGAGGAAATCGCGGAAGAGATCGCCAAGGCCGAGGCCGAACGCCGAGGGAAGGAAAATCCGTCTTGACGGCGCTTTTGATCATTTCCGGCCTGATTGCGCTGATCCTGATCAACGTCCCGATCGCAGTGGCGATCTGTGCCGTCGCGCTGGTCGGCATGGTCACCTCGAAGGGCGTGTTCGGACTGTACAACGCCGCGCTCACGATGTTCGACGGCGCCACCAGTTTTCCGCTGATTGCCATCCCGTTGTTCATTCTGGCCGGCGCGCTGATGAATACCGGCGGCATCTCGCGCCGGCTGATCGGCTTCGTCTCGGCGCTGATCGGCTTCGTCCGCGGCGGCCTGGCGATGGTCAATGTCGGCGTGTCGCTGTTCTTCGCCGAAATATCGGGATCCGCCGTGGCCGATGTAGCGGCGATCGGATCGGTGCTGATACCGGCGATGAAGAAGCGAGGCTACAAGCCGACCTTCGCCGCGGCGGTCACGTCGTCGTCGGCGTCCCTAGCGATCATCATACCCCCCTCGATTCCGATGATTCTCTACGGTGCGCTGGCCGATACGTCGATCGTGCAGCTGTTCGTGGCCGGCATCCTGCCCGGCCTGATCGGCGGTTTCGCCATGCTGTGCCTGTGCCACTGGTTCGCGGTACGCTACGATTTGCCGCGCGAGGAGGCGTTCTCGCTGGCAAGGCTCTGGATCGCATTCAAGAGCGCCGCCTGGGCGCTGCTGCTCCCGGTGATCATTCTGGGCGGCATCTTCGGCGGTATCGTCACCGCGACCGAAGGCGCCGGACTGGCGGTTGTCGCCGCGCTGTTGATCGGCGCGCTGATCTATCGCGAACTGAACCTCGGACAGTTGTACGACGCGCTGATCGAGGGGGTGACGCAGACCGCCGTGGTCATGCTGCTGGTCGCGACCTCGGCGGTTCTCGGCCTGCATCTCACTGAAATAGAGGTGCCGCAGAATCTGGCGCGCGGCATCACCGAGCTGACGAGCAACAAATATCTCGTGCTTATCATGCTGAACGTCCTGCTGGTGGTATTGGGCATGTTCCTGCACGGCGCGGCGGCGATCATCCTGGTGGTGCCGATCGTGTTGCCGCTGGTTCATGCGGTCGGCATCGACCCGGTCCATTTCGGCGTCATTCTGACCCTGAACCTGGCGATCGGCCAGCAGACGCCGCCGGTGGCCAGCGTGCTCGTCACCGCCTGCTCGATCGCGAGGACCGATATCTGGGACGCCACCAAGGCGAACGTCCCGTTCATCGTGACCTTGTTTGCGATGCTGATGCTGGTGACCTACGTCCCGGCGATTCCGATGACCCTGGTCGAAATCTTTTACAGGTAAGCGATACCCATGAAACCGACCATTGCCCTCGTACAGGGAGATCCGACCGGTATCGGTCCGGAACTGATGGCCAAGCTGCTGGCGCTGGACGAAGTTCGCGACGCCGCCAACATCGTGATCTTTTCCGACCGCCGGGTATTCGAGTCCGGCTGCCGCGTCGCCGGGATATCGCACGACTTCCCGGTAATCGAGGCTATCGAGCAGGCCGACTTTTCGAGACATCCGGTCTGGCTCATCGACCTGCCGGCGATCGATCCCGAGACCTTGGAACCCGGCCATATATCGCGCGACGCCGGCGCCGCGGTGCTGGCCTGGTATGGCGCGGCGCTGGATTTGTGCGGCGCCGGCGACCTCGACGGGCTCTGTTTCATGCCGTTCAACAAGGATGCGATGCACCGGGCCGGGCTAGACACCGAGGACGAGACGCAATGGGCAAAGACCCGCCTCGGCCACCATGGCCGGGTCAGCGAGTTCAACGTCATCGATGGCATGTGGAACGCCCGGGTGACATCGCACGTGCCGCATCGCGAGGTCGCCGGACTGCTGTCGGTGGACGAGATCGTCGCCTCGATCGAATTGGCCGACGGGACCCTGAAGGCCGCCGGTTTCGCGCGGCCGCGGATCGCCGTCGCGGCGCTGAACCCACATGCCGGCGACGGCGGTAATATCGGGCGCGAGGAGATCGAACTGATCGCGCCGGCGGTCGAGAAGGCGCGCGCGCTGCAGATCGCGGCCGAGGGGCCGTTCCCGTCCGACACGCTGTATATAAAGGTGCGCGATGGCCAGTACGACTGCGCCGTCAGCATGTATCACGACCAGGGGCAGATCGCGCTCAAGCTGCTCGGCTTCCATATGGGCGTGTCGGTGCTGTCGGGGCTGCCGTTCCCGATGGCGACGCCGGCCCACGGCACCGCGTTCGATATCGTCGGCACGAACACGGCCAATGTCGAACCTGCGCGCCGGGCTTTTCTGATGGTCGCCGAGATGGCCCGCAACCGCGGCACCGGCGCCGCCGCGAGGGCCAGGAGGCAAGCTTGAAGATAGAATCGGTCCGCACCCGTGTCTTCCGATGGACCGGCGAGACGGTGACGCCGCAGTCCAATTTCTGTACCAACGCGGCGGACGCGCTGCATGTCCGCGGCGACGCGATGGGGTCGTTCCGGTTCCATGAATGGCTGGTCTGCGAGGTCGAAACCGACGACGGGCTGGTTGGCATCGGCAACGCTGCGCTGGCGCCCCAGCTGGTCAAGAACGCGGTCGATCTGTATATGGCGCCGCTGGTGATCGGCGAAGATCCCTGGGACTACGCCTATCTATGGGAAAAGATGTATCGCCGCACGCTCGCCTGGGGCCGCAAGGGCATCGGCATGACCGCGATTTCGGCAGTCGATATCGCGATCTGGGACCTGCTGGGCAAGTCGGCGGGACAGCCGGTCTTCAAGCTGCTGGGGGGCCGCACCAAGGAAAAGATTCCAGTCTACGCCTCGAAACTCTATTCCGACGATATCGACCGAATGCAGGCCGAGGCCCAGCGCTATGTCGACCAGGGCTTCGACATGATGAAGATGCGCTTCGGCTGGGGGCCGAAGGATGGGCCGGCCGGCATGCGCAAAAACATCCGCCGCGTCGAGGCGGTGCGCGAGGTCATCGGTTATGACCGGGACCTGATGCTCGAATGCTATATGGGCTGGAACCTGGACTATGCCCGGCGGATGATTCCGAAGCTGGAGCGGTTCGAACCTCGTTGGCTGGAGGAGCCGGTCATCGCCGATGACATGCACGGTTATGCGGAGCTCAACGCCATGGGCATCCCGATCTCGGGCGGCGAGCACGAGTTCAACCTGTTTGGTTTCCGCCAGATGCTGGATATCGGCGCGGTAAGCTATATCCAGTACGACACCAACCGGGTCGGCGGCATCACCGCCGCGCAGAAGATCAATGCCCTGGCAGAGGCCTACCAGGTGCCGGTCGTGCCCCATGCCGGCCAGATGCACAATTATCACCTGACCATGGCCGGTCCCAACTGCCCGATTTCAGAGTTCTTTCCCGTGCATGACGTGGAAATCGGCAACGAGCTCTTCTACTACATATTCGAGGGCGACCCCGAACCGGAAGGCGGATTCATCGATCTGTCGGACACCGCCCCCGGCCTCGGGCTTTGCCTCTCCCAACGTTATCTCGACGATTTCGAGACCCTGGAATAGACGATGCGCTTGCGCGGAAACCTGATCGCGGTCGGTGGCGTCATCGCCATCGGCACCGCGCTCCGTATTACCGTAAGGACAAATCGCACACAACTGTGAGAACGGCATGAAAGAAGCTTACCGGGGGGTTTTCCCCATCGCGCCAACCCCGTTCGCCGAAACCGGCGACATCGACTGGCCGGGCCAGAAGCGGGTGTTGGACTGCATGATCGACCAGGGGGTCGACGGCATCTGCATTCTTGCCAACTACTCCGAGCAATTCGCGCTTACCGACGAAGAGCGCGACGATCTTCTCAAGCTGTGCCTCGAGCATGTGGACGGCCGGGTGCCGGTGATCGCCACCTGCTCGCATTTTTCGACCCGGATCGCAGTCCGGCGATCGCGCCAGGCGGCGGAGCTGGGCGCCGCGATGATCATGCTGATGCCGCCCTATCATGGCGCCACCTTGAAGGCCACGGACCGATATATCTATGAGCATTTCTCGCGCATCGGCAAAGCTGCGCGGGTTCCCATCATGGTTCAGGACGCGCCGCTAAGCGGCGTCGAGCTCTCCGTCGATTTGCTGGCGCGTATCGCAACGGAGATCGAACAGGTCTCCTATTTCAAGATCGAGACCCCGATGGCGGCGGCGAAGCTGCGCAGCCTGATCGACGCGGGCGGCGGCGCCATCGAAGGACCATTCGACGGCGAGGAATCGATCACCTTGATGGCCGACCTGGACGCCGGCGCCACCGGTACCATGCCGAGCGCGTTGCTGCCCGACCTGATCAAGCCGGTTGTCGAGCATCACCGGGCGGCGCGAATCGACGAAGCGGCGGCGGACTATGCTCGCATTCTGCCTCTGATCAACTTCGAGAACCGGCAATGCGGGCTGCGCGCCTGCAAGGCAATCATGTTTGAAGGCGGCGTTATCGACTCCGATTATGTCCGCCATCCCGTACCACCGCTGCACCCGGCGACCCGGGCGGAGCTTCTCCGCCTGGCCAAGCAGTTCGATCCCCTGGCATTGCGTTGGGGACGATAGAACTGCCGGGGACGGCCTTCGCATGTGCCCGAAGGAAACCAAAGCGACGACAGGTGAAGCGACGCGCATTCCCGGCTTCCATCATGGCGGCTTCCGGCTTTCAATCACCGCACCGGAACGATGACCGTGTTCGGACGATAGGCCGACATGAGAGTCCGCTTCGTGCCTTCGGCACGTTCAAGTTCGAACGGAGACACGAGCATATCCCGCTCCACGGCCCGAACGCGCGAGGGCATGGACAGGCGACAGGGCGCGAAACGCGCCCTATAATTCTCGCAACGACTCGGGCCGAATCCGAGGCCGAAAACCAGAGAGCGGGGGGATTCACATGACCAGTATCGAAACCGCGAGCACGGGCGAGCGCGTCCTCGACGTCGAGGACAGGCCGAGCCCGCACATCTGGCTCGTGCTGTCCCTGCAGCACCTCTTCGCCATGTTCGGCGCCACGGTCCTGGTGCCTATCCTGACCGGCCTGAGCCCGGCGGTCGCGCTGGTGTCGAGCGGCCTGGGTACCCTGGTCTACATGGTCGTCACCGGGTTCCGGATCCCGGTCTACCTGGGCTCCTCCTTCGCCTTCATCGCTCCGATCGTTATCGGCTCGCAGATGGCCGGCGTCCCGGGCGCGATGTTCGGCGCCTTCTCGGCCGGCCTGGTCTACCTATTGGTCGCGCTCCTGATCCGATTGTTCGGCGTGCGCTGGCTGCTCCACCTGCTGCCGCCGATCGTGGTCGGTCCGGTGATCATGGTGATCGGCCTGGGCCTCGCCGGCATCGCGGTCTCCATGGCGACCAACACGGCCGGCGGCGGCGACTACAGCCTGACCCACTTCCTGGTCGCGCTGTTCACGCTCGGCTGCGTGCTGGTGTTCGCGATCGTGCTCAAGGGCTTCTTCACCGTCGTGCCGGTGCTGCTCGGCATCGTCTGCGGCTATGTCGTGGCGCTGGTCGTCGGCCTGGTCGACTTCGCCCCGGTGGCCGCGGCGCCGCTGTTCCGGGTGCCGGACTTCACCCTCCTTTTCGCCGGCCTGACCGGCGCCACCGGAAGCATCCCCTGGGAGGTCCTGCCGCTGCTGGTGCCGGTCGCCATCGTCACGATCGCCGAGCACATCGGCGACCAGGTCGTGGTCAGCCGCGTGGTCGGGCGCAACTTCCTGGTCGAGCCGGGCCTGCACCGCTCGCTGCTGGGCGACGGCCTGGCGACCATGCTGGCCGGCCTTTTGGGCGGCCCGCCCAACACGACCTACGGCGAGAACATCGGGGTCTTGGCCATCACCCGCGTCTTCAGCATCTTCGTGGTCGCCGGCGCCGCGGCCCTGGCGGTCGTGCTCGGCTTCGTCGGCTCGGTCGCGGCCTTCATCCTGTCGATCCCGGTCGCCGTGATGGGCGGCGTGGCCATCGCGCTGTTCGGCGTCATCGCGGCCTCGGGCCTGCGCACCCTGATCGAGGGCAAGGTCGACTTCGGCGAGAAGCGCAACCTGCTGATCGCCTCGGTCATCCTGGTGATCGGCATTGGCGGCGCGGTCCTGAAGATCGGCGACCTGATGGAGGTCTCCAGCATGGCCCTGGCCGCGATCATCGGCATCGTCCTGCACGCCGCCCTGCCCGGCAAGGAGACCGCCGGCGACACCGGCGCGATCCTGGGCGAGGACTAGGCAGCGCCGCGCCGAAACTGAATTCGGATCGGACCTGTCAACGGTCGGAACCCGAGGCTTTCGTCGCTGTGTCCGTCGGCCTACAACCAAGAGCGGCCGTTCGGAGCAGCTGCTAGCCTGTGCTATGGTCCATCGCCATATAGCTGTAACATCCGCACCTGAGGGGATGCTCTTCTCCGTATAGGGAATTGGCGATGAAGCGGAGACTCTCCGCCATTCTCGCGCTCGACGTCGTCGGCTACAGCCGCATGATGCAGGAGGATGCCGCCGGCGTTATAGCGGCGCTGAACGCGATCTTTCGATCCGTCATCACTCCCGCTGTCGCGGCCGACGAAGGCCGCGTCGTGAAGCTTCTGGGTGACGGCGCTCTGATTGAATTTCCAGCGGCCGCTCAGGCGCTCCGGTGCGCCGTCCGGATTCAGCAGGAGTTGCGCCGGCCCGACCCACCCTACAAGTTCCCCCGGCGGATATTCCTTCGTGCCGGCCTCCATGCCGGTGACGTGGTTGTCGAGGGTGACGACATCTTCGGCGACGGCGTCAACATTGCGACGCGACTTCAGTCCACGGCTGAACCGGGAGGCGTCCTCATGTCGCGCAACTTCTGTGACCTAGCTGGCAGCGATATCCCGGTTCGCCTTCGGCGCGAAGGGGCGCACAGTTTCAAGGGAATCGCTTGGCCGATCGAGGTGCTTTCAGTGGATTTCACCGGCCCAAAGGTGGAAGCGCACCGCGCGCCTCTTGCAGAAGCCCAAGAGATCCAGTTCTGCACGACCAAGGACAATGTGCGCCTCGCCTGGACCGTGAATGGCGAAGGGCCCACGGTCGTCAAGGCACCCAATTGGATTGGCCATTTGGAGCTGGATTGGCGCAATCCCGGCCTCGCGCCGATCACCACCTCGATCGCCGAGCGATATCGCCTGGTTCGATTCGATGCGCGCGGCAACGGCCTGTCTGACTGGGATTTCGAAGATATTTCATTCGATCGTTATGTGGATGACTTGGAACGAGTGTTCGACGCCGCTGCGGTGGAGCGTGCCCCCATCCTTTCCATTTCACAAGGCTGCGCCATCGCCGCCGCCTTCGCGGCGCGCCGGCCGGAAAGAGTGTCTGCGATCGTCATGATCGGCGGCTTTGCGCTAGGGCGCTCCAAACGCGATTCGAAGAAAGAGCGCCAACTAGCAGAGGCGTTTCGATCAATGATGACAGCGGGCTGGGACGACGACTATCCATCGCTCCGCGATTTGCTGGCGCAGGTCATCTTCCCGGGCGCCAGCGAAGAAGAGCGTCGTCGGTTCGCTGAAGATATGCATGAAATGATCTCCCCGGAAAACATCGGCCGATTTCGCCAAGTCGTCGACAACCTCGACGTAACCCAGCTTTTGCCAAGCGTTTCCGTACCTTGCCTCGTTTGCCACTGTCATGGCGATCGCATGCAGCCGATCGAGCAGGGCCGCAAGCTTGCCGCCGGTCTGCCGGATTCGCGCTTCATAGCCTACGATAGCGTCAACCACGTCGTACCGGAGAACGACCCGGTCTGGCCGCTGTTGGAACGGGACGTCCAGGCCTTTCTCGCGGTGCACGCCTAGAAGATGAAGTGGATCGCGAGGCATGACCGCCTTCGCTGGCCTCTCTCCTGGCTCTCCTTCAAGTGAGGATCGAAGATTGCCGCAAAGGGCGACCGCTTGAGTGGGGTCCTACAATGCCGCATGTCTGCGCACGGCTAGGAATGCCCAACCGATGACCGCAATCGAGCGACCGGTTGGCGAGTTGAGGGCTGACGTTCGGTTCGGCGATCATGGCGGACGGTGTGGGCATCGAGTTTCGAATGCTATGCCGACCGCGCCGGTACGGCTAGTCGAGCCCCAGCTCCCTTTGCTTCTTCTTCGACAGGCCGCGCGAGACGATGTGATGGGATTGGCGCAGATAGTCTTTCAGGTCGCCGTCCGGCAGTCCCGGCTGTGAATAGTGCTGGATCCACTTCATGCCGCGCGAGGCGAGATAGGGCGCCGGGCGCAGGCCCGGCTGGTCCTTCAAAATCTCATAGGAAAGATCGCTCACCTTGAAGGTGAACCCCGGTTCCCCATCCCCCCAGCCGCCGATGGCGAAGACCTTGCCGCCGACTTTCCAAACATGCGAGCCGCCCCACTGGACCACATGAGTGGTGGCGGGCAGAGAGCGGCAGAACGCGTTGAACTCGTCGTAGGTCACTCGAAACCGTCCAGAATGCGGGATCCGTGTCCCGGGGCGTGGTGGCGGAGCGGCGGGCGCCTCACGGTTTCCGGCGGCGGCGGTTGACGCGCCGTTTCCGGGTCGGTCCCGCGGCGCCGGTTTCGATGTGCTTCCATCCGTCCGGCGGCACGGACTCGCCCGCGACCAGATCTTCGAACTTCGCCCGGATACGCGCGTCGACCGCGGGATCGAGGGCGGCGGAGTTGGGGGTCGAGAGGATCTCGAGCGCCTTGTTCATCGCGCGCTGATGGATGGTCGAGGCCCCTTCCCGCTCCCACTGCTCGCGCAGCTTGCGGTCCGCCAGCTCGGGCAGGAAGGTCGCGGTGCGCATGCGCTCGAGCGTCTCGGGGTTCGCCGCGAACATGCCGGCCGGCCCGGTCGCCTTGATCTCCTCGAGCGACGCCGCGTCCTCGGAGAAGCCGAAGCCTTCGCGCACGCGCTTGATCATCAGGGCGATTTCGTTGTCGATCGCCGCCTGGCCGAAATCGAAGGACATCAGGGCGTCCTGAAGACCGCCCATGACGATGAAATCGACACCCGCCAGCGCCCCCAAGAGCGGCGACATGCCCTTCTCGAAGCCCGCCTGGGCATCGGCGGTCTTCGCATTGGTCAGGCCGAGATAGCCGCCGGCGGGAACGTCGTAGAAGCGGGCCATCTGACAGACCGCGGCGTTCATCATGCCGATCTCGATCGCACCCGGCGCATAGGCGCCGTCGCGCATATCGGCGAAGACCGGCAGGAAATTGTAGATCTGCGCGGTTCCGGGCTTCGACATCTGTGCCAGGGTCGCCGCGGCCAGCCATTCGGCGTTCATCAAGGTCAGCATGCCGGGCAGCGAAAGCGGCGTGCTCAAGCCGCCCATCGGGGCGATGGTGCCGTAGGCGGTGACGCCGTTCTCGGCATAGAACATCAGCATTTCCGTGCTGTCGTAGTCCATGGTCAAGGGCGAGACGATCGAGCAGTAGCCGAAATTGATGAAGGGCCGCTCCCAGAACGCGGCCTTCGACCCGGCGATCAGCTCGCCGAGCTCGAGCACCTGGGCCGCCTCGCGGACATCGATCACCGAGGTCCGGCAGGGTTTGACGCAGTTCTTCAGGGCCGGATAGAAACGCGACAGGCTGAACTGTCCGCTCGGCGCATCGTCGGCCAGCGTCGATATCGAGAACACGTCGAAGCCGGGAAGCGCGTTCACCAGGTGCGCGATGCGGGCGATGTCGTCCGATCCGGCCCGCCGCGCCTTTCCCGTCACGGGATCGACGATGTCCGGCGCGGAGCTCGCCGTCGCGACGACCGGAAGCCTGCGCGGAAAGGTGACGTCGCACGAGGGGTCGCGGCCGCGCAGCGTGATCGTCGGAGGCACCAGGGCGCGGTAGCGCTCGACGACGGCAGACGGGATGCGGATGGTCTCGGTCTCGTGATCGACCCGGGCGCCGTGCCGGGCGAAGCGCTCGCGCGCCTTCTCGTTGCGAACCAGGAGTCCGGCCTCCTCGAGGATCTCGAGCGAGGCCGCGTGGACATAGCGGACCTCGTCGCCGGTGAGGAAGGAGAAGAAGTCCATCGAGTCGTCACCGCGGGGCTGCCCGCGGAAACTCTAGGCAGCGCCGAGCCCTGCCGGCAAACGATATTTGCTGGACCATGTCCCGGGAGATGGTGTCGGCGCGGCGGGCGCTTCGCGATATCCGGCTCAAGCCTGTGGCATGGCGGGGAAACCTGTGCTTCATACCAAAGGTTATTGCCGAGCGAGCATCACGCTGAAAGGAGGAGCCCCTTGGAACCCACGAAGGACGCGAGTCCCCACTACGAAGTCGAGCGCCGGGCGCTTCACTTGGAGCGTCCCGGATTTCGCATCAACGAACTCCAGATCTCGCCGAGCCAGAGCGTGCCCTGGCACTACCACAGCAATATCCGGGACACTTTCTATGTCCTCGATGGGCGCCTGCGGATCTTTCTGCGCGAGCCCGAGGAAGAAGTGCGCCTCGATCCCGGCGAGGCCTATTCCGTGGAGCCGCGCCGCCCGCACCACGTCACCAACGGCGGGGACGGCTCGACGACCTTCCTCGTGCTGCAGGGCATGGGCGAGTACGATTTCGTCCTGCTCGTCTAGGCGCGCGCGCAGGGGTATGGTCGCGGTGGCGAAGAAGGTCCTGGCGGCGCCGGAGGGCGCGCCCTGGCTCGTCCTGGTGCACGGCCTGTCCGGCGACCATCGGGTCTTTTCGGAGCAGGTGCGGGCCTTTCGGGACCGCTACCGCATCCTCCTGGTCGACCTGCCGGGACACGGGCTCTCGGCCGGCGTTCCGGGGCCTTTCGGGCACTACGAGCTGGCCGGCCACGTCCGGGGCGCGTTGGACGAGGCCGGGCTCGCGCACTTGCACTACTGGGGCACCCATACGGGGGCGGCGGTCGGCCTTCTGCTGGCGCTGCGGCAGCCGGACCGCTTCGCTTCGCTGATCCTGGAAGGCGCGGTGCTGCCCGGGCGCGCGCCGCCCAGCGTTGCCCGCGAGCTGGGAGCGACCCTCGAAGTGCTCGAGGCCGAAGGCCTGGACGCGGCCAAGCACCGCTGGTTCGACAAGTCCGGCTGGTTCGACGTGATGCGCGGCCGCCCGGACGAATGCCGGGCCGAGACGCACCGGCGGATCGTCATGGACTTCGGCGGCGCCCCCTGGAGCGGCCCCGGCGAGCCGCGTCCCGTGGCGCCGGTCGAAGCGGATCTGGCGGCGCTCGAGGTGCCGGTGCTGGCCTACAACGGCGCGCACGACCTCGCCGACTTCCTCGCGGTCGCGGACGATCTGGAGGCGCGACTCCCCAACCTGCGGCGTCATTCGATCGCCGAGGCCGGCGGCTTTCCGGCCTGGGAGTTCCCGGCCCGCGTCAACGCCCTGGTCCAGGACTTCCTGGACGAAATCGACGCGATCGAAAGCGCGGCCCGACCCGCGCCCTGAGGCGCCGGTCGGGCTTAGCGGGGCCTTTCGCCTTGGAGAGGAGCCGCCTCAGCAGCCGGCGACGCACTTTCCGTTGCCGTTGAATTCAAGCGTGCGGCCGCTCAGCGGCAGGTGCACGGGGACCTTGACCGCCTTCTTGAAGGTCTCGGTCTTGGTGCCGGCCAGCAGCTTGCCGTCCTTGGTCGCTTCCTCGTTGGCGTGCGAGGCGATCACCGAGGCCGGCTTGACCAGCTCGTTGATGACATAGGCGGCCTCGGTCGGTCCGGTCGTGAAGATGCCGCCGATGTTGAGCACCGCCAGGTTGGCCTTGTAGTGCCGCCGGACCACGAGGTCCTGCTCGGCCGTGATGCCCGTGTCGCCCGACAGGTAGGCGACCAGGCCGTTGCTGAACGACAGGACGTAGCCGCCCGGCGGGCCGACATAGGCGGTCAGGCCGTTGGCCTTCAGCGCTTCGGCATGCTCCTCGTCGAGAAAGGCCGCGTTGAGGCCGTTGCTGTGCACCGCCGGGACGCTGGCGACGCTGACGCCGCCGACCTTGCGCATGGCGCCGAAGCGCACGAGCTGGACCAGCGTGGGATCGCCGCCCAGCGACTTGATCTTCTGGCTGAAGAAGCTCGCCATCTCGCCGCCGACCAGGAACTTCGCCTGCTTGGCCATGACGATATTCACGCTGTTCGAATTGGGCGCCGCCACGACCGCGAACTCCGGTGCGCCGCAGGCGCCGGCGTTGACGCCCGCAATATGGCGGTCGCCCAGATGATCGCCGTGCACGTGGCTCAGCAGCACGGCATCGACCTCGCCGAGCCGTGGGTCGTTCGGGCCGCTCACCGTGCGCCCGGCATCGTAGAGGATGCGCGTTCCGTCCGGGTCCTCGAAGACCAGTGCCCGGTCGAGCCGGCAGAACTCGCCATCGTGGCTGCCCAAGGGGGTGACCTTCACGTTGGCGGCCCCGGCGGGGGCCGCCGCCGCGCCGATCATGGCGACGGCCAGCGCCGTCAGTATCACGGGTATGCTTCTCATCCCTCACTCCGTTCCTGGTTTCTTCCCAGCCGATTCGATCGGCGACCACGGTCCGGCATTTCGAGAGCCGGCCATTTGCCTCCCATACTAGCCCCAATCTCCCAGCCGGCAACTAGCCCGCATTTCTCACACTGTCCACGGTCTGCATCGCGTTCAGGCGGTGTGCTCGGCTAGGAGTTTGCCCTGCCCTTCAGCGGTTGGATCGCGCGAGGCCTCCAGGTAGCGCCACACGTTCGCGGCGCGAGGCAGAGTCGATTTGCCCTTTTCTCGTAACACTCTTAGTTTCGAGTTATGATCTACTAGTCCAAAAGGGCGATAGGACCTCCTGGGGATAGCCCGCACAGGCATGACGGTCGGCTCGAATTTACAATACTCGGACGGCAATTGGTTCGATCGCTTCCACGGCCCCATCGCCGTGCTGGGAACCGTAGTCCTGCTGGAGCTGTCCCGCCGGTTCGGCCTCTCGGCGCCGAATCCGCAGCTCTTCACGGCGCTTGCGATTACCTATGCGGCCTATCGGGGCGGGTATGCCGGCGGTCTGGCCGGTGCGGCCATCGGCGTCGCCTATGCCTTCTATTTCTTTTCCTCGCCGGACGACCTGTTCCAGTACACGGCGATCGACCGGGCAAAGGTCGTCGTGAACATCATAACGCTTCCGGCGATCGCCCTCTTGGTGAGCAGGTTGAACCGACGCTTGGCGGCGAGCCTCCACGGCCGCACCGAGCGCTTCATAGAGAGCGCCAACGCACCGGTTCTGGGCGTCGACCGGGACGGCAAGGTGACCCTCTGGAACAGCGGCCTGGAAAAGGCGACCGGCTGGTCGAAGAGGGAGCTGAAGGGCCTGAACCTGGCGGAATTCTTGCCGAGCGAAGAGCAGAAGGCCGCGTTCAGAGAGGCCTTCGAGGCTGTGCTCAATGGTCGCGACATCTCGGGTCTGGAA
>CAMYKD010000056.1:14173-20242 GCA_947258885.1 uncultured Kiloniellales bacterium | reverse complement strand
AAACAACATCGCAGGGATGACCGGCGTCGGCCAGGACATCACCGAGCGAAAGAAGGCCGAGGGCGCCCTGAAGAAGAGCGAGCTGAAACTCCGCGAAATCCTCGAGAACAGTCCGCTCGGTATCGCGATCGTCTCCCACGACGTGGACGGCACGCGAATGACCGGCGACCGGTTGTTCGTCAACAGCGCGCTGGTTCAGATGTTCGGCGGAACCTCCCGCGAGAGCTTCGTGAATTCGGAGATCCAGGACAGCTGGGTCGACCTCGAGCAGCTGAAGGCGGTCGAGGACATCTTCAAGAGCCGCCGCGAACTGGTCGATTTCGAGGCCCGGCGGCGGCGCATGGACGGGACCGAGTGGTGGGTTTCGATGAACACGCGCCCGATTCGCTTCGAAGGCCAGGACTGTACCATGGTCTGGCATTTCGACATCACCGAGCGCAAACGGATCGAAGAGACACTGAAGCAAAGCGAGGAGCGTTTCAGGGCGTTCATCGAGAACTCGCCCTCGGCGATCCTGATCAAGGACGTCGAAGGCCGCTACCTCGTCGCCAACAAGCGCTGGCACGGCTGGTTCAATCCGGGGGGCAGCGAAATATCCGGAAAGACGGTCTTCGACTTCTACGACGGTGAGCACGCGCGCGAAATCACGCGAACCGATCGCGAGCTCGTTAGAACAGGAACGCCGGTCGAGATGGAATTGGAGACCCCCTTCGCGGACGGCACGCGCCGTATCACCCTTCTGCAGAAGTTCCCTATTTTCGACCCGGAAGGAAGAATCACGGCGATCGGCGGCATCAACACCGACGTCACCGAGCGCAAGTCCATGGAGGAGCAGCTTCGTCAGGCGCAGAAGATGGAGGCGGTCGGCCAGCTCACCGGCGGCGTCGCCCACGACTTCAACAACCTGCTCGCGGTCATCATGGGCAATGCGGAGTTGCTCGAGAGCCGGCTGGGAAGCGAGGACAGGCGCTATCAAGCGATCCTTCGGGCAGCCACGCGCGGGGCCGAATTGACGCAGCGGCTGCTCGCCTATTCGCGCCAGCAACCGTTGCGGCCGCAGGCGCTCGGTATCGCGGCGCTCGTCGAGGGCATGTCGGAACTGCTCGCGAGGACCTTGGGCGAGACCATCGAGGTCGAGACCAGGCCGGACGCCGATCTCTGGAACGCCCTGGCGGATCCCGGCCAAGTGGAGAGCGCGCTCTTGAACCTGGCGCTCAATGCGCGCGACGCCATGCCGGACGGCGGGAAGCTGACCATCGAGTGCCGGAACGTCTGCCTGGACGAGGCCTTCGTGGCGCGGAACCCGGAGGCGGAGGCGGGGGACTACGTGCTGCTGGCGGTGAGCGACACGGGAACGGGCATGTCGGCGGAGGTTCAGGCGCACGCTTTCGAGCCCTTCTTCACGACCAAGGAAGTGGGCCAGGGCAGCGGGCTGGGGCTTTCGATGGTCTACGGTTTCGCCAAGCAGTCCGGCGGGCATGTGATCATCGACAGCGAGGAAGGCAACGGCACGACGGTCGAGATCTACCTGCCGCGGGCCGCCGAGCTCCCGGCTGCGGCGACGAAGACCGCGGCGCGCGAAGACATACCGAACGGCCGCGGCGAAGTCGTTCTGGTGATCGAGGACGATGACGGCGTGCGGTCGCTCGTCGTGACGATGCTGGAGAGACTGGACTATCGCGTGATCGCCGTTCCGGAGGCGGACCAGGCCCTCGAGGCCTTGGACGCCGAGCAGGTGGACGTCGTCCTGTCCGACGTCGTGCTGCCCGGCGGTATGAGCGGCCCGGAATTCGCCGAGAAAGCGGGACGGCACCGTCCCGGCACCAAGGTCGTCTTCATGTCGGGCTATCCGGCGGAGGTCGAGAAACATCCCGGATTATGCACTCCGGAAAACATCCTGCTGAACAAGCCCTTCGAAAAGGAACAACTCGCCAAGGCCCTGCGCCAGGCGCTCGACTGAACGCGAAAGTCCCCGCAGGGCCGGCACCACCCGTTCGGTGGACAAGTCCCGAACCTGGAGTCGACCTGCGCGCCGCCGCCCCGGCAAGGCGAACGCCAGCGGCAACCACCCGAAGGGCACGACCTTGTTGCCGCTTTCGGGATTCTTGGTGACAGCATATTCAACCCGGGGCATACAGAGTCATCCGGTAAGCCGTTCCGAGAATTGAGGGTGACACGGGAATCACGGGAATGAAGTACGGACAGATTTCTTTCCGTGACGTGCGGCGAGAGTGGCGAATCTACGTCGTTGTTGGAGCCGCGGAGATTCTTGGCGGACTGCTCGGTGTCGCCTATGGATTCCATCACTTTTTGTTCATGAATTTCTGGATCGGTGGTGTAGTCGCCCTTGTTCCGGGGATGATCCTTGGCATGGTCTGGCACTTTTCCAGAACAGCGGAGCGCAAAGAATCGACCGCTTCCATATGGCTTCTCGGGCTCATCGGTGCGGGTCTTCTTGTCATGGCCGTTGGGTTCATGATTCCACGGCTCAGAACCGAAATGCAAAACCTCGCGACGATTTCCCAATTTGATCAGGCGTCCATTCGTCGGATCGAGGTATTCGACGGCGACGGCAAGACGGAGGTCCTGAGGATAACCGACCCCTCGATTATCGCCGATTTCGCCCGATCCATTTCGGATGCGATTGGCCATTCCCCTAATCATCCGCAATACAGCCACTCGTGGTATGTCAGGGCTTCAGGCTCGGCTCTCCACGAGTTCGAGCTGCATCTCGATCCGGAGTTTCCTGACAGTGTCATCGGATACTTCGTCGTAAAGTCGGGAAACTCGACCTCCTCTTACGGGAGTTTCAAGAGCCGCGGCCTGCGACGGTGGGTCGAGGCGCATCTGTCTTGACAGGTGACGCCACGCCGGTTTTGACACGGCAAAGTCGACTTCGGTGAGAAGCGCAATTGGACAATCGCCCCGGCCAGCCTGGTGTTCGGCACGCCGACGGCGTCAGGTCGGTTCGCTCATCGCCTTCTTGCGTCGCGAAAATATCCGCTCGCCGGGCCGGTAGTGGGCAAAGAACATCGTCGGGTCCGCATCGAACGCGCGCATGGCGATCTTCACCGAAGTCGGAACCTTCGACTCACCCGATCGGAAATTCTTGATCTGGCTCTTCTTGTATCCGAGCACGGCACCGGCTTCCTCATTGGTCAGGCCGTGCGCGCTCTGCCACGCCACGAACTCCTCGCGGTCGTCCCGGTCCTCCTGTTCGTCGGCAATCCGAGCCAGGTTCCCGGCCGAGTAGTCGAGGCCGTTCGGCCAGGCAATGCCGTGGCCCCAGTTGACAACCCGGGCGTCACGGAATGTGCCCGGCTCGTCGGAGAACCGGCGGAAGTGACGGGATGCCGCCACCAGACCGGAGAGGTCGACGCTCTGCGTGGTCCCGTCCTTCCATATCAGCGCCAGCGTAAACGGCCCGTCACCGGGCTTCACGTCTTCGAGGCGCTTCGATAGATCAGGCATGTTTTCATCCTACCCGCTGAATTCGTTCCAGAGATCCATCAGATACGCCTTGTTTTGCTCCGCCCAATCCAACGCCTCGCGCGCCTTCCTAGGCACCTCGCCGGCCATGACCGAAAGATCGTCGATCGCAATCTTGGCGTCGAAGTCGGGGCCGACGATATGGAAGTGCGGTTGCCCGTGGTCGGCGAAGTACATGTAGATCCGAAAGCCATCGAACTCCTTGATCGCCGGCACAACTCAGCATCCCTTCCTTCCCTACGGGTTAGTTGGGCTAAATTGTGGCCTTAAAAATCGGTTCGGTATCATTAAATGTTTGGAATAAAATTACAAACGAGTCTATATCGAAATTCGTCAGGCTGTATATGTAGGCCAAATTTTGGCTGATGTCAAGCTGCAAGACTAACAAGACAACCCTGAAGCAGCTCCTAGCCGGGCGAAGACTAGGTCGCGGGCGCGCGAGCAGACGGCACCCACCCGAAGGGCACGACCTTGTTCTCGATGTCGTGGCCGATGTCGGCGCGTCCGAGATAGGGGATGCCGGATTTTTCGCACCAGTGGCGGGCCACCTCTTCCTCGCTCTGTCCGAAGTCCGGGTCGTTGGGCGGAATGTCGCTGCAGCGGCCGAGCCGGATGCCCGCGGCCTTCCTGATGCCGGGGTTGCTGGTGATGTGGAACAGCGAGCGGTCGATCGCGTACATGTACTCGGAGACGTCCTCGAGCAGGAGCACGTGGCCGGCCAGGTCCGGCTGAAACGGCGTGCCGAGCAACTTGCTGAGCACGGTGATGTTGAAAGCCGCCGTCTTCGAATCCGCCGAAACGCCGGCCTCCAACGTGTCGGGCGCGCGCTCGACCAGATAGGCGAGCGCCCGCCCGACGGCGGCGTCGCCGCCGGCGCGGTTGATGTCGCCGGGCATGGGCCCATGGACCAGGTCCTGAAAGCCTTCCTTGTACAGCCCGGCCAGCAGAGTGCCGACATCGCTGTAGCCCAGATAGAGCTTGCGCCCGGCGGCCTCCGTCAGCTTCGGGATCACGTCCTCGGCCAGGCGGCAGGAGCCGTAGCCGCCGCGCGCGAACCACAGGGCGTCGTAGCTTTCGTCGTTGGCGATCTCGAGGAAGGCCTGCGCGCGGACCGCATCGCCGCCGGCAAAATGCCCGGAGGACAGGAAGCACTGCGGATGGAAAACGAGCTCGACGGCGCGGTCGGGATAGAGACCGGCGGCGATCTCCGCGACCCGCTCGGCGACGCCGGCGTCGATGCGCGAGCCGGGCGCCATCACGCCGATCTTGGTTTGCTGTCCGGGCACGCGATCGCTCCTCATGTTCCGCGTTCTTGTCAGGCCCGCCCCGTCGCGGTAGTCATCGGCGGATGACCCAAGCCAGGGAGTACTTCTTCTGCGGCATCGGCGGCAGCGGCATGTTGCCGCTGGCCTTGATCCTGCAGTCCCGGGGCTGTGTCGTGGCGGGCTCCGACCGCATGCTAGACCAAGGGAGGACGGCGCAGAAGTTCGATTTTCTGCGCGCTCGCGGCATCCCGCTGCACGCCCAGGACGGCAGCGGCCTCACCCGCCCCGACCAGATCCTGGTCACCTCGGCCGCGATCGAGGACACCGTGCCCGACGTGCAGGCGGCCCGGCGTCTCGGTGCGCGTGTGATGACCCGCGCCGAGCTGCTGGCCGAGGTATTCAACGCCGCGCCGCACAGCGTCGCCCTGGGCGGCACCAGCGGCAAGTCGACCACGACCGGGATGCTCGGCTGGATACTGCACGCGGTCGGGCGTCACCCGACGATCATGAACGGCGCCGTGATGAAGAACTTCATCACGCCCGACACCCCCTTCGCCAGCGCCGTGGTCGGCGACGGCGATGTCTTCGTCAGCGAGGTCGACGAGAGCGACGGCTCGATCGCCCTCTACAGCCCGCGGGTCGCGGTCCTGAACAACATCACCCTGGACCACAAGTCGCTGGACGAGCTGCGGACGCTGTTCCGCGACTTTACCGCCAAGGCCGAAACCGTGGTCCTGAACCTGGACGATCCGGAGAGCGCCGTGCTGGCCGCCGGGATTGCGCCGGACGAGACGATCGGCTTCAGCCTGAGCGACCCTGCGGCGGATCTCCTGGCCGGCGACTTGGTCCCGGCGCCCGACGGCATCGCGTTCGAGGTGACGGAGCGCGCGACGGCCGCCCGCGCGCGGGTGCGCCTCCGCGTGCCGGGACGGCACAACGTGGCAAACGCGCTGGCCGCCCTCGGCGCCGCGCGCGCCTGTGCCGTGGCGTTGGACGATGCGGCCTCGGCGCTCGACGGCTTCGAGGGCCTCCGGCGGCGGCTCGAGTTCGTCGGGGAAGGGAACGGCGTGACGGTGATCGACGACTTCGCCCACAATCCGGACAAGATCGACGCGACGCTGGCCACCCTGCACGCCTTTCCCGGGCGCCTGCTGGTCCTGTTCCAGCCCCACGGCTTCGGTCCGCTCCGCCTGATGAAGGACGCCTTCATCGACTGTTTCGCGCAGCATCTGCAGGACAGCGACGTTCTCGTCATGCCCGACCCGGTCTACTTCGGCGGCACGGTCGAGCGCAGCGTGACCAGCCAGGATATCGT
>CAMYKD010000056.1:0-14009 GCA_947258885.1 uncultured Kiloniellales bacterium | reverse complement strand
CCCTTGCCCTCTTCGCGGCGGAGCTGGTCGAGCGGCTGGGGGCTTAGCCTTCGGCGCACTGGAGCGGAAACGGGGTCCCCATTTTCGCGGCCCCACTGGCCACCGTCTCGGCGGCGGCCCGGGAAAGCGGGACAGGCACCTTTTCGCTTGCGCGAAAACGAGCCAGTCCCGGTTTCCCTCTACTGAACTTGGCCGGTTCTGGTGGCTAAGACTGGACCGCCGCCTTGCCCCCCTCCCCCAATACCGCCCCCGCGCTTAAGCCTCCCTTAAGCTCGCCGGGCTACAAGATCCGATCCTGCGGCGGACGGACCCATGCGACGGATTCTGGCCACGGCCCTGTTGCTCGCGCTCGTCGGCTGCTCGAGTTCTTCGGGCATGGGCGAGGCGGAATGCAAGACGGCCGACTGGCGCGCGATCGGCTACGAGGACGGCGCCCGGGGCTACAGCCCCGAGTCCTTCGGCGGGCGCCGCAAGGCCTGCGCCGAGCATGGCGTCACCGCCAAGTTCGATGCCTACCAGAGCGGCCACGCCGAGGGCCTGGCACGCTTCTGCCGGCCGCAGAACGGCTATCAGCTCGGCACCCGCGGCCAGAGCTATACCGGCATCTGCCCGGCCCGCCTCGAAGGCGCGTTTGTGGCCGCCCACGCCGACGGCTACGGCCTCTACGAGCGGCGGGCCGCCGTCAACCGTATCGTCAGGCAGCTGAGCTACAGCAAACGGCGGGCCAGCGAGATCGAGTATCTCGTGGTCGAAAAGACGACGCTGATGCTCTCGCCGACCCTCCTGGCGACCGAACGGGCGCTCATCGCCGTCGAGCTCAAGCAGCTCGTGGAAGAAAAGACCGAGATCGAACGCTCGATCCCCCGGCTCGAGGTCGAACACGTCGAGGCCCAGCGCGACTACGAGGCCTATCGCAACCACGTCGCCAACCGCCACCGCGGCTGACGCCCGCGGCACGGGCGCAAGGCGCGGCTCGGCACGGACACTCGGCGGGCAGGTGCTCAGCCTCTGGAAACGGCTTGCACGCCAACACCGCCGCCGCCTCGGAGCCTGCGTCCTGTGATACTCAATTCACGGGTTCACCGCCCGCCGGCCGGCGCTCACTCGGTCGGGCGCCAGGCCTCGGCCAGGCGCTCGGCCTCGGCCAGCTCGGCGGCGGTCATGAGAGCCGCGACCTCCCGGCGGCGCTGCTCCGGCCAGCGCCGGCCCTGGGCGGCGGACAGCGACAGCCAGAGATAGGCCTGGACGAGGTCGCGCGGGACGCCCTCGCCCCGGCTGTAGAGGTCGCCCAGGTTGAGCTGGGCGACGGCATCGCCCTGTTCGGCCGCCCGGCGGTACCAGCGGAGCGCTTGCGCGAGGTCGGCGGGAAAGCCCAGGCCGTCCCGGTAGAGTCCGGCCAGGGCGACCTGGGCCTCGGCGTCCCCGGCCGCGGCCAAGGGCCGCCAGACCTCGAGGGCGCTTTCGAAGTCGCCGGCGTCGAGGGCCGCCAAGCCCTCGGCGAAGTCCGCGCGGGATGGCGGCGCCGCGGCCGCGAGCAGCAGGGCCGCGAGCGCGAGGGTGTGCGCCGCGGCCCTGCCGCCGAAGCCGGTCATGCGGGGTCGCCTAGCGTGCCGCGCGGTAGTCCGCCGGCAGGAACATCATCGAGTCGGCCTCGGGCGCCACGGACATGTGGCAGCCGATGCAGAACTCGACCTTGGCGGAGCCCTTGCCCTTGGTCGTCCCGAACATCGAGCCGTCGGGCATGACCATGGTGTAGCGCCAATCGTCGCTGGCCGCGTGGAAGCCCTTGCTCATCTTCTCCATGACGAACAGCGGCCCGACGACCAGCGCGCCGTCGGCCCGGACCGAAAAGCTGTCCTTGGCCAGCCTGGCGCCCGCCGGCATGGTCCCGGCCTTCTCGAAGAGGCCATAGGCCTTGGCCTTCTTGTTGGCGTAGTTCTGCACATAGCGGTTGCCGTGGGTCGCCGACTGATAGGCCTGGGTGCTGTAGCGCCGCCAGGAGGGGTAGCTCACCGCGACCTTGTTGTCCGATTTGGCATAGGAGGCCGTCATCTGCGGCAGCAGACAGTCGTAGGCCTTGACGGCCTCGGCGTCGGTCAGCTCGGCGCCTCCTCCGGCCGCGCAGGGGTTGCACGGGTTGCAAGGATTACAGGGATTTGCCGCCGCGCAGGGATTGCAAGGATTGCACTTGGCGGCTGCACAAGGATTACAGGGATTACACTTGGCCGCCGCGCAGGGATTGCAGGGATTGCACTTGGCCGCCGCGCAAGGATTGCAGGGATTGCAGCCCTTCTTGGCGGCGCAGGGGTTGCAGGGATTGCACAGGGCCGCGGACCTCAGGCGCGGCACCGCGCACTTCAAGCTGACCGCCCCGCCGCCGGCGGCGCAGGGATTGCACGGATTGCAGGGATTGCAGCCCGCCGCCGCGCAAGGGTTGCACGGATTGCATTTCGCCCCACAGGGATTGCAGGGGTTGCACTTGGCCGCCGCGCAGGGATTGCATTTCGCCGCCGCGCAGGGATTGCACTTGGCCGCCGCACAGGGATTGCAGGGGTTACAGGCCGCGCGCGCCGGGGGCGCCGCGAAGTGCCCGCCGACCACGGCGTCTCCGACGGCCACGCCGGCCAAGACCATCAGGGGCATCACCGTGGTCGAAAGAAGCTTGCTCTTACTCGAATGCATCAGTCGTCTCCCAAAAGGCCTCGAACCGGAACGAAGCGTTTCTCGTTGTTTTGCAATGGCCGTCATAACCTAGCGATTGCGCGGGCTCCGGCGATGGCCCCTCATTCGCCCTGGGGCTGGAGGCTGTGTATCCGCACCCTGTGCTCCTCGGGCACGAAGAACAGATGGTCGTTTTCCGCCCCGGCGGACTCGTGACAGGCGATGCAGAACTCGACCCGCCCGGACCCGTCGCCCTCGGTCCGGCCGAACAGGCTGCCGTCGGGCATGACCATGGTATAGCGCCAGTCCCGGCTCTTCGGGCTGAAGCCGGCCGGCATCTTTTCCATGAGGAACAGCGGACCGGAAAAGACGTCGCCGCGCGCCGTGACCGCGAAGCTGTCCTTGGCCAGGACGGCGCCCTTCGGCAGGTCGCCGGCGTCCTCGTATCGGCCATAGGCCTTGGCCAGGGTATTGGCATAGTTGTTCACGAAGCGTTGGCCGTGCGTCGCCGAGCGGTAGGGTGTCTCGTTGTACCGGCGCCAGGTTCGATAGGCGCCGGCGCTCCTGTCGCCGGAGAGGCGATAGCCCGCCGTCATGTCGTCGATCACCCGCATGTAGACGGTCAGCGCCGCCGCGCCCGACAGTTCGGCCGGACGGTCGATCTTGAAGTGGCGCTTGGGCTTTTCGAATTCCTCGGGAAGCGCAGGTTCCTGAGCCGCTGCCCGGCGGCCACCGTCCGAAGCCGAAACGACCAAACCGGCGCAGGCGGCCAGCCCCAGCGTCCTCAATGAACCCGGAATATCCCAACGACTTCGACGGCGGGGCAGCACGCTTCAGCCCTCCTCTCTGCATCGCTCGGAGAGACCCGTGGCGGCCGGCGCGTCGGCCGCGAAACGCGCAAGACGCCGCGCCGCGCCGATAACTATGCACCCAATACCGCGGCCCGATGCGTCACATGCAATCACAAGCCCTTGAGAGCGTGAGGGTGCGCGACGAAGGCCTGTCCCGTTCCCGGTCACTCGGAATACTGCTTTAGAAAGGCGATCACGTCGGCCCGGTCTTGGGCTTTCTTGAAACCGGGGAAGCTCATCTTGGTGCCCTTGACGACCTTGCGCGGCGCTTCGAGGTAGACGTCCAGGGTGTCCGCGTCCCAGACGATGCCCGACCGCCCGTAGGCCGTCATGGCCTTGGAATAGCGATAACCCTCGGCACTGCCCGCGGTCCTGCCGAGAACGCCGTGCAGGCTCGGGCCGACCTTCTTCTTGCCCGGCGCCACGCTGTGGCAGGCGGCGCATTTCTTGAACAGCTTCTCGCCGTTCGCCGAGTTGCCGGCGGCCCAGGCGCCCGCCGGAGACCCGGCCAGCAGCAGCCCAATCAAGAAGACGATGCGACGGTTGGCGGTCATTGGCGATGGTCCCCACGATGGTTGTCCCGGTTTCGAATTAGGTGGGCCGATAGCGAGGCCGGCGCAAAACACGACCGAACACGAATATGAGAGGCCGCCGTTCCGCCGGTATCCGGACCGCCGCCCGAGGTCAGACCGCCGGCCCATGCGGCCATAGGGCGACTTCGAGAATATCTTCAGAAAAGGGCTTGATTTCCGGGAAAAATCGGATATCTACCAATCTATACCAAATCAGTATGGATTGGGTGCTCCCAATGTTTCGCCTGAACCGGCTCACCGACTATGCCGTCGTCGTCATGGCCCAGATGTCGCTGCGGGGCGACAAGGTCCGCACGGCGCCGCAGATCTCCCAGGATACCGGGGTACCGCTGCCGACCGTCGCCAAGCTGTTGAACGCGCTGGCGCGCGAGAATCTGGTGGCCTCGCACCGCGGTGCGGCGGGCGGCTACGCGCTCAGCAAGCCCGCCGGGGAGATCACGGTCGCCGAGATCATCCAGGCGCTCGAGGGCCCGATCGCGCTGACCGCCTGCGTCGACGGCAGCGTCGGCAGCTGCGAGTCCGAGACCCTCTGCCCCATGCGCGGCAATTGGGACAAGGTGAACAGGGCGATCCGGCACGCCCTTTCCGGTGTCACCTTGGCGGACATGGCGCTGACTTTCGTGACTTTCGGCGACCTGCCCGAACCTGAATCGAGAGCAGTGTAGGTTGACGAATAAACTGCGTTATAACAATTGGTTAAACCGTTAATTTAAGAATATAACTGAGCGGGAGAAGCGTGCATGGCGGCCACTGTCGAGACGGTCCAGCAAGTCCACGACGTCACGGACCAGAAGTACAAGTACGGCTTCGTGACCGAGATCGAGGCGGACACCGCGCCCAAGGGACTGAGCGAGGACATCGTCCGTTTCATCTCGGCCAAGAAGGACGAGCCGGAATGGCTGCTCGAGTGGCGGCTCAAGGCCTACCGGCATTGGCTGACCATGCCCGAGCCCCAATGGGCCAAGGTCGCGTTTCCGCCGCTCGACTACCAAGACGCCTACTACTACTCGGCGCCCAAGTCGGCCGAGGGGCCGAAGAGCCTGGACGAGGTCGACCCCGAGCTGCTGCGCACCTACGAGAAGCTCGGCATCCCCTTGAAGGAGCAGGAGATGCTGGCCGGCGTCGCGGTCGACGCGGTCTTCGACAGCGTCTCGGTCGCGACCACCTTCAAGCACAAGCTCGAGGAGGTCGGCGTCATCTTCTGCCCGATCTCCGACGCCGTGAAGAACCATCCGGAGCTGGTGCAGAAGTACATGGGCAGCGTGGTCCCCTACACCGACAACAAGCACGCCACGCTCAATTCCGCGGTCTTCACCGACGGTTCCTTCGTCTACGTGCCGCCCGGCGTGCGCTGCCCGATGGAGCTTTCGACCTACTTCCGCATCAACGCGGCGAATACCGGCCAGTTCGAGCGCACCCTGATCATCGCCGACAAGGGCTCCTACGTGAGCTACTCGACGACGCCGAGATCAAGTACTCGACGGTGCAGAACTGGTATCCGGGCGACGAGAACGGCGTCGGCGGCATCTACAACTTCGTCACCAAGCGCGGCGCCTGCCGGGGCCGCAACTCCAAGATCTCCTGGACCCAGGTCGAGACCGGCTCGGCGATCACCTGGAAGTACCCGAGCTGCATCCTGCAGGGCGACAACTCGGTCGGCGAGTTCTATTCGATCGCGATTACCAACAACCGCCAGCAGGCCGATACCGGGACCAAGATGATCCACCTGGGCCGCAACACGCGCTCGCGGATCATCGCCAAGGGCATCTCGGCCGGGCGCTCGCAGAGCACCTACCGGGGCCTGGTCAAGATGTCGCCCAAGGCCGCGGGCGCGCGCAACCATACACAGTGCGATTCGCTGCTGATCGGCGACCAGTGCGGCGCCCACACCGTGCCCTACATCGAGAGCCGCAACCGCAGCGCCAAGGTGGAGCACGAGGCGACGACCTCGAAGATCAGCGAGGACCAGCTGTTCTACTGCCGCCAACGCGGCATCCCCGAGGAGGACGCCGTCGCCCTGGTGGTCAACGGCTTCTGCCGCGAGGTGCTGCAGCAGCTGCCCATGGAGTTCGCCGTCGAGGCCCAGAAGCTGGTCGGCATCAGCCTCGAGGGCAGCGTGGGGTGACCTGCGCGCACAGAGGCAAGAAAACGGGAAGGAAGATAGGGACGAATGCTTGAGATCAAGAACCTGCATGTGACGGTCGAGGACAAGGAGATCCTCAAGGGCATCGACCTGACGATCATGCCCGGCGAGATCCATGCCGTCATGGGCCCGAACGGCTCGGGCAAGTCGACGCTGGCCTACATCATGACCGGGCGCGAAGGCTACGAGGTGACCGAAGGCGAGGTCCTCTACCAGGGCCGCGACCTGCTCGCCATGGCGCCGGAGGAGCGCGCCGCCGAGGGCGTCTTCCTGGCCTTCCAGTATCCGGTCGAGATCCCCGGCGTGCCCAACACGACCTTCCTGAAGGAAGCGGTCAACGCCCAGCGCCGGCACCGCGGCGAGAGCGAGCTGGACGCCATGCAGTTCCTCAAGGTGGTGCGCCGGACGGTCAAGGAGCTGGGCATCGCCGACGAGATGCTGAAGCGCGCGGTCAACGTGGGCTTCTCCGGCGGCGAGAAGAAGCGCAACGAGATGCTGCAGATGGCGCTGCTCGAGCCGCGCCTGGCGGTGCTCGACGAGACCGACAGCGGCCTCGACATCGACGCGCTGAAGGCCGTGGCCGACGGCGTCAACGCCCTGCGCGCGCCCGACCGCTCGATGCTGGTCATCACGCACTACCAGCGTCTGCTCGACTACATCGTACCGGACAAGGTGCACGTGCTGGCCGGGGGCCGCATCGTCCGCTCCGGCGGCAAGGACCTGGCCCGGGAGCTCGAGCGCACGGGCTACGCCGAGTTCGCCACGGAGGCGGCATGACGACGGCCGGCGCACAGCCCTTCGTCGACCAATACGGCGCGCTCAAGGGCGCCCTGCCGGGCACCGGCCTGCCCTGGCTCGCCGAGCTGCGCGAGGCGGGCCTGGCTCGTTTCGCCTCGCTCGGCCTGCCGACCCCGCGCGACGAGTCGTGGAAATACACCAACCTGCGCCCGCTGGAGAAGGTCGCCTTCGGCACCCCCAACGGCGAAGCGGTCAGCATCGACCGCCTGCCGTCGCTCCTGCCCGCGGGCGCCAGCGAGAATCGCCTGGTCTTCGTGAACGGGCACTACCGAGACGACCTCTCGACCCTGAAGAGCCTGCGCGAGGGGGTGGAGATCGGCAGCCTAGCCGCCGGCCTGGAGCGCTCCCCGGAGACGGTCGCCGAGCACCTCGGACGGATCGCGCCATCCGGAGAGCAGCCGCTCCTGGCTCTCAACACGGCGCTTTCGGGCGACGGCCTCGTGCTGCGGCTCGGGCGCGGCGCAAAGGTCAAAACCCCCATCGAGGTGATCTTCATCGGCGCCGCGACGGAGCAGGCGCTCGCCTATCACCCGCGCAACCTGATCGTGCTGGAGCCCGAGAGCCAAGCCGTGGTCATCGAGCATCACGTGAGCCTCGGCGGGGGCGCCACCTTCGCCAACTCGGCCACCGAGATCGATCTGGGCGACGGCGCCCTGCTGCATCACTACAAGATGCAGGCCGAGGGGCCCGAGGCCTTCCATGTCAGCACGGTCCACGCCCGGGTCGGCCGCGACGCGCACTACGACAGCTTCGGCATGTCGCTGGGCAGCCGGCTGTCGCGCAACGAGGTCTCGGTCCGGCTGAACGGCCGGGGGGCGAACTGCCACCTGAACGGCGCCTACATGGTGCGCGGCAAGCAGCATTGCGACACCACCACGCTGGTCGAGCATTTGGTGCCGCGGACCTCCTGCCGCGAGGTCTTCAAGGGCGTGCTCGACGACGAGGCGCGCGCCGTGTTCCAGGGCCGCATCGTGGTCCATCCGGACGCCCAGCAGTCCGACGGCCATCAGCTCTCCAAGGCCATGCTGCTCTCCGAGAAGGCCGAGATCGACGCCAAGCCGGAGCTCGAGATCTACGCCGACGACGTCAAGTGCAGCCACGGCGCCACGGCCGGCGACCTGGACCACGACGCCCTGTTCTACCTGCGCTCGCGCGGGCTGCCCGAGGGTCCCGCCCGCAGGTTGTTGATCGAGGCCTTCCTGACCGAGAGCATCGAGGCGATCGCGGCCGAGGACCTCTGCCCGGCCTTCCTGGCGAGCATCGCCGACTGGCTCAAGACGGATTGAGGGGGAATCCGAAATGAGCGACACGACAGAGGTCATGGACATGCGCCCGGGCGACAGCGGAGCCGCAGCCTTCGACGTGGAGCGGGTGCGCGCCGACTTCCCGATCCTGAACGAGACGGTCCACGGACGGCCGCTCGTCTTCCTCGACAGCGCGGCCTCGGCACAGAAGCCGCGCCAGGTGATCGACACCGTGCGCCACGTCTACGAGCACGAGTACGCCAACGTGCACCGGGGCGCCTATCACCTGAGCGAGCGCGCGACCGCGCTCTACGAGGGCGCGCGCGACAAGGTGCGCGATTTCCTCAATGCGCGGGACCGCAAGGAGATCATCTTCACCAGCAACGTCACCGAGGCCATCAACCTGGTGGCCAAGAGCTGGGGCCGGGCGTTCCTCGAGGAGGGCGACGAGATCATCATCTCGGAGATGGAGCACCACTCCAACATCGTGCCCTGGCAGATGCTGCGCGACGAGAAGGGACTGACCCTCAAGATCGCGCCGGTCAGCGACGACGGCGTCTTCCTGCTCGACGACTTCGAGCGGCTGCTGACCGAGCGCACCAAGCTGGTCGCGATCACGCACGTTTCCAACGTGCTCGGCACCATCACCCCGGCCGAGGAAATCGTCCGTCTGGCCCACGACGCCGGAGCGAAGGTGCTGTTCGACGGCGCGCAGGCCGTCGTGCACATGCCGGTCGACGTGCAGGCGCTCGACTGCGACTTCTACGGCTTCACCGGGCACAAGCTCTACGGGCCGTCGGGCATCGGCGTGCTCTACGGCAAGGCGGAGCTGCTCGACGCGATGCCGCCGTTCCTCGGCGGCGGCGACATGATCCGCTCGGTGACCTTCGAGAAGACCACCTATGCGCCGCTGCCGGCCAAGTTCGAGGCGGGCACGCCGCCGATCGTCCAGGCGATCGGGCTGGGCGCGGCGATCGACTACGTCTCGGAGCTCGGCCTCGCGAATATCGCCGCGCACGAGCGGGACCTGCTGACCTACGCGACCCAGCGCCTCGCCTCGGTCGAGGGCCTGCGGCTGATCGGCACGGCGCCCGACAAGGCCTCGGTCGCGTCCTTCACCATGGAGAGCGCCCATCCGCACGACATCAGCACGGTGATCGACCGCGCCGGCGTGGCCATCCGCGCCGGCCATCACTGCGCCGAGCCGCTGATGGCGCGGCTCGGGCTGGTGGCGACGGCGCGCGCCTCCTTCGGCATCTACAACAGGCGCGAGGACGCGGACGTGCTGGTCGAGGCCCTCGAAACGGTACGGGAGATCTTCGGCTGATGTTCGACGAGCTGCGCGAACTCTACCAAGAGGTCATCCTGGACCACGGCCGGAACCCGCGTAATTTCCGCCATCCGGAAGATGCGACCTGCGCGGCCCACGGCAACAACCCGATGTGCGGCGACACCTTGACGGTCTATCTTGCGCTGGACGACGATGGGGTCATCCGGGACGCGGCTCTCGAAGGTAAAGGTTGTGCGATTTCAGTAGCTTCCGCATCGATGATGACGGAAATTCTCAAGGGCCGGACCGCCGACGAAGCCAAGCGCCTGTTCGACAGCTTCCACGGCATGTGCACCGAGGACGACTTCGACATGGCGGCGGCCGAGGACGCGGATCCCGATGCGCTGGAGCGCCTCGGCGTGCTGGCGGGCGTGCGCGAGTTCCCGGTCCGCGTCAAGTGCGCGACCCTAGCCTGGCACACCATGAGCGCGGCCATGGCCGGCGAAACCGAAGTCACGACGGAGTAGCGGACCATGGCCGACCTCGACCGCCCCTCCCTGAACGACTTCATGCCCGGCCCCGGCCCCGGCGAGGACTTCAAGGCCACGGCCGGGGAGCCCCTCGCGCCCGGCGCCACCGTCGCCTCGGAGTCCGCGGTCATCGACGCCCTCCACACGGTCTACGACCCGGAGATCCCGGTCGACATCTACGAGCTCGGCTTGATCTACGAGCTGGATATCAAGCAGGACGGGGACGTCGCCGTGGTCATGTCCTTGACCGCGCCGGGCTGTCCGGTGGCCGGCGAGATGCCGGGCCAAGTGGCCGAGGCCGTCGCCCAAGTCGAGGGAATCGGCCGGGTCGAGATCACGCTCACCTGGGACCCGCCCTGGACGCCGGAGCGCATGTCGGAAGACGCCAGGCTCGCATTGGGCATGTTCTGAGACTATGTTTGCTTAACCAGCAAGGAGTATACTGGAACCCATGGCTGCCTCGATGATCACCCTGACCGACGCCGCCGCCGAGCGGGTCAAGCGCCTAATCGCCAAGGCCGAGGGCGACAAGCCGGTGCTGGGCCTGCGCGTGGGCGTCAAGACGCGCGGCTGCTCGGGCCTCAGCTACTTCGTCGAGTACGCCGAGGAGCAGAAGAAGTTCGAGGACGTGGTCGAGGACAAGGGGGTCAAGATCTTCATCGACCCGACCGCCACGATGTTCCTGATCGGCAGCGAGATGGACTATGTCGAGGAGCAGTTCCAGACCGGCTTCGTGTTCAGGAACCCCAACGAAGCGGGCCGCTGCGGCTGCGGCGAGAGCTTCCACATATAAAGCACCGGGCGCCCGCCGGCCCGAATCGAAAGCGCCGCGCGGTTTCAACGAGGAAATCCCGCGTGCAGTGCGGCCCGCCAATCGAACCTCCAACGTCGGGAAACGTGGCTCCCGAGGTTGGACCGGATTTCTTACGGCCTGTTGTTCATGATCGCATTCTTTTCGGCCTCGGTACTGAGTTGACGGGTGAAGTCGCCCAATCCCTTTCCCATGGCCTTGCCGAGGTCGGTGAATTGAAAGGACGGCTGGGTCTTGGCAAGCAATGTGAGGACCGAATACATCGCCGCTTGATCCAGCATCCAGGCCAAGAACGGCGGCTCGTCCAGTTTCGATGACACGAACCGCTGCAGCATCGAAATGAAATCAACGGTTTCCGGCCGATTTGCAAAATACATGACGCTCGCCTGATAGACCGAGGCAGGCTCGTTCCGGCCTGTATCGAAACACGCGAAATCGGCGCTACCGGCACTTTCCACGAACGCGCTGGGGGATACGCTCGGCAGGATGTCCGCGTCCAGGGCCAGCACCGGGAGGCCGTATCCGGGAAGGAGGCTCCCGATCGCGAAGAACCGCGCGCAGGTGTAGTAGACCGGATGCCGCCATGGACCAGGCGGCTCGAAGCTCAGCCCGAGATTCAAACCGGCGTGGTCGTTTTTCAACTTATCGAACAGGTTGAACGAGTCGGGCTCGGGGGCAACGACATGAAAATGAAGCGGCTCCCTCACCCCCATGTCCGCATAGCCTCGACAAAGAACGGGAGCGAAGCGGCGGAAGTATCGTGCGTCCACGCTTACCGCGATGACGAACGTCGAATCGTTTGTGGCCGCCTGCTCGGCGACGGTTGTCTCCGGCGGCGTCTTAACAACAGGATGCGCCAAGATTCGCCCGGTCTGTTCCAGGCCTTCAACCAAGGTTCCTTGGCGGAAAACGACGTTGAAGTTCTTGTCCGTCTTGATGGGATACGAACCGTGATTCGGAAGGACCAGTTGCTTGAAGCGCTCGAAAATCTCGAGCGCCGCCTCATGGTCGCCGGCGTCGACCTTTTCACATCCCTGATAGTATACGGCAACCGCGGTTTCTAGCCGGTGTTTCGGCATCTGCATCGAGAGCTTCCCGACCACCTCCCAGCGGCCAAGGGCGACGAAATGCAAGGCGATGTTCTGAATGAAGCGAACGCCGCTGCCGAATTTCGGCGCCGCCCGATCGGTCAACGCCAGCAGCTCTTCGATATTGCCCGCCTCGGCAAGGGCAATCCCATACCGGTGCCAGTTCATGGGCACCTCGGGAGCGTCGCGCAGGGCCCGGGCGAGCCCTTCGAGTGTTGAAGGCACGGACTCGGAACTGTCCAACGGCATCTTCGGCGGCCCCCCGGCCCAGCATCATCACGAACCTGCGAGGGGCGCCGTCAGCGAGAACTCAGGCGAGCAACTGCGAACCCCTCGCCCGGCAAATTGACCCATTAATCATGAAGCATGTCTTAACGCATATTATCTAACTGTTATAGGCTAAGTCGTATCACTAGATGGCATCGGACCCCGATCAATTCCAAGCGGGATGACGGCCGTGGCCTCGATTTCGACCTTGGCCCCGGGCTCGACCAAGGCCGAGACCTCGACCAGGGTCATAGCCGGGTAGTACGTGCCGATCACGTCCCGGTAGACCCGGCCGACCTCTTTCAGCCGGCCGAGGTAGTCGTGCGTGTCGGTGATGTACCAAACCATCCGGACCAAGTGGTTCGGGCCGGCGCCGGCCTCGGCCAGTACCGCGAGGGTATTCTCGAGGGCCTGGCGGACCTGCTCGACGAAGTCGTCGGAGCAAATGGTCTGGGTGGCGTCCCAGCCGACCTGGCCCGCCACGAAGACCATCCGGCCTTCGGCGACGACGCCATTCGAATAACCGCTCGGTCGGGGCCAGCCCTCGGGCAGCAGGATCCGCACTAGGCAACCTCCCTGTTCGGCCGTCATTGCAGAGGCGCATATCCTGCCGGATCGGGAAAATCACGTCGAGGACCCCTGCGAACCCGTCCTCCGTCACCGCGATGGCCTGCTCGAGGGTGTTTTCGCGTCGCTGCGGGCGCGCGTTCTCGCTTGCCGGGGCACCGATAAAGGCCGTCATCGGCTCGCTGGTATCATAGCTCCGTCTCCTGCCGCGGATGTTTACGGCAGCACGAGCATTTGTTCTCGCTTGCCGGGGCACCGATAAAGGCCGTCATCGGCTCGCTGGTATCATAGCTCCGTCTCCTGCCGCGGATGTTTACGGCAGCACGAGCATTTCTGTTTGTTCAGTTAATTGGGGTCTGACCCCAATTACGACAGATCTGCGCCCGGCCCCCTCGCCCGGCGCTCATAGTATCGCCGCTTATTGCGCGGACGCCGGAAAACGCCGGTCGACCTCCGCCGCCAGGTCCTTGAAGGGGGTCAAGCCCACCGTCTCCGCATCTTCGGGTAACGGCACAAAGTTGATCGAGCCGATTTTCGTCTCGACGTCGAACTCTCTCAGCGCGGTGTCCAACAAGAGGAAGGCGATGACGCGTACGGTGGGCTCGTTCTCTTCGCTTAACCCCTGCACGAAGAGCGTGAGGCCGAGCACTTCGCCCTGATCTTCCGATCGATACCAGAGATCCGCGTACGAAAGGGTCATTTCGCCATACTCGACCGTCTGCTTGCTTCCATCGATCGCCCGCGGCCGAAAGGATATGATCCGCCAGCCGTCGATCCGCGGCGCGGCCTTGGCCAGCCTGACGACCTCGGGAAACACGTCCTGGATGCCGTCGGCGCTGATGATGAAATCGTAGATGCCGTCCCTGGCCTGTCCGATCTCGAAGGTCAGGCCCTCGTGCACGTCGTGCAGCCTGCGCCCGATCTCGTCCAGCACCGGCTCCCGGTTCGTATCGTATTGCTCCAGGAACTCCGTGTTCCGGGCGAACCAGGCCCAGAAGGCCTCCTGGGTCGTGGCACGTGCGCTGGGAACGCGGCCGCTTGCCACCCCTCACCGCCCCCCTCAATCCGGCGGACCGAAGGCCTGGATGTAGTGGTCCCAGATGATCTTCTCGTATTCGAGCGCGTAGTCCTCGGCGTAGGGCTCGCCGCGGGAGCACTCGAGCCGGGACCGCGTGTTGATGCGGTC
>CAMYKD010000055.1 GCA_947258885.1 uncultured Kiloniellales bacterium | reverse complement strand
CATCGTGACCTCGGTTTCCGTGCCGATCTGCAGGGAGTCGTACCCGAAGAGTCCCATGAAGGTGGTGTCGACATCCGCCGATGCGCTTACGGTAACGGTATCCTTGTCGCTGTCCACGCGCGCTTGACCCAGCGTCACGTTCGCGCCCATGTATCCGGGTGGGAAGTTGGCGTTGAAGTACATCTCCAGCTGCGCCTGCAATGCCGTCGTGTCGTCGGGGTTGCTATTGCCGATCACCGTGTGGGCGGCGGCCAGGATCGCGGCATCCAGGGCGTCGCCGAGGCGGGCCTTCACCAAGTAACCGCGGGAGGCATCGACCCCGAGGCCGATGAACCCCAAGATCGGTATGACGACCATGGCGACGAGGGGGAGCGAGGCTCCGCTCTCGTCATCCAGGAACCGGCGGCACGGGGCCTCCACGAACTCCATGATACTGCGGACCGAGGGTCCGCCGACAGTCTCGTAGAGCGCCGCGGGAGGACCTGGGTCGTCGGACGCGCCGACACGTCCGTCGTCCTCGGTGGTGCTCGAGTGGCTGCGCGGACAGGCGGTTCGACTATCGCCGCGATCCGCCAAACCTTCCCAAGGATCCCGATGTGCGCCCGTGCGTGTCATGCTGCTATCCCCCAGTCCGGCGCGCGCCCTGTGCGGCGGTTGGACGAGGCATCCCCCTATTTGGTCCTCGTCCGGGCCCGGCCGCGGCGCGCGCCCCCTTCCGATCCGGTACGTCCTGTCAGTTCCCCTTGTCTCCGCCCGGGCGCCAACGCCAAGACCTCGTTGGCCCGCCAAGCGTTTGTTTTCGTCTATCTAGCGTTTATCATGTAACAATCATGTTATACTTCAATTAAGAATCGAAGTGATCAATAGAATAATTTTCGTTATTACGAAATCGCTAAATATCGCATTTATGAAATAATCGATCTGCACAAATCGCGGTGATCTTTTTTTGTCCGGACGCGCCACGCGGCCCCGCCCGAGAGAGCGGGGCCGCGCGCCGGAGACGGGCCAGGGGGTTGGCCCGGAGGTCGGAGCCGGCTATTCGAACAGCCTGACCCGGGTCTGATCCATGCTCGCGACGCCCTGCTCGTCGCAGGCCGCCTGGCTGCTGTCCAGGTTGGCGTTGCCCCGGAAGCTGACCTTTCGGGCGATTACCTGCACGCAGCGCGGGCCGACGTCGGCGCCGCCGCCGTAGCTGATCTCCTGGCTAGATGGCGCCGCGGAAGTCCGTGTCGGTGCCGCCCTGGACGTCGTGGCTGATCATCTGGCTGCCGGACCCGAACGACGGCGCGGCGGGATCGACGAAGAACAGGATGCCCGCGTATTCGCCCTCGAAGGGACCGGCGGCGTGACCGTCCTTGTCGGGCGCGGTGAGCTGGGCGGAGGTTCCACCGTTCATCTTGAAGGTGCCGGTGTCGTCGGGGTCGTCGGCGGTCAGGATGAAGGTCACGCCGTCGCCGATCAGGGTGGCCCCGCCGTTCGTCCTGAAGTCGCCCTCGTCGATGATATAGACGCCGGGATTGAAGGTCATGGTCCCCGACTTGAGCCACAGGCCGCCGCAGTACCGGCCGGGGTCGAGCACCGTGTCCGAAGTCAACTTGAGCTCGGAGGGCTCGTCGCAGGCCGAAGGCGGCGGCACCTCGAGGTCCCGGCCCGCCGCGCCATAGGGATCGGACACGCGCGCGGACAGCGGCTGGGGCGGGCTCTTGGTGGTCAGGGTCGCATTGGAGCCGACGTAGATGTCGCCGTAGGCCTGGGCCGGGTCGGCCGTCAGCGAGGCGTTGCCTTCGATCTGGATGGCCTTGTCGCTGCTGGAGTTCGAGGCGATGCCGCAGGACAGGGCGACGTCCGCCGTGCCCCACATGTGAATGGCCCCGTCGATGTTCGGGTCCAGCCCGACGACGCAGTGCTCGCCGAAGGTCGAGATGCCGCCGACGGCGCGGGTCTGGATGGTGACCGCCGCATCGAGGACCATGCCCGAGAAGTAGGTCTGGGCCGTCTGCGCGACGACGACCTCGATGAAGCTGGCGTTGCCCGCGTTCGGGCCGGCGGCCGGCGGGTTGTTGACGGTCACCGCGCCGTGCGAGCCGTGCACGAAGCCGTTGTCGGCCGCCGAACCGCGCACGACGATCTCCAGGTCGCCCAGGCTGAGACCGGGGTCGCGCGACAGGGCGATCGTGCCGGCCACCGCGGCGCTGTCCGCGACGGTCTGGTTCTGGCGCTTGTCCGCATACCACATGGCGGCGTCCAGGCCGAGCCCGGCGAAGCCGAGGATGACCGGAAAGCTGAGCGCGGTGATTATGAAGCTGGCGCCCGCCTGGTCGGCGACAAAGCGGCCGAAAGAACGGCTGCAATCGGCGAGACGGCCCGAAGGGCCCTCGAGAAACTTTGCGAAAGTCATGATATTCTTTCCCCCTAGCTCGGCGCGCGCCTTGTGCGGCGGTTGGACGAGGCATCCCCCTATTTGGTCCTCGTCCGGGCCCGGCCGCGGCGCGCGCCCTCTTCCGATCCAGTACGTCCTGTCAGTTCCCCTTGTCTCCGCCCGGGCGCCAACGCCAAGACCTCGATGGCCCGCCAAGCGTTTGTCTCTGTCGGTCTGATTTCTATTATGTAATAGGTATGTTATAATCGGATTAAGAATCGAAGTGACCAATAGAATAATTTTCGTTATTATGAAATCGCTAAATATCGCATTTATGAAACAATAGATTTGTACGAATCGCGGCGATCTTTTTTTTGCCTGGACGCGCGGCGGAGGCGGGCCAGGGGTTGCGGCCCGGAGGTCGAAGCCGGGCCGAAGGGCGAGCCGCTCGGCCTACTCGGCCAGTCGGACCCGGCCTGCGCCACGTCGGCGGCGTCCTGGGCCTGGCAGGCGGCGGGATCGTTGTCGAGGTAGGACGAGGATGCTTCGCCGGACCGTGGATCTTAACGGGATCTTCGGATTTTAGTGATATTAATGCTAATCTCTATGGGGGATAGGGATTGGGGTTATGTACCTTGTTCGTAGGAGACAAGAGCGGCGGAGTACGCTTCTCGGCCGCTACTGTTCGCAGTTGGGAAGCATCGTGGAGCGCGACCGCGCCGAGGCGGCGCTGCTGGCCGCCAAGCAGAACGCCGAACAGGCCGCAGCCGTGGCGTGCCAGGCCATGGTCGAAGCCCAGACCGCAGACCGGGCCAAGACCGAGTTCCTGGCGAACATGAGCCACGAGCTTCGCACGCCCCTGAATGCCATCATCGGCTTCTCCGAAATGATGACGAGCGGCGTCCCGGGCCTGAATACACCCGAAAAGCAGACGGAGTACGCCCAGGACATCCACGAGTCCGGCCGCCATCTCTTGGACGTGATCAACGACATTCTGGATCTGGCCAAGGTCGAGGCCGGCAAGCTCGAACTGCACGAGCAAGAGGTCGACCTCGCCAAGGTGGTCCACGACTGCATGCGGCTGATCCAGGAGCGTGCCAAGGAGAATGGCTTGAGGCTGCAATACAAGCCCCCCCAGGAGGGGCTGGTGTTGATCGCCGACGAGGTAAAGCTCAAGCAGATCCTGATCAACCTGCTGTCGAACGCGATCAAGTTCACGCCGAGGGGCGGCATGGTCGTGCTCGTGGCCGAGTTGGAGCCGGACCGCGGCCTTGCCGTCAAGGTCTCCGACACGGGCATCGGCATCGCGGCCGAAGACATCCCCAAGGTCATGAAGGCCTTCGCGCAGATCGAAAGCCACCTCTCCCGCATCTATGAGGGGACCGGATTGGGGCTGCCCCTGTCCAAGGCCCTGGCGGAGCTGCATGGCGGGGGCTTGAACATAACCAGCGATCTCGGCGCCGGCACCACCGTAACGCTCCGCCTGCCCTTGGAGAGAGTTACGGCGGCGAGGGCACCGGCGACGGCGGCCGAAGGCGGCCGGGGGCCGGCACGGCTCGACGAGACGCCAGACCATTCCATAAAGGCGAGCGCCTGAACTGAGGTGAACCGAATGGAGACGATCGAGAACAAGCTAGGCCGTGTCGTCAATGTATCCGGCGCGCAGGTCATCGTGCTGCTCGAACCGCCCGCGGAGGGCGATACGTCCGGCCGGATGCAGAGCCTCCAGATCGGCGAGCTGGTGAAGATGATCATGTCCGGTCATACGGTGTTCGGCACGGTGACGGGCCTCAGCGTCCCGATCCCCTCGCCCGACGACGCCGCCAGGGAAATGAAGATCGTCGAGCTGGAGCTGCTGGGCGAGACGGAGAACACGCCCGGTGGCGCTTTTCAGCGCGGCGTCTCGATACTTCCGGCTCTGGGTGACGGCATTTATTCGACGAACCAGGAGGATCTTCTCAAGGTCTATGCCATGCCGACCCTGTCCAGCGTGCGCATCGGCACGATTCATCAGGACCGGGCGCTGCCCGCCTACATCGCGACCGACGGCCTGCTGGGCAAGCACTTCGCCATCTTGGGTACGACCGGGTCGGGAAAGTCCTGCGCCGTGGCATTGATCCTTCACGCCATCCTGGATCAGCACCCGGGCGGGCACGTGGTTCTGCTCGATCCCCACAACGAGTATGCCCAGGCCTTCGGCGAAACCGCCGAGGTGCTCTCGCCCGGCAACCTCAGGCTGCCCTACTGGCTCTTCAACTTCGAGGAAATCGTCGAGGTCATCGTCGGCGCCGGGACGCAGATGCAATCCGCCGAGACGGCGGTCCTCAACGAGGTTATTCCCATCGCCAAGCGGCAATACCTGGGCAAGTCCGAGGACAGCAAGTTCGTCACCGTCGACACGCCCATCCCCTATCAGATGACGGATCTCATCCAGCTGATCGACGAAGCCATGGGCAAGCTGGACAATCCGGAGAACTCGGCGCCCTACATGCGGCTCAAGGCCAGGCTCAACGCGCTCAGGATGGATGCGCGCTTCGCCTTCATGTTCGGCGGCCTGGCGGTGCGCGACAACATGACGGAGCTCCTGTCCCGGATCTTCCGGATCCCCGTGGCCGGCAAGCCGATTACCATCATGGATCTGTCCGGCGTGCCCTCGGAGATATTGAACGTCGTGGTCTCGGTGCTGTGCCGCATGACCTTCGACTTCGCCCTCTGGAGCGAGCGGGCCGTGCCGATCATGCTGGTCTGCGAGGAGGCGCACCGCTATGCGCCGCAGGACCCGCGGCTGGGTTTCGAGCCGACCAAGAAGGCGCTGTCCCGGATCGCCAAGGAGGGCCGCAAGTACGGCGTCTCCCTGTGCATGGTCAGCCAGCGGCCCTCCGAGTTGGCGGCCGGCATCCTGTCCCAGTGCAACACCATCTTCGCATTGCGCATGAGCAACCAGAAGGACCAGGACTACGTGCGCGGCGCGCTTTCGGAATCGGCCGCGGGGCTGCTGGACTTCCTGCCGTCCCTGCGCAACGCCGAGGCCATCGCGATGGGCGAGGGCGTGTCAATTCCCGTACGCCTCTGTTTCGACGACCTGCCCGAGACCCGCCGGCCGTTGAGCGGCACCGCGCCCTTCTCGACCGCGTGGCAGGCCGACCGGGAGGACGACGACCTGCTCGAGCAGGTGGTTCGCCGCTGGCGCTATCAGCGGCGCTGACGAAAAAAGCCCGGCCGGGTGTCCCGGCCGGGCGATTCTTTTTCACAAGGACGGAGCTCTTGGCTACTTCATGTAGTCGTACTGGCCACCTTTCCAGATGTACCAGACATAGCCCGGGGCGGTCACGTCGCCCTTCATGTCGAAGCCGATGTTGCCCAGCACGGTGTCGAACTTGTTCTTCCTGAGCGAGGCGATGACTTTCTTCAGATCGGTCGTGCCGGCCTTCTCGACGGCTTGCGCCCAGGCCTGGATGGCGCCGTAGGTATAGAGCGTGTAGCCCTCGGGCTCGTAGTTCTGGGCCCGGAACTTGGCCACCACGGGGGCCGCCACGGCGTTCTTGCGCGGATCCGGGCTGAAGGTCATCAGCGTTCCTGCGCCGGCGTCGCCGGTGATCTTCCAGAACTCGTCGGTGACCAGCGCGTCGCCCGAAACCAGCTGGACGTCGTAGCCCTGGTCGCGGGCCTGGCGGACCATGAGGCCGGCCTCGGTGTGATAGCCGCCGACGTAGAACACCTTGACGCCGTTGGCCTTCATCTTCGAGATCAGCGCCGAGTAGTCCTTCTCGCCGGCGGTATAGGCCTCGTACATGGCCTCCTTGATGCCGCGCTTGTTGAGCTGCTTCTTGGTCTCGTCCGCGAGACCCTTGCCGTAGGCCGTCTTGTCGTGCAGTACGGCGATCTTCTTCGACCCGTACTTGTCGGCCAGGAAGTTGCCGGCGACGATGCCCTGCTGGTCGTCACGGCCGCAGACGCGGAAGACGTTGTCTTCGCCTTCTTCGGTCAGCTTCGGATTGGTCGAAGCCGGCGAGATCTGCAGCACGCCCTCTTCTTCGTAGACCTTGGAGGCGGGGATCGACGAGCCCGAGCAGAAGTGCCCGGCGACGAAGCTGACGCCCTCCGAGACGAACTTGTTGGCGACGGCCACGGCCTGCTTCGGGTCGCAGGCATCGTCGCCGATGCTCAGCACCAGCTTCTGGCCCAGGACGCCGCCCTTGGCGTTGAGGTCCTTGACCGCCATCTCGGCGCCGCGCTGCATCTGCTCGCCGAACGAGGCGTACTGCCCGGTCATGGGCCCGGCCGTGCTGATCTTGATCTCCGCCTGGCTCTGCCCGGCCGACAGGAGTGTCGCCGCGGCGGCGATAACCGCGTATTTCAAGGTGTTCATGTGGCTAGATCTCCCTGCTGTGCTTGGCCCTCCCCGGGCGGTTTCGCCGTGGCGCTGCGCCGCGGCAGAACGCGACGGAGAGGCTTAAGAAATCCGAAATCGAGGCGCTAAGCTAGCACAGGCGAGAGCGGTGGCAAACCTCGCTGTTCCGGTCTCCGCAGTCGAAGATTCGCTCGGCCCTGTCGCCGCGCTCGCGGCTCAATCGGCGCCTTTCCGGCGCCAGGTGAAGGGTCCGCTGCGCTGGTAGATCCAGGGGTACTGGGTGACCATCTTGTGGGTCAGCGTGAGCCGGTAGGCGATCGAGCAGATGACCAGAAGCACGAGCGTGTGGATGACGTAGCCCGACAGGTGGAACAGTTCGCCCTCGAACAGGCTCCAGGTCAGAAACCGGTCGGCCAAGCCGAGCAGGGCACTGTAGAGCACGGTCTGCCACATGGGCCGCCAGGTGTTGGCGAGCCCTTGCCCGGTCATGAAGCTGGCGAAGCCCATGACGCAAACGGTCAGGGCGATAAAGGCCGGCAGGCTGGTTCCGAGCAGCGCGTCCATCTCCTATCGTCTCTCCTCATCCCCCTTCGAGGTAGGCCTTGCGCACTTCCTCGTTGGCCAAGAGCTCCTTGCCCGTGCCGTGCAGGACGATCCGGCCGGTGGCCATGACATAGCCGCGGGTGGCCAGCCTGAGCGCGTGGAAGGCGTTCTGCTCGACCAGCAGCACGGTGACTCCGCTCTGATTGATGTCGCGGATCACGCCGAAGATCTGCTTGACGATCATCGGCGCCAGACCGAGCGACGGCTCGTCGAGCAGCAGCAGCCGCGGCCGGCCCATGAGAGCGCGGGCGATTGCGAGCATCTGCTGTTCGCCGCCGGACAGCGTGCCGCCGCGCTGGCCGTGGCGTTCGCGCAGGATTGGGAAGAGGGTGTAGACCCGCTCCACGTCCTCGTCGAAATGGGCGGGATCGCTGGTCGTCGCGCCCATCTGCAGGTTTTCCATGACCGTCATGCGCGGAAAGATGCGCCGGCCTTCGGGCGCCTGCGCGATGCCGAGGCGCACGATGTCGTAGGTCTGGTGCCGGGTGATGTCTTGGCCTTCGAAGACGACCTGACCGCGCGCGGCGCGCGGGTTGCCGCAGATGGACATGAGCAGCGTGGTCTTGCCCGCGCCGTTGGCGCCGATCAGGGTCACGACCTCGCCCTGCTGCACGTTGATGTCGACGCCGCGCAGGGCCTCGATGTTGCCGTAGTAGGTGTGGATCCCGGAGACCTCAAGCATCGCGCTCATCGCCCTCCCGCGCCGCGCTCTCTTGGCCCGCGGCTGTCTCGCCCACGGGCTCCTCATCCTCGTCCTCGCCCAGATAGGCCCGGATGACGGCCGGATCGCTGCGCACCTGCTCCGGCGTCCCGTCGGATATCTTCCGGCCGTAGTCGAGCACGACGATGTGGTCCGAGATGCCCATGACCACGCTCATGTCGTGCTCGATCAGCAGGATGCCCATCTTGTGCTCGTCCCGGATGAACATCAGCAATTGGTTCAGCAGCTGAGATTCGCGCGGGTTGAGACCCGCTGCCGGCTCGTCCAGGCAGAGCAGCACCGGCTCGGTGCACATGGCCCGCGCGACCTCCAGGCGCCGTTGATCGCCGTAGGGCAGGTTGCCGGCCTCCTGATCGGCCGCCTTGGTCAGGAGCGTCCGGTCGAGCCAGTACCTGGCCAGCTCGACGGCCTTTTCCTCCGCTTCGCGGTATCGCTTCAAGCCTAACAGGCCGAAGACGGTATAGCCCGAAGCCCGCATCAGCTTGTTGTGCTGAGCGACGATCAGGTTCTCCAGCACGGTCATGCGCGGGAACAGGCGGATGTTCTGAAAGGTGCGGGCGACGCCGGCGTCCTGCGCCGTGCGGAAACCCTCGATGCGCTCCAGCAGGAACTCGCCCTTCGGATGGTGCAGCGCCAGGCGCCCGACGGTCGGCTTGTAGAAGCCGGTGAGGCAGTTGAACACCGTGGTCTTGCCCGCGCCGTTGGGGCCAATGATCGCCGTGATGCGGCCGTCGGCCGCCTGAAACGACACGTCGTCGATGGCGACCAGGCCGCCGAAGCGCATGGTCAGGTGCTCGACCGTCAGGCGGACCTCGCCGCCGCCCGGGATCGGCCCGGCCAGATCGAGACTGGTCGCCCCCTGTGCGACGGCCGTTTCGGCGCTCATGGTTCGGCCTCCTTGGCCCTGCCCTTGCCGAACAGGCGGATCGTCGGTTCGCGGTGGGCGAGCAGTCCCGCGGGACGCCATATCATGATCAGGACCATGGCCATGCCGAAGGCCAGCATGCGGTACTGTTGCAGCTCGCGGAAGAACTCGGGCAGGCCGATCAACAGGATCGCCGCGATAACGACGCCGATCTGGCTGCCGAAGCCGCCGAGCACGACGATGGCCAGGATCACCGCCGACTCGATGAAGGTGAAGCTTTCCGGGCTGATGAAGCCTTGGCGCGTCGCGAAGAACGAGCCGGCGAAGCCGCCGAACATGGCGCCGATGCCGAAGGCCGTCAGCTTGGTGTTGCGCGGGTTGATGCCGAGGGAGCGGCAGGCGGTCTCGTCCTCGCGCAGCGCCTCCCAAGCGCGCCCGACCGGCAGCTTGCGGATGCGCATCGTGAAGATGTTCACGACCAGGGCCAGCGCGAGGATCAGGTAGAACAGGAAGATGATCCGGTGGATCGGCGTGAACTCGAGCCCGAACAGCTCATGGAAGGCATGGCCGTCGGCAACGTTGCGCTTGAACAGGGCCAGGCCGAAGAAGCTCGGCCGCGGAATCCCGGAGATGCCGTCCGGTCCGTTCGTGAACTCGTACCAATTGAGCAGGATGATCCTGATCATCTCGCCGAAGCCCAGCGTGACGATGGCGAGATAGTCGCCGCGCAGCCGCAGCACGGGAAAGCCGAGAAGCACCCCGGCGGTCGCCGCCATCAGGCCGGCAAAGGGCAGCGCGACCCAGAAGCTGACGTCCAGCCCGGTGGCGAGCAGAGCAAAGCTGTAGGCGCCCACGGCGTAGAACGCCACGTAACCGAGGTCGAGCAGCCCGGCGAGGCCGACCACGATGTTCAAGCCCCAGCCGAGCATGATGTAGGTGACCACCAGGATCCCGATGTCGAGCAGCCGTCTGTCGGCGAAGGGCAGGAAGGGAAAGACGACCGCGATGCCCAGCAGCAGGGGGCCGAGCAGCCGCGCCGCCCTTTGCACCTTGGCGCCGATCCTGTCCATCCGCGCGTCGCGCTCCTCGGCCGTCATCACCGAGGTCATGTGCGTGTGAACGCGGGCCGCCCGCAACCCAAGCACGACGATCACAATGAGGATGGCCCACATCACGACCAGGCTCTCGAAGGGCAGGAAGCGCATCAGCTCGGCGCCGGTCTCGGGGCCGAACAGGAACTTCGACAACAGCACGACGAGCAGGACGACCGCGAGGGGCGGCGCGGTCAAGAGTACCGGCAGCGGGCGACGTTCACGCAGCAGAATGAGCGCGATACGGCCGACGATGCCGATCGCCACCGCCGCGGCGACATCGCCGAAGCGGTATTGGATGTCGATGCCGCCCGGTACGTCCAGGGTCCTGAAGCCGAGCAGGCCGAAGGCGAGGGCGAAGATCACCAGGCCGGTGGCGCCGGCCTCCTTCAACATGGCCTGACGGTCGAAGGGCCGGCCCGCGGGCGACGCGCTTGTCTTTGCCGCCATGGCCTCAGACCTTCTCGATATCCGGCTTGCCGAGCAGCCCGGTCGGCCGGAAGATCAACACCAGGACCAGGATCGAGAAGGCCGCCACGTCCTTGTACTCGACCGTGAAATAGCCGGACCAGAAGGCCTCGATCAGGCCGATCAGCAGGCCGCCCAGCATGGCCCCGGGCAGCGAGCCGATGCCGCCGAGGACCGCCGCGGTGAAGGCCTTGATGCCGGCCAGGAAGCCGATGAAGAAATCGATCACGCCGTAGTACAGCAGGAACATCATGCCGGCCACGGAGGCCAGCGTCGCGCCGATGACGAAGGTCAGCGAGATCGTCCGGTCGACGTTGACGCCAATCAGCGCCGCCATGTCGCGGTCCTGTTCGCAGGCGCGCTGGGCGCGGCCGAGGGTGGTGCGCGCGATCATCAGGGAGAAGATCGCCATCAGGACGATGGTGAGCACCATGATGATGCCCTGCATGTAGCCCAGCGAGACCACGTAGTCGCCCTCGCGCATGACCTCGACGCCGCCGCTGATCACCGGCTGCATGGGCTTATTGCGCGCGCTCTGCAGCAGCTGGACGTAGTTCTGGAAGAAAATCGACATGCCGATCGCGGTGATCAGGGCGGCCAGCCTGGGCGAGCCCCGGAGCGGGCGGTAGGCGACGCGCTCGAGGGCCCAGCCGTAGACCGAGGTGAGCATCATCGCCGCGATCAGCACGATCAGGAGCGCCAGCGGCACCCAGGTAATGCCCGCGAGGCCCAGGATCAGGAAGGTGATGATCGAGATGAAGGCGCCGATCATGAAGATCTCGCCGTGGGCGAAATTGATCATGCCGATGATGCCGTAGACCATCGTGTAGCCGATGGCGATCAGGCCGTAGATCGAGCCCAGGGTGAGGCCGTTGATCAGCTGATCGAGAAAATATGCGAAGGTGTTCTGCATACGCGCCTCCCCCCGGCAACGGCCCTCTTTTGCGGCGATGGCTCGGTCATCGCCGGTCGCCGGGCGTGGCTCCATTGATGAGCTGCTGGACGAAGCATGCCATGCCGCCTGCCCGTACGTTCTTGTTTTCTTGCCCCATCGGACCGGGTCATTCAAGGCCCCGTACCCGGTTCCACCGCTCCACCCCCGTCATGCGGAGCCGTTGAAAGAACGACCTTGTCGCGTCTCTCCCGGTTGTTCAACCGGAATCTGACCCGATCCCGCGGTCCGGTCCGATTTTCGCCGTCCGAGTCGCCGGCGGGCTCATGGTCGCACCCTGCCGCCCGGCCCCCGGCAAGGTCAACCGCCCCGGCCACGTGAGCAAACGAGCCCATGCACGGTAAAAAACTTTTCAATATCAATGGTTTGGCGGCGACCCGTTCCGCCGTCGCAACAAAAATCGTTTGTTTTCAATGACTTGAGGCGTAGGCACGGGGCGCAGGCGTGGTTTCCCGGCCATGGACAAAGGCGGACGGAGCGGGGCGGGCGGTTCAATACTGCAAATATGCAAGCACGACCCCCTTAGACCCCCTTATCGACCCCCTTATGAGTTGCCCGGCTTTCGTGGGCTCCTTCGCCCGATCCGACAGGCAAAGAGCCGTAAACCAGGTCTACATAGCTCAGGCCTCAGAACTTGCCGTTATCGTTCTTCCACTCACTCCGGGGTGTGATCTTTTCGGTCGTGTCCCAATGCTCCACCAGTTTGCCCTCAGCGACCCGAAAGAGATCGTAGAAGGCGGAATGGATCCCGCCAAAGTCGCCCTCGCTGACGCAAAGCACGAAATTGCCCTCGGCCAGAACACGATGGACCCGCTGATAGTCGATGCGTCTGCGACCATTGTCCGAGGCTTCCAATGCGAACCGGAGCGCGGACACGCCATCGGCAAGTCGCGGATTGTGTTCAGCGTAGGCGTCCTCGTCGACATAGTCCGTCAGCCGGTCGAGTTGCCCATCGACAAGTACTGCTTCAACGAAAGATCGAACGAAGGCGCGGTTGCTTTCCGTCAGTTCGTGGTCGGCGGCCTCGGTTGGCCCGTCCACCATACTGCGACCCGCTTGATTTGGTCCCTGCCTTTCCTGAATATTGTCCCAGTGTTCCAACGCCCGACCGTCTTCAAACCGGAACACTTCAAAGCCGATTTTCCGGCTCGCGAAATCGTACTCTGTATGTGCAAAGACAAAATCGCCATCCTCGAAGGCCCGCACAATGTTCACCCTTGGTGAGGTCTTGGACAGCCGCTGGAACAGGGCCGCCAAGCCCTCGCTCCCTTCGTGGGTCTGAGGATTGTGCTGAATGTATTTCTCTTCATTGACTACAGCAACAGGTCCGGGATCGCCGGTTTCGATGCTCTTCAGCAATGCCCGGATCTGATCTTTCCTTGCCAGGGTCATTTTTGATCGCCGATCCAATTCGAAAGAAGAAAGTGGGTCACAAAGGGGGTCACCCCTTAGCCGCCCGGCACATGCTGACGCGGTTTGCGTACCATGGGGAAAGGCTAGCAGGAGCGGGGCGGATAATGCAATTCTGCAGGCTTGACCCCGTTTTCAGTCGCTGACCCCGTTTTAACCCCATTTCGCCATTTCTGAACCGAAGGAGCCGAACGTGAAGAACCGCCCCTTTCTGGAGCGCCTGACTTTTGCGTTGGCGGGTCTGGGCAACGCCTGGAAACGCGAGCGCAGCTTCCGCACTCAGGTCTGGATTGCCGGCGCGGTCGGTCTTGTTTTGCTCGGGTTGCGGCCCCCGGCAATCTGGTGGGCCGTGATCTTGCTTACGATCGCTTTCGTCTTAGTAGCGGAGCTATTGAACGCTGCGGTTGAGGCCCTGATCGACCACTTGCACCCAGACATTCACACCGAAATCAGGATAATCAAGGACATGGCCGCAGGCGCTGTTCTCGTCGCAAGCATCACCGCGGGCGCGATTGGCGTGGCGCTGGTCGTCTCGTCACTTTCGAACAGCTAGCGGCCCCACATGGGAGCAATCCGATGTCACCCCAAGGCGGGGTTAAAAACGGGATCAGAAAACGGGGTCACATGAAACGGGGTCACCCAGTTGTCTAATTGAGTTTTCAGTTTCCATGTAGCGTCCCCGCAATTCTATATAGAGGTTCAGAATTACGTACCGTTCCCGGAACTGAAATTCCTAAAAACAGAGACTAAGAGAGTATCAGGCTTGCATATTTGGATTATTGAACTCCTCCAGCCGGACGCGTTCGGCCGCATTGCGGACCCGGCATTCGGGGCGTAGACTACCGGGACGGGCCGACAGGGGTTGGATCTGCCGCCCCGGGCATCGCGCAAACGTGAAGGAAAGGAGCGGTTCCGACCGTTCCGGGCCTGCCGGACGAACGAGGGCGTTTAGGCGGGTGGTCGCGCGAGGCGAACAGCAGGTTGGCCGGAAGCGCGACCCGGTTCGAGTACGTCCGACGTTTCGTCCCACAGCCGGCCCGGCCGATGCCAGCCCAAGAGGCAGGAGGCATGCCATGGCTGTAGCGATAACCCTCCAGCAGTACCTGGAGGACCAGGGCGTCGAGTACGAGGTCCTGGTTCATTCTCACACGGTCTCCGCGTCGCGCACCGCCCAGAAAAGCCACGTCCCGGGGGACCAGGTCGCCAAGGCGGTGGTGCTGAAATCCGACGAGGATTTCCTGGTCGCGGTGCTGCCGGCGTCGCACCACGTGGATCTCGGCCAGCTGAAAAGCTGGTTGGACCGGCCTGTCGGACTGGCCACGGAGTCCGAGGCCAGTGCCCTGTTCCCCGACTGTGCGCTCGGTGCCGTTCCGCCGCTGGGCGCCGCCTACGGGGTCCCGGCGATCCTGGACGACGGTCTCGCGGCGCAGCCGGAGGTCTATTTCGAGGGCGGAGACCACGCCAGTCTGGTCCATGTGACCGCGGCGCAGTTCCGCGACCTCATGGCGGGCGCGCGGCGCGGCCAGTTCAGCCGGCACGATTGATACCAGCAAGCCGATGAAGGCCTTCATCGGCTTGCTGGCAAGCGCGACCGCGCGCCCGCGGCGAAGCGAGGACGGCCAAGCGGACGGATGTCTGCGCCCGGCGTCCGAGGGGCAACAGGCGAGTCCAATCGTGGGCTCGCCGGTATGAGACCGGCTGGCCGACCGGCGCCCGCTCGTGGGCGGGCGCGACGTAGAGGGAAATCGCCCCGTAGCGAGGGCGGTGCGCGTGCGGCGTATTGGGCGCGCCAGGGCGCGAACCTTCCGCACGGGCGCGGCTTGTTATCAATGCGTTATCCCTTTCTTGCTAAGCAAATGGGCGGGACTCCGGCCTGGTCTCGATGGCGGGCCGCGCCGGAGTACCGGACTGAGAGGTGGCGGAGTGCTCCGGACGGCCTACCTAATGGAGGTGAGGGCGGGGATTGGACAGGTGGACGAGGGGCCTAGCGGGACCGCCGCACTTCAGCCCCGGATGGAGGACCGGTGATTAGAGCGAGAGTGATGACCGGCGTTCGGAACGCGCTTTCGTTTCTGCTGGCGTTCTACAAGGGCAGGATCGACGAGGCGCCGGCCCCCGAGCGGCCCTATCCCTGGGAAGCGTCCTATCCGGAGGGCGTGAGCTGGGAGGTCGATATCCCGGCCAAGCCGCTGTCAGCCATCGTGGACGAGGCGGTTTCGGCCTTTTCCGGGCGGCCGTGTCTCGAGTTCCTGGGCAAGAAGTACAGCTACAAGGAGTTCGGCGCTCTGGTCGCGCGGGCGGCCAAGGGCTTCCAGGAGCTGGGCGTGACCAAGGGCGTGCGGGTCGGCCTGTTCCTGCCCAACTCGCCCTACTACGTCATCTGTTACCACGCGGTGATCAGGGCGGGCGGCACGGTCGTCAACTTCAACCCGCTCTATGCCGAGCGCGAGATCGCGCGCCAGATCAACGATTCCGGCGCGCGCATCCTGGTGACCATGAACCTGAGCAGCCTCTACCGGAAGGTCGCGGAGCGCCTGGAGGACACCTGCCTCGAAACCATCGTGGCCTGCCGCATGACCGGCGCGCTGCCGTTCCCGGAGAACGCGGTCTTTGCGCTGATGAAGCGCAGCGAGATCAGCTCGATCCCGGCCGACGAGCGCCACGTCAAGTTCGACAAGCTGGTCGCCAACGACGGGGCCTACGAGCCGGTCGAAATCGATCCCCGGCAAGACATCGCCGTCCTGCAGTACACCGGCGGCACCACGGGCCGGCCCATGGGTGCCAAGCTGACCCACGCCAACCTTTACGCCAACGTCGTTCAGACGCGCATATGGGCGACCGGGGTGGCGCCCGGCGAGGAGAAGGTGCTGGCCGTCCTGCCCCTGTTCCACGTCTTCGGCATGACCGGCGTCATGAACGTGGGCCTGATGATCGGCGCCGAGATCGTGCTTCTGCCGCGCTTCAAGGTGAGCGAGGTGCTGAAGGTCATCGACAAGCAGCGGCCGACGGTCTTCATGGGCGTGCCGACCATGTATTCGGCGATCAACGGGCAGAAGGACCTCGACAAGTACGACCTGTCGAGCCTCAACTACTGCCTGTCCGGCGGCGCGGCGCTGCCGATGTCGATCAAGACGACCTTCGAGACCTTGACCGGCTGCGTCCTGGTCGAGGGCTACGGCCTGACCGAGGCGGGGCCGGTCTGCACCATCAATCCCTTTACCGGGGCCTACCGGCCGGACTCCATCGGCTTGCCGATTCCGGGCACCACGGTGAAGATCGCCTCGCTGAAGCACCCGGACAAGCTGGTGCCGCTGGGCGAGCACGGCGAGATCTGCGTTGCCGGGCCGCAGGTCATGGCCGGCTACCGGAACAGCCCGGAAGCGAACGAAGCGGCCTTCGTCGGCGGCCATCTGCATACCGGCGACGTCGGCTACATGGACGCCGACGGCTATGTGTTCCTGATCGACCGCATCAAGGACCTGATCATCACCGGCGGCTTCAACGTCTATCCGCGCATGGTGGAGGAGGCGATCTACCTGCATCCGGCGGTCGAGGAGGTCGTCGTCTGCGGCGTTCCGGACGAGCATCGCGGCGAGATCATCAAGGCCTACGTCAAGCTGCGCGACGGCGCCGAGTTGAAGGCCAGCGGACTGCGCGAGTTCCTGAAGGACAAGCTGGCCAGCTTCGAGATCCCGCGGCGCGTCGAGTTCCGGAACGAGATCCCCAAGACCCTGATCGGCAAGCCCTCGCGCCGCGCGCTGATCGAAGAGGAGCTGCGCAAGGGGAAGAATGCGAAGAAGGCCAAACCGGCGAAGCCGGAACGCGCGAGCGCTGGATAAGGCATCTCGATCGAGATCGATTTGGCGAGCAACAAGTGCCGGGGCCTAGAGATCAGGGGGCCGTCTCGTCCCGGTGCCGATGCTTTGCGGGCATCCTCAAGATAGATCCACGCGAAGAAAGACTCATTTCCGCTTTTTGTGCAGGCGGGATTCATTACGAACACGTCAATTATGGAACTTAATATTATCGATACTTTGGTATGATCGAATAACAATTCTTGCAATATCGAGTAAACTCCGGGGCCGGATGGCGTTCGGCGAGGGACAAGAGAAGCGGAAGGGGGTCTCATTCAGAGCCAGAAGCCCTTTTCCCGGAAGACGCATCGGCGCTTCGCGAAGCTGATGAGGCTCGCGTCGGAAAGCCCCTATCCCGGCGAGCGGGCCAACGCGCTCGATGCGGCGGAGCGGTTGGCCGCCAGCCACGGGATGTCGCTCGACCAGGCGGCGCGGGCCGGGATCAAGCCCAAGGCGCCGCGCGGGCCCGAAACCGAGGCCGGGCCCGGCGCCAGGCGAAGGCGGCCAGCGCGAACCTATTGGGATCAACGCGAAGGCGCTGCGGGAGAAGGTCCGGACGTCGATTGGCTGCGCGAGTTCGCCAGAGTCCGCCGGGAACAGCGGAAGGCAAGCGAATCCCAGGACACGGTCCAGGCCTTGTGGTTCGCCCTCTTGATGTGTGCCGCGCTATCGGCTGTCGGCGCCGTGGCCTACGGTTTCGGCGAGGTGGCGGACTACTTCCGTCTTGTCCTCACCGATACCTAGCGGCCCGGATCGGACCCACGGAAAAGGGCGGGCCGTCGGATGCCCCGGGTTTTCGCAGCTCTCCGCTCAGCCGAGGAGCTCCGCGATATAGGGCGGCAGGGCGAAGGCGGCCAGGTGGACCTCGGGCGTGTAGTAGCAGGGTTCGATGCCCGCCTCGGCCAGGCGGTCCTTCAGCATCTCGACCGTGACCTGGCGCAGCGCCGGATCGTCGCTCGCCCAGCCGAAGGCCATCGGCCCGCCGACATAGGTCGGCACCGTTGCCAGATAACAGCCCGCGTCGGCGAAGAGCGGCCGCAGGCAGGTCATGGTAGCGGCCAGCTCGCCGCTCTGCAGGAAGGGCACGCCGTTCTGAGTCACCAGCACGCCGCCCGGGGTCAGGCAGGTCTTGCAGCTTTCGTAGAAGTCCGCCGTGAACAGCGCCTCGCCCGGGCCGATCGGGTCGGTCGAATCGACGATGATCACGTCGTAGCGCTCCTGGCAGCTCGCCACGAATTCGATGCCGTCGGCGACCACCAGGTCGGTGCGCGGGTCTTCGAAGGCCTCGCCGCAGATCGTGCGCAGGTGGCGCTTGGCGAGCTCGATCACCGTGTCGTCGATGTCGACCATGGTGACCTTTTCGACCCTCCGATGCTTCAGGACCTCCTCGAGCATGCCGCCGTCGCCGCCGCCGACGATCAGTACCTTGCGCACCCGGCCGTGGGCCAGGATCGGCGGGTGAGAAAGCATCTCGTGATAGATGAACTCGTCCTTTTCGGTCGTCTGCATGACGCCGTCCAGCGCCAGGACACGACCGAAGGTCGCGTTCTCGAACAGGACCAGCCGCTGGTGCGCGCTCTCGCTGTCGAAAAGCACCCGGTCGGCCTTCAGCTTGATGTGGAGGTCCTTGTGCAGGGTCTCCTCGACCCAATCCGTCATATCCCCTTGCCCCGCAGGTGCTCGCCGACCACCAGGCGGGCCGGACGGAACGCCTGGCGCAGGACCTCGACGGTCCGCTCCGGCTCCGCCGCGCCGCACATGAACACGTCGAGCGCCGCATAGCCGCACTCGGGCCAGCTGTGGATCGAGATGTGCGACTCGGCCAGCACCGCCACGCCCGACACGCCGCCGTTGGGCGTGAAGTGGTGCAGGTGGATGTGGAGCAGGGTCGCTCCGGCCGAATCCACGCAGTCCCTCAGCGTCCGCTCTATGTGCTCGAGGTCGTCGAGCCGCTCGGCGCCCAGCAGGTCGATGATCAGATGGGTGCCGGCGTATTTCACGCCGTCGCGTTCGATGAAGAAGTCCTTCTCGCCAGGCTGCGCCGGCGCGGCGCCGCAAGCGAAAGGTCCGTCTTCCGTTTGGGCGGTGCTTGAATCTGGATCCAAGTCCATCCCCAATTGGAAGAGGGCGCGTACATTGGACATCGGGCGTCCCCCCCAACCAGCAGATGACCCGGGCTGTGCCGGAAAGCCGGGCATATGCCGGTTTCCGCGGCCCATTTCAAGTCAAAAATTCGTCTGCCTCGATCACAGCCGCCAGCTACAAGGCGCATGGCGCCGAAAGTCCGCGGCGAACGGTGCGAGGAGTTTCCCACCAGAGAACCAGATCCCCTATGGGATCATTTCGACCGGATAGTGCCGATGACCGCGCTTTACGCGATAGGTCCCGAAATCCCGTCGGTCTATCGTAAAGACCTTGCGTGTGCCCAGGGCTTCGGCGGCGGCGATGAGTGAAGCATCGGCCAAGTCCATGGGATGGTCGCGATAGACCTCCATGAGCTCGAAGGCGCGCTCGAGGCTAGGCGCATCGAAGAACCATACGCTTGTGCCGCCGAGCAGAACAAACTCGCGCAGGCTGTCGGAGCCGCGGCTGTCGGGAGAGAGGATATGAAAGGCTTCGGTCAGCACGGGAAGGGTGGTTTGCAAGGGCGTGCGGATAGACTCGAGGATCTCGCGGCAGCGGACGTGCCGGGCATCGCGCGGATCGAAGAGCGCGATGAGCGGTCCCGTGTCCACTAGGATCATCGGCGGTGCTTGAGTCGGATTGCGCGCTTGGCGGCTGACTTTGCGTCGGTGGACGGAGAGTTGGCATAGCCGCCCGGGCCGAGGTCCAGGCGCTCGTATATTTGATACGGCCTGCGCGTCGCCTGCCGGCCGACCTCTTCGCGCAGGGCTCGCAAGCCTCGCTTGAGGGCGGCAGAGGCGGATAGACCCGTGGTGCGGCGGATCTCCTCCAGGATCTCTTCCGACTTGTCATCCAATCGAACCGTTCGCGTGCTCACGATCCTGCCTCGCTTGTGTAATACATAGTGTAATACGAAATTAGGAGCAATTACGCCCTGCGTCAAGGGGGTCATCTCGCGTGCCCCGCTCAGGGGACTCGCGGTCGGGCGCGGTCGATCATGTCGCGGAACGGCAGGTCCGGGGGCAGGGTGCCGTAGGTCGCGCCCCGGTCGCCGTCCAGACGGGAGCGGCAGAAGGCCTCGGCGATCCGCGGGTCGCCGTGGCGCACCAGCAGCGCGCCCTGCAGCGTCAGCGCCATGCGTTCGGCCAGGCGCCGACCGCGGGGCTCGAGCTCGGCGGGCCGGCTGGCCAGGTCGCGGACCTCGCCGATCGCCACGTCGAGACGCCGGTCGGCGCCGCTGGCCGGCGCCAACTCGGCGAAGTACGCGTCCAGCGAGTCGGGCTCCCTGCGGATCGCCCGCAGGATGTCGAGCGCGATCACGTTGCCGCAGCCCTCCCAGATCGAACTTACCGGGGCCTCGCGGTAGAGCCGGGGCAGGATCGATTCCTCGACGTAGCCGTTGCCGCCGTGGCACTCCATGGCCTCGAACACGAAGTCGGGCGCCCGCTTCGACATCCAGAACTTGGTGACCGCGTTCGCCAGGCGGGCGAAGGCGCGCTGGCCCTCGTCCCTGCGGCCCTCGTCGAAGGCCCGGGCGACGCGCATCACCAGGACCGTCGCGGCCTCGGACTCGACCACCAGGTCGGCCAGCACGTTCTGCATCAGCGGCTGGTCGATCAGGCGCCGCTGGAAGGCCGAGCGATGGGCCGCGTGGTGGCTCGCCTGGGCGAGCGCCTGGCGCATCAGCGCGGCCGAGCAGATCGCCACGTCGAGCCGGGTGTGGTGCACCATCTCGATGATCGTCGGCACGCCGCGGCCCTCCTCGCCGACCATGCGCGCCCAGGTGCGGTCGTACTCGATCTCGGCGGAGGCATTCGAGCGGTTTCCGAGCTTGTCCTTGAGTCGCTGCAGCAAGAGGCGGTTGCGCGTGCCGTCCGGCAGCCGGCGCGGCACCAGGAAGCAGCTGAGGCCGCCCGGGCCGTAGGCGAGCGTCAGGAAGGCGTCGCACATGGGGGCGGAGCAGAACCACTTGTGCCCGGTCAGGAGGTACTCGCCGCCCGGCCCGCCGGCGCCGACCGGCTCGGCCTTGGTCGAATTGGCGCGCACGTCCGAGCCGCCCTGCTTCTCGGTCATGGCCATGCCGATGGTGGCGGCGGTCTTGTCTTCGGACGGGATCGGGCGCCGGTCGTATTGCGTGGCGCGCACGCGCGGCTCCCACTCGGCGGCGACCTCCGGCTGGTGGCGCAGGGCCGGAACGCTGGCCAGGGTCATGACGAGCGGGCAGCAGACGCCGCTCTCGACCTGGTTCAGCATGAACGCGAGCGCGGCGCGGGCGACCTGGGCGCCCGGCCGCGGGTCGTTCCAGGGCAGGGCGTGGATTTCCGCCGCCATGCCGAGCGCCATCAGCTCGTGCCAGGCGGGATGGAACTCGACCTCGTCGATGCGGTGGCCGAAACGGTCGTGGGTCTTCAGCACCGGTACGTGCCGGTTGACCAGGTGGCCGAGCTCGATCACCTCGGCGCTGCCGGCCCTGGCGCCGAAGTCCGCAAGCCGGCCCCCGGCCCAGCCGGCGCCCTCGCGCGCGACCGACTCGACCAGACAGCGGTCGGTTTCGTACAGGTTGAAGTCCACCAGGGGCGGCGCCTGGTTCTCCACGTCATGGGTGGCGGGCCGGGGGGCGGTTGGGTCGACCATGGCACTCTCCCGCGAGAGGACGGCGCGTGCACACCCACTATACAGGATGCTGGTCCAACCCGATACCGGAGCCGCGCGGGTCCGTCCGGGTCAGTCCCTTTTCCGCATGCGCCAGAGCCGGGCGAACGAGACCTCGCCGCGCGGCAGGGGGTGCTTCACGCGCAGGCTTTCGGCCCACTCGCGGGCGAAGTCCCGGCGCAGGCGGACGTTGACCGCCACGGTCAGCGACATGGCGAGGACCGCGCCCAGGCTGGCCAGCGCCATGTCCTTGTGGGCGTCCCAGACATCGCCCTGGGTGCCCAGGTAGGCCATGCCCAGCTCGCCGCCGAAGACCTCGGCCGCGCCCCACTCGACCAGCTCGTAGAGCATCGAGGTCGACATGGTGAAGTCGAGCGGCAGGAAGTAGCCCCAGAAGCCGCGCACGTCGGCCACGCGCAGGAACACCTCGCGCAGCGGATAGGCGAGCAGAAGGCCGTAGGCGAAGTGGGTCAGGCGGTCGAAGTGGTTGCGCTCCCAGCCGAGCAGCTCGTTCACGGAGCCGCCGGTCAGGGCCACGGCCCAGGCGTCGTAGGGCACCTCGGCGTAGGTGTAGTGCGAGCCCACCTCGTGCAGGCAGAGGAACAGGAAGATCAGCGTGTAGGAGATCCGTGACAGCGGCAGGTGGCGGTAGCTCGCGACCAGCACGACGGCGAAGACCACCGTAAGGACGTTCTCGAGCAGCCAGTCGTGCCGGTCGTAGGGCGCGATCGCGAGCGCGGCCGCCTCGGCCAGGAACAATATGGCCAGGGTCATGGCGAAGCGGTGGTGCGACGGGGTCATGGGGCAGTCTATCGGATTGGAGGAGCCTGGCGCAGCATTTCGTCGATGCCGTCGGCTCTACGCTCCGGCAGACCTTGAGGGACAATCTACGCGCGAAAAACGAGCGGAACACTAGTCAATTATAAATATCAAAGACTTAACAGTTGGTGGCGAACTCTGTTCTTCTTGGGTATCGACCTGCTCGAATTTCAAGATCCTAACATTGACGGGCGCTCACGCCTCCGCGCTGGCGCCGCCCTCGCGGATCCGGCGTTCG